>DATEMN010000232.1:0-8313 GCA_035275565.1 Pseudonocardiaceae bacterium | reverse complement strand
CTGATCTCCGGTGATGTGCGGGTGCTGTATCTGGCCAGCAGGCAGCGCGCCCACGAGCAGGGCAGTGCGCTGCGGCTGGTGTTGCGGGTGCGCCCGCCGGAGCTGGCCCGGCTGCCGTGGGAGTTCCTGTTCGACCCCGGTCAGCAGGACTACCTGGGTTTGAGTATGCCGCTGGTGCGCTACCCCGAGGTGCTGGCCCCCCGCCAGCCGCTCCAAGTCGCCTTGCCGTTGCGGGTTCTGGGCATGGTGGCGTGCCCGGGTGATCAGCACGTGTTGGAGATCGACGAGGAGCAGCAGCGGCTGCTCACCGCGCTGGCAGGGCTGGAGCGTGACGGGTTGGTGGAGCTGTCCTGGGTGGCCGGGCAGACCTACAACGCGCTGGAGGATGCTCTGGACCAGGATCTGTGGCACGTGTTCCATTTCGTCGGTCACGGCGGGTACGACCGGGTCGCTGAGGAGGGCACCTTGGCGTTGGCCGACGACGAGGGCCGCACCGACCTGGTCGGTGCCGACGATCTCAGCCGGCTGCTCGCCAAGCACCCCACACTGCGGCTGGTGGTGCTCAACGCCTGCGACACCGGGCGCGGTGGCGGCCTGGATGCACTGTCCAGCACCGCCGGGGCACTGGTGCGCCGGTGGATCCCGGCGGTGGTGGCGATGCAGTTCGAGATCACCAACCCGGCCGCGATCGTGTTCGCCCAGACGTTCTACCAGAGCGTAGCCAAACGGCGACCGGTGGACGACAGCGTGGTGCGCGCCCGGCAAGCGCTGCGACGCGCCAAGAAGGACACCCTGGAGTGGGGCACCCCCGTGCTGTACCTGCGTGCCCCCGATGGGCGCATCTTCGACGGCACCGGTCCCCTGCTCCCGCAGCCCCGCCCATCTCAGGACCCGATCGGCACGCGGGAGTTGGAGGCTCTCTACGACCGGGCGCTGGCAGCGTTTTGGACCGAGCAGTGGGATCAGGCCGTCGTGCTGCTGCAACAGGTGCTCGCCCACCGCCCCCATCACCATCCCGACGTCGCCGTCAAGCTGAAACACGCCCGCCATCAGCAGCAGCTGGCCACCCGCTACACCCAGGGGTGCGCGGCCGCCGAGGCCTTGGAATGGGACGAGGCGGTCAAGATGTTCACGATGGTCGTCAAGACCGATCCCCACTACCGGGACGTCGGTCAGCTGTTGGACGACGCGCGGCGCCGGCAGCAGCTCGCCGGTTGGCAAGCCGAGGCGCGCCGGCTGCACCAGGCCGAGGAATGGGCGGCTGTGGTCAAGATCGGTGAGCGGCTGCACATCCTGGATCCGACCGCCGCGGATCCCGACGGGCTGGTGACCTCAGCGCGAGCCCAACTCGTCTCCGCGGAACAGGAGATGCAGATCGCCTCGCAGTACCGCAACGGCTTGCGCCTGATCGACACCGGCGAGTGGCAGCAGGCGATCCAGGTGCTGGAGCGGCTGGATCCCACCTATCGGGACACCGCGGCTCTGCTGGACCGGGCCCGCCGGGAGCTTCCCGACCCGCCGGTATCACCGCACCTGCCCACCATCGCCCCACACCCCAAAGTGGTGCAGGTCCTGCGCCACCGCAAGGCCGTTGACGCGGTGGCGTTCAGCCCGGACGGCCAGCGGCTGGCCACCGTCGGCGCCGACAGACATGTGCGGATCTGGGATGTCGCCAGCGGGCAGGAATGCTTGAACGTGAAGCACCAAGGCGTGCGGTCCAATGCGCGTGGACGGCCCCCGACCGCGCGCGGCCGGGCCGTGACGTTCAGCCCGGACGGACATTGGCTGGCCACCGCCAGCGACGACCACACCGCCCGAATCTGGGACACCGTCAGCGGACAGCAACTCGCCACGTTCACTCACGACAATGTGGTGACGGGGGTGGTGTTTAGCTCGGACGGGCATCGGCTGGCCACCGCTTGCGACGACCACACCGCCCGAATCTGGGACGTGAGCAGCGGACAGCGACTCATCGAAATCACCCACGACAAGCCCGTCCGGGCAGTCGCGTTCAGCCCAGACGGACACCGGCTGGCTACCGCCGGCGACGACCGCACCGCCCGGATCTGGGACACCGTCAGCGGACAGCTGCTTGCCGAGATCACCCACGACAAGCCGGTACGGGGCGTGGCGTTCAGCCCGGACGGGCATGGGCTGGCCACCGCTTGCGACGACCGCACCGCCCGGATCTGGGACGCCTTCAGCGGACAGCTGCTCGCTGAGATCACCCACGACAAGCCGGTACGAGGCGTGACATTCAGCCCGGACGGGGGCCGATTGGCGACCACCGGCGACGACAAGACGGCACGGATCTGGGATGCCACCAGCGAGCAGCAACTCGCCGCGGTCACCCACGACGACTCGGCGCAGGGACCATCAGTCGAGGAGCGCACGCTGTGGCGCAGCCAGCTCGCCCGGGTCACCCACAGAGACGGGGTGCTGGGGGTGGCGTTCAGTCCCTGTGGCCGCCGGTTGGCCACCGCCGGCGCCGACCTGACCGCGCGGATCTGGGTACTGGTCACTGACGAGTAACCCCAGCCACCCTGCCGCCGAACCCAAGAGCTCCACCATCGGCAACTACTACCGGTGACGATCTCAGGGCTTTCTCAGCCGGTGCGGAGCAGCATCATCATCAGCGCCCGACGTGCGGGAGGAAGCGATGAAGCTAGCGATGGCGGCACTGGCTGCTGCGGCGGCGGGGGCGATCGGCCTGGGCGTGCTGATCATGCCCGTCAGCGCCCGGTCGGAACCGGCGCTGCCGCCGATATCCGCCGAGGATCTGGTGGCCTCAGTACTCACCGCAAAGGCCCCGGCGCTCGGTGGCACCGTCACGGTGGACAACGGGCTGCGCCTACCCGAGCTGCCTGGTATGCCGGAGTTCGCGTCATTGATCCAACCGGGGGCGACCTTCCGCGTGTGGTCCGACGGCCAGGGCCATGGGCGGCTGGCATTGCCCTCCCGCGACGGTGAGCAGGTGCTGGTCGAGGACGGCACGACGCTGTGGCGCTACGACTCCGCAGCGCGCACCGCGACCGCGCTGGAGCACGGCGCGCAATCGGATCGTCAGCGCCTCTCGGTGACCGACCCGGCGCAGGTAGCCCGGGAGCTGATCGGCGAAGTGCGCAAGAGCAGCACGGTGACCGTGGACGGTACCGGCTACGTCGCCGGACGACCCGTCTACCAGCTCGTGCTCATCCCCGCGCCGACCGAGCGGACCCTGCTGCGGGAGGTGCGGGTGGCGGTCGATCTGGTCCTGCGGGTTCCGCTGCAGTTCACCGTGCTGGCCAACGGATCCCCCGACCCAGCATTGAAGATCGGCTTCGCCGACCTCAACGTCGGCACCCAGGATCCCGCGCTGTTTCAGTTCACCCCGCCCGCGGGGGTCACGGTGGAGCGGCCCGATCCGGCGAAGACGAAGACGCCGCAGGGGGATGCTTCACACGAGGGTGCGTTGCGGGCGGGGATCCGCAGCCAGGGTGACGGGTGGGACACGGTGATACTCGGGCAGCTCCCCCGTGCCGGCTCGGATACGCAACCCGACGCGCTGGCGGTGCTCCAACAGATCGGCCAGCCGGCCCGCGGACCGTGGGGCCAGGGTTGGGTGGTGCAGACCGCGGTGGTCACCGTGCTGGTGGCCTCCGACGGGCGGATCGCCGCCGGCGCCGTGCCGCAGCAGGTGCTCGACGAGGCCCTGACCACGTGACGGCCGCCTCGGTCACCCCGAACCCGACCGTGACCGCGGCGCCGGCCGGGCCCGCGATCCGGGTTCGGGGGCTGCGCAAGGTCTTCGGCGCCACCGTCGCGGTGTCCAGTGTGGACCTCGACGTGCCGGCCGGCGCCGTGCTCGGGGTGCTGGGTCCCAACGGCTCGGGCAAGACCACACTGATCCGGATGCTGCTGGCGCTGTCGCGGCCCACCGCGGGCACCGTGGAGCTGCTCGGCGCACCGGTGCCAGCCGCCGCCGCGGACGTGCTGCCGTACGTCGGCGCGTTGGTGGAGGGTCCTGGCTTTCACCCGTTCCTGTCCGGCCGGGAGAACCTGCGGCGCTGCGCGGCTGCCGAGCCGCTACTGCCCGCCCGGGCTATCCCGGACGCGGTCGAGACCGCCTTGCGGCGGGTCGGCCTGGCGCCCGCGGCGACCCGGCGTTACCGCGCCTACTCGTTAGGGATGAAACAGCGCCTCGGCCTGGCCGCGGCGCTGCTGGTACCCCGGCGGCTGGTGATGCTCGACGAGCCGACCAACGGCTTGGACCCCGCCGGGACCCGGGAGGTGCGCCGGATCATCGCCGGGTTGCACGCCGAGGGCGCCACCGTGCTGGTGTCCTCCCACCTGCTCACCGAGGTCGAGGCGACGTGCACGCACGTGGCGGTGCTCGCCGAGGGGTCATTGATCGCGTCGGGTCCGTTGGCGGCGCTGCTCGACGGCGAGGCACCCGCGCTGGACGTGCGCACCCCGGATTCCGCCGTCGCGATGCAGGCGCTGCGGTCGGCCGGGATCGGTGCGGCGGTCCGCCCGGACGGGGTGCGCGTCGAGCTGACCGGGACCGACCCGCCCGCGGTGGTGGCGCTGCTGGTCGGTGCCGGCGTCGCGGTACACGAGGTGCAGCGCTGGCGGACCGGGTTGGACGAGCTGTTCGCGCAGCTGACCGGGGGCAACGGCAGATGAGTACTCCTCTGCGGGCACCGCTGGGGCGGCTGCTGCGCAGCGAGCTGCGCTGGGTGCTGCGCCGGCCGCGTACCCAGGTCGCGCTGGGTCTGCTCACACTGGTCCCGGTGCTGATCGGGATCGGCATCGCGACGACCGACGGACCGGGCGGGGCTGGGCTGCTCACCCAGGTCGCCGGTAACGGGTTGGTGCTGCCGATCGCGGCACTGTCGATCTCCTTGGCGTTGCTGCTGCCGCTGGCCGTGGCGATGGCCGCTGCCGACGCGCTGGCCGGCGAGTCCGCGCACGGCACATTGCGCGGGCTGCTGCTGGCCCCGGTCAGCCGGACCCGGCTGGTGCTGGTCAAAGCGATCGGCGTGCTGGCTGTCGCGATGATCGCGGTCGCCGTGGTCGGGGTGCTGGGCGTCGTCACCGGGCTGGTTCTGGTCGGCCCCTCCGGGACCGCCCACGGCATGCTCACCCTGTCCGGTACCGAGATCGGGCCGGGGTCGGCGCTGCTGCGGGTTTCGCTGGCCGCAGCCTGGACGGTGGGGCAGCTCGCCGCGGTGGGTGCGGTGGCGCTGGCGGTGTCCTCGACCACCGATCACCCCCTGGTGGTGCTCGCGGCGGTGTTGGGCGGGCTGATCGTGTTCGGGGTGCTCTCCGCGATTCCCGCGCTGGACTGGCTGCAGCCAATGCTGCTGACCACCGGGTGGTTCGCGATCGCCGACGTGCTGCGTGACCCGTTACCGTGGGACGGGTTAGCCGCCAGCAGCGTCCGTGCGGGGTGCTACCTGCTGCTCGGCATGGGGCTCACCCTCGTCAGAATGACCACTCGCGAAGCCTGATCCCGGTAACGTCTGCACCTATGCGTGAAGCAACGACCCGTTACCGCTCGTTCGTGGCGGACAACGCCCGGTGGGAGGGTTTCCCGTTCCGGGACGGCGACATCGTCCTGAGCATCCCGGCGAAATGTGGCACGACCTGGACCCAGATGATCTGCGCCCTGCTGGTCTTCCAGACCCCAGACTTCGAGCGGCCGCTCACCGAGATCTCGCCCTGGCTCGACATGCTGACGGCCGACCGTGACCAGGTCGTCACCGCGCTCGAAGCGCAGCCCCACCGGCGGTTCATCAAGACCCACACGCCGCTCGACGGTCTCCCCCTCGATGACCGGGTCACCTACGTCTGCGTCGGCCGCGACCCCCGCGACGTCGGCTTCTCCTGGTCCCACCACATAGTCAACCTCGACATGGACGCTTTCCTCACCGCCCGGCGCACCGCAGTCGGTGCCGAGGACTTCGATGAACAGCTGCCCGACGGACCACCAGAGCCGCCGCCGACCGAGATCGAGCGGTTCTGGCAGTGGATCGACGACCCGAAACCTGCCGGCGAGTCACCGACCAGCTTGGTGAACCTCTTTCACCACATCCGCACCTTCTGGCCGGCCACGACCGGCGCCCATCACCTCGTCCTGCTGCACTACGACGATCTCAAGACCGACCTCGAGGGACAGATGCGCCACCTGGCCCAACGGCTCGGCATCGACGTTGCCGAGCGACGGTGGCCGGAGTTGGTGGCAGCGGCCCGGTTCGATGAGATGCGCCGCCGGGCCGACTACCTCGCCCCCAACCAGAACGACGCCGTCTGGCACGACAACGCGGAGTTCTTCCACCGGGGAACGAGCGGGCAGTGGCGCACCCAGCTGACCGAAGACGACCTTCGGCGGTACCACGTCCGGATCGCCAAGCTCAACGACCCGGACGTGGCTCGATGGCTGCACCAAGATCGGTAAGCGGGCAGATCCGAGTTAGCCTAAGACGCGTTGCGAGGCAGCGAGGGGTGAGCATTGATGGCTGTGAAAGCGTACGCGGCGTACACCGCGAAGGGGAAGCTCGAGCGTTACGAGTACGAGGCTGGGCCGCTTAGCGCAGCGGACGTCGAGATTCGGGTGACCCATTGCGGCATCTGTCACAGCGACATTTCGATGATCGACGGCTCGGGCTCGAGCCAGTATCCCTTGGTGCCGGGTCACGAAGTGATCGGGATCATCACTGCGGTAGGTGCGAACGTGGGTGACATACGCCAGGTCGGGCAGCGGGTGGGAGTCGGCTGGCAGGCAGGGTCGTGCGGTACCTGCGAGTGGTGTGCGCGGGGCAAGGAGAACCTCTGCCCTACGGGACGCCCGACGATCATCGGGCGTCCCGGCGGATGGGCCAGCTCGGTTCGCTGCCAGGCGGAATTCGCCGTACCCATCCCGGACGCGCTGTCGTCGGAGAACGCCGGGCCGCTGATGTGCGCGGGAGTCACGGTCTTCACACCCATGGTGGAGTACGGCGTCATGCCGTGGATGCGCACCGCCGTCGTCGGGATCGGCGGTCTCGGCCACCTGGCCGTTGAGTTCCTCGCAAAGTTTGGCTGCGAGGTGACGGCCATCTCGTCGAGCCGCGACAAGGAAGCAGACGCTCGCACGCTCGGCGCAGCTCGTTTCATCGCGACCAAAGGCACAGACGAGCTGGCAAGGGCCGCCGGAACATTCGATTTCATCGTGTCAACGGTGTCGGCGGACATCCCCTGGGGTGACTACCTCGCGGCACTCCGACCGCAGGGGCGGCTCGTCATCGTCGGCCTTCCGGAGACGGACATCCGGTTTCCGGTGGTACCGCTGCTCCTCGAGCGCTCGGTGAGCGGCGGCGCCGCCGGAAGCCCCTCGGACATCGCACGCATGCTCGAGTTCGCGGCACGGGCGGGCATCGTTGCGAGAGTCGAGCAGTTCCCGATGGCGGACGTGAACCGCGCCGTCGATCACGTGCGCTCGGGTAAGGCACGCTTCCGCGCGGTGCTGGTGTCTGACCCGGCGGCAGCCGGTGCGGCAGGATAGGGACATGACGACACTCTGGGATGACGAGCAGGTGACAGGTGCCCTGAAAGGGCTCACCGACTGGCAACGCGACGGTGACGCGATCGTGCGCACCGCGAAACTGCCCAGCTTCCCGGCGGCCATCGAGGCGGTGCGCGCGGTGGCCGAGATCGCCGAGGCGCGCGATCACCACCCTGACATCGACATCCGCTGGCGCACCGTGACCTTCCGCTGCAGCACCCACTCCGCAGGCGGGATCACCGGAAAGGACGTCGAGCTCGCCGGGGAGATCGACCGCGTGCTGGCCAGCACAACCGGGTGATCGGCCACCCCACACGTAGCAGCACAACGGTGCACGACTCTTAAAACGGGTGACGTGTTCGTCACAAGATGTCTTGCCTTGGTTCTGGAGGAGTTTATTTTCGATGTGCGAGGACCTGCGGCTCGTCGGTGATCTGGGGTAACGGCGCCAACCTCATCGAACGCTCGTACCAGGAATGACAAGGAGATATCTCGATGTGCGGAATCGCTGGTTGGGTTTCGTTTGATCGGGACCTGACTCGGTACCAGGCGGATCTTGACGTGATGACGGCGACTATGGTTTGCCGGGGGCCCGACGCCGAGGGCAGTTGGTTTGATCGTCATGTGGTGTTGGGTCACCGCAGGCTGGCGGTGATCGATATCGAGGGCGGAACGCAGCCCATGTCGGTACTCACCGACGACGGCACGGTGACGATCATCTATAGCGGGGAGACGTATAACTTCACCGAGCTCCGCAGTGAGCTGCGCCGCCGGGGCCATCGGTTTCG
>DATEMN010000231.1:0-2068 GCA_035275565.1 Pseudonocardiaceae bacterium | reverse complement strand
AGAGGTGGTCGGACAACTGGTCCAGCGCCATCGCGCTCTGGCGCGCCAGCACGTCGGTGATGTCGGCCAAGCCGCCGTGGAAGGTCTGCACCACCGCGTAGACCTCGACCCGGTTGCAGGTAGACAGCAGAAGCACCTCGGCGACGTGTTCCCGCCCAAGCAGGTCGGCGAGGACCTTGCTGGCGTCCGCAACCGGCACCGAGACCCGCTCCAGCACTCCGACCGGCGCGCTGCGATGGGACAGCCCCACAACCAGCAGGCTCATCGGTTCACCCCGATCCGGTCACCCGGCTCGATCACCGGCAGCATCTCGTCGTCGCTGCACCGGCGGGCATCGTGGAACGACAGGATCTGCAGCTCCACCGCGAGGTCCACCCTCCGCACCTCGACGCCGTCGGATACCTGCAGCACCACCGGGGCGAAGTTGAGGATGCATCGGACACCGCCGGCCACCAGCAGGTCACACACCGTTTGAGCCGCGACGGACGGGGTACAGATCACTCCGATGGTCACCTCGCGCTCGACACACACCGCGGGAATGGTGTCGATGTGGTCGACGATCAGCCCGCCGACCGGCACCCCGATCAGGTCCTCATCGACGTCGAACAACGCCGTGACCGGCAGGCCGCGATCGGGGAAACCCCCGTAGTTGGCCAACGCATGCCCGAGGTTTCCGATGCCGACCACCGCGACGCTGTGATGCCGGGTGAGCCCGAGTAGCCGCTCGATGTTCTCCACGAGGCGCGCTGTGTCGTAACCCACACCTCGGGTGCCGTAGGAACCCACATGGGACAAGTCCTTGCGCAGCGTCGCCGAGTTGACCCCGGCGGCGCCGGCGAGTTCCTCGCTGGACATCGTGGTCACGCCCTGCTCGATCATTGAGGTGAGCACCCGCAGGTAGACGGCGAGGCGGGCGACCGCAGCCTCAGGTACGGCGCCGTACCTGCCATGCGCGTGCACCGTGACAGTTCCTCTCGGATCATCCACTCACTCGCCAGACCCCGGGCCGCGCAATCGTCGGACTCACGGTCGACACCGCCGCACTACTGAGCGATGCGGCTACCACGGTAGCCGCTTGTGAACGCAGGAACAAAGTGGCGACCCGCACCCCCGGCGCCGGACATGCGTCAGGGGTGGCTCCACCACGGAGCCACCCCTGAGGGTGGGAACTGCCGGAATCAGGACGCCGGCGGCGTGAGCACCTGCCCGATCACGAACACGGTGGCGTTCTTGGTGGGGATGTTGCCGCACAGCACCTGGGCACCGTTCACGGTCGGTGCCATCTCGGTCCCGGCGATCGTCACCTTGTCGCCTTGGAGGGTTTCCACCGAGCCAGCTTCGACGAGACCCTCGGCGTTGTAGCGCTTACCGACCACGTGGTATTTCAGGATCGTGGCCAGCTTGCTGTCCGGTGACGCCACGTTCGGGTCAGTGGTCAGCTGCTTGGTGATACCGGGGGTTTTGGTCTCCAGGTCCGCGAAGGCCGGGTCAGCCGGCGCGAACACGGTGAGGGCCTCGGCGCTGTTCAGGGTGTCCCCCAGGTTGGCCGCGGTCACCGCTGCGGTCAGGGTCTTCAGCAACGGGTTGTTGCTGGCCGCCGTGGCCACCGGGTCATCGACCATGCCTTGCGCCGAGCCTTCGCCGGTCGCGGGCACCTGGCTGCAGGCCGGACCGAAGATGTCCGAAATCTCAGTGATGCCGCTGGTGGGCGTCTCTGCCTCCGAGGGGGCAGCTGGCTCCTCAGCCGGCGCTGGAGCTTCGGGTGCCGCTGTCTGCTCGCTACTGCACGCACCGAGCGCGACGGTCAAGGCCGCCATCGCACCGACCGCAGCCAGTCGCTGGATCTTCCTCAAATCGATCTCAACTCCTCATCAGGCTGCCCGGCTGTTCCGGGCCTCGCTTGCATTACTTCGGTAGTCCCCTGGGTGGGGTTCAGCTCAGGAGGATTACGAATAGGACACATCCATCCTGAGCTCGGTATGTCCCCCTGGTCTTGATATGTCCACAATGTCCTGATCGGGTCCTGTCTCGGATCCTTATCGGACGGTGAACTGTACCGAGTGCCATC
>DATEMN010000230.1:0-2450 GCA_035275565.1 Pseudonocardiaceae bacterium | reverse complement strand
CGACCTGGGTGTATTCGTGCCCGCCCTACCCAGCTTTCAACAAGATCACCCTCAGCCTGTGGAGCTGTTGCGCTCGGCGCGGGCGGCGTTGGGCCGCACGGCCTGGACGGGGCCGGGTCGTTCCGCTCGCCGCGAGACGCTCAGGAACACTCGCTTTAAGCTCCTCTGATGCTGACTTTGGGGGCAAACTCATACCTGTTAACCGCCATAGGCGTGGCTGGAACCCTCTTCGGGGCTGTAGTCGCGGCAGGACAGTTGACCCCGATACTGGCACGTACAGAGTAAGACACTGACTACCAATACCTACGCCTCACCCGCGCCACCAGCGCATGCTCCACCTGAGCACTCCGCCGCGAAGTAGGCACCACTGGCCAACCCCGCAGAGCCCAAGCGGTGAGATGCGCCTCGCAAGATTACGCCACGGGCGGCACCTCCTGAGTAGATCAGCTCTTACGGCGGGCCGCACGGCGAACCCGACGGCCTAGTCTCACCTTCCCTAGCGCATCTTGAAGGCGTTCTAACAGGTCAGAGCGGTTCGAATAAGCGTGTCCCAGGTGCACCCATGTGGTCTTACTCGAACTGTGGCCTGGTAGGGCCGTCCTGGGGTGGCTTGTCTGGTTGGGGCGGTGTGGGCAGGTGGCTGGTCTGCTGTCTGTGGGGGCCTGTCTGCTGTGGTGTCGCACAGGTCCAGGGTGCCGCGCAACGGCATCGCCTCAGCGACGCCGAAGGCGCCCTTGACCTGCGAGGGACGGCCCCGCACACTGCGCGACACCCCCACCAACCCCCACGAAACCACAGCAGACCCCCACGAAACCACACAAGAACCGGAAACACCCAAACGCCACTTGACAACACATAGAAGCGTCATCCTCTGGCGGGAGACCGATCTCGTGAACGGCAAAGTGGTCCGCCGGGTGCACATCACCCTCGACGCCACCACCGTCACCGAGACCATCCTCACCCAGAGCGACGCCGTGCAGGTGGCCGAGGCGATCCTGGCAGCGGCAAGGTGAGCACCACTGAGGCCGGGCATCCAGCGTGGTGTCCACCTGACCCGACCGAGGCTGAGCCCTGCCCCGGGTGCGGCGCTACTCACGGCGTGCAGCGGATCACCGGCACCTCCCCCCAGGTCCAAGCCTGGCTGTGCGCAACGTGCGGCCTGCACTGGGCGACCACAATGGTCAACCCAGCCCTGTCCATAGTGAGCCTGCTCCCCACCCCGCAGCTGCGCACGACTGCCCTCATGGCCATCCTGCGCACCGAAGTTCACCGACGCTCCGGGAAGGGACCCACCACCATGACCATGACTATCTGCCTGCCCGCCACCGAGGTGATCAACATCGACGCGACGGCTTCGGTAGACACCGTGGTCTGGCGGTGCCGACTCTGCGACCACCACGGCACTACCACCACCCGACCCACCGCGCACTCCGAGGGCATCGAGCACCTGAGCGCCGAGCACCACGCCACGACCGGCACCGCCCCCGCATAAGCTCCGGCCGGCAGCCGGTTGAGTCTCCATCCCCCGTGATGCTCCCGGCGGCCGGTCGGTCCCCAAACCGGCTCGGAACGCGAACGGGCCTTCGGGCTACTGGCGGAGGCGTATACTGCTGCCGGGCAGGTCGCCTACAAACTTGGCTACATCGACCTGGCTTCCTTGACGGTAGAGCGCTACGAGTGGGCCACAGCCCACTCCGGCGACGAACTAGCCGTCCTCGTCGGTGACTACCAGCGCGCCGGGGAAACGATAGCCAGCGGTGCTGCGCCCTGCGGCTAGGGTCTTTCCGACGTGCTGCCGCTCAGAGTGGGCAACCAACCTGCCACCGGGCCGGGCCGTGTCGCCGAAGAGCCCGCTTATCCGCTGGGCGGCCTGTAGCAGCCCGATCATCGGCTCCACATAAATCTCGACGGTCATCTGGCATGATCAAATCCGTCTTGCGAAGCTGTTCAGCGGGTCAGAACGGTTCCAATAATGTCTTAGGAGGTCGGACCGCCTCATCGTCGGCGCCCAGGTGATTTAAGCGAGTTCGGAGACGACCCGACCCACTTTGTCTATGCCCTAGCCGTCGCGTCTATGAGGGAGTTGCCCCGTTCCCAGGACCTCGGGCGTGCTCAGGTTCGGCAGCAATGTCGAGGTTGAGCGCGAGGAGCTGCGCGAGCAGGTCGTCGTCTTGCTGGCCTGCTTCCGTCACCTGGCCCTACCCGAGGGTGAACTCCGCGACGCCGCCCCGAAACTGCTGCGCTACCGGCTGTTGCACCTACCCGCCCGCCTCACCCGCGGGCAACGCAAACGATGGCTTCACCTGCGCGCGGACTGGCCCTGGACCGATGACCCGATCAACACCTGACCACCACCCAACCCCGACGATCATGGAAGGACCACCGCCCGGCAAGTGGAACCCGGCGCCCCCGAGCGACAGCCAGACCCCGACCCTACCCACGAACAGAAA
>DATEMN010000229.1:0-3099 GCA_035275565.1 Pseudonocardiaceae bacterium | reverse complement strand
CTCGGTGACGGGTGGCGGGTGGAGCCCGGACGGCACCCGCCTGCTCACCACCAGCGATGACCGCACCGCGCGGATCTGGGACGCGGCTACCGGTCAGCCCCAGCTCACCCTCACCGGCCACACCGAGCGGGTGACGGGTGGCGGGTGGAGCCCGGACGGCACCCGCCTGCTCACCACCAGCGATGACCGCACCGCGCGGATCTGGGACGCGGCCACCGGCCAGCCCGTTGGCTGGCAGCTCGAGCAACTCCCCGACAGCGAGCTGGCCGTCTGGTCCAGCCCCGAGCACGAGCTGCTCGGGGCCTCGGACGGGGCCTGGCGGTGGCTGGGCTGGCTGGTGCCGCAGGACGGCCGGCTGGTCCGGCTACCCGCCGAGACCTGGGGCCCCCTCCCACCGCTGGACCCACCAACCGCAACACCGCACTGACCTCCCGCGGATGCGCCTGGCTCACCTCGCCTCGACGGTCAGCGCGACCTGCCGACCACCAGGTCAGCTCCAGAGCGCGGCCACGGGCGCGGCGATGATCCGGTCGTCGAGCGAGAAGACCCGAGGGCCGGTGTGCAGCACCACGCCAGCGACGAAACGCTCACCCAGTTGATCACGCAGCCAGATCAGGTGCCTGGCCGAGTCCACCCGCGGTGCCGCGGTTGCCTTGACCTCGATGGCGACGATCCGGTGGGCGTCCAGCTCGGCGATCAGATCGACCTCGTGGTCACCGTTGCGATCCCGCAAGTGGTAGAGCCTCGGCTGGGGGAAGCCCAGCTGCAGCTCACCGCGAAGCTGCGCGAGCACGAAGGTGTCCAGCAGCCGGCCGAACAGGTCACCGTCGCGCAGCACGGCGTCCACCATGAGCTGCAGCGCCCCCGCGACGAGTCCGGGATCCACGACGTAACGCTTAGGTGAACGCACTAGCCGCTTGAGGCGGTTGGTGCTCCACGCCGGCACGGTGTCGATCACGAACAGGTCCCGCAGCAACCCCTCGTAAGCCTCCGCGGTCTTGCGGTCGATCTCGGCAGCTTCGTGCACGGTGGCCAACGGCACCACACCGGCGGTGTTCAGCGCGTACGCCTCGAAGAAACGACGCAGCCTGCCCGGGTCGCGCCGCCCGCCGAGTTGATCGACATCTCGAGTGAACAGCTGGTCGAGGTAGCTCCTCGACCACAGCATCCGGCCGCGTTCAGTCCGCCCGAGCATGTCGGGAAAACCACCCTGGAGGGCTAATTCCAAGTAGTCGCGCAAGTCGGGAGGCTGAGCCGGGACTCGCAGGCCCGCGACCCCATCCGACGCGATCCGCAGCAGGAACGGGGCGTGGTGTAGGTCCCCACCGGTGATCTCGCGCATGGTCAGCACCCCGATGTCGACCTGGATTAACCGCCCGGTGCCGGGCCAGGTCGGAGAATCCAGGCGACCACGCACCGAGCCGGTGACGATGAATCGGCCGGGTCGGGGAGCGGCGTCGACCGCACGTTTGACCGCTCCTAAGACCGACGGAACGAGCTGCCACTCATCGATCAGCACCGGCTCGGTGCGATCGCGCAATGCAGCGTCCGGATCAGCCTCGACGACAGCGGCCTCCCGCGGGTCATCGAGACGGATCACCGTACGGGCGTGCCGGACCGCCGTCGTCGTCTTGCCACTGGCCCGCGGCCCGACCAGCAGCAAAGCGGGAAACTCCGCGAGCAGCTCAGCGATCAACTCATCGGCGAGCCGAGGAACGTAGCGGCTGCTCACAGCCCCAGGATACCTGAGTTCCCGATTTTGCAACCAGCTGGCTCCAAAAATTGCAGGCTGAAGTTTCACCATACCGCCGACTCGGCGTGTCAGTCCGCGGTGACCGCCGCTGAGGTGATGCGGTGTAACGGGAAGCGTCGCAGCTCGCCTCGGGAGCGGTCGAAGCCTTCCAAGACGCCGCCACCTACGCTCACCGGTCGCACGATCCGCTTGCTGGCCACGCCGTGGGAGTCCACGTAGCCGATCCAGACGTTGCTGCCGGCGTCAGCGGCACCCTGTAGCAGTTCCAGGGTGTCACCGGTGGAGGCCCCATCGGTGACCACTGCGGGCCCGCGCGGGGTGGTGGCCGCGGCGTCTCCGGCCCGGATCGCTCGGACTAGCGCAGCGAGCTGCTCCGCCGAGGGGTCAGGGGGCACGGTGGCACGGCGGATTGCCGCCGGCCGGACCCTGGCCCGGCGGTCCGCGGCGCGCAGCTCGACCACCTGCCCATCGGACCCCTCGGCGACAGGGGTGAAGCCGGCACCGCGCACCTCGTCGAGCAGTGGGCCCAGCGCCAACGGGCTGACCAGCACGGTGGGAGCGATCCTGCGTAGCCCGCAGCGCGCGGCGACTGGATGCGCCAGCAGTTCAGCCAGCAATACGGCATCGTCGCAGCGCAGAAAGGCAGCCGCGGTGCCACCGCGCAGCCGCCCGTGCCGCCGGGCCACGTCGTCAACGAGGTAGCTCAGCGACTGCGGCACCGGGGTCCGGGACCGGATCCGGAACAGCTCGTGCAGGTCGGCGGCGCTGCGGCCGCCGTCTAAGGCCCGGCGCACGGTGTCCTCGGTGACCCGGTAGACGGTGGCGCCACCAGCTGACTCCACGTCGGCCACCAGCCCGATCTCCCTGGCCAGTTCGGGCTCCAACGGTCCTGGTGCCACCACCGTGCGGTCGGCCTGGACGAGCACGTGGTCCACCGGCTCGGGCAAGACGGATTCGACAACGGCGGCTGCCGCGCTCGCGCTGTCGTGCAGCAGCGCCCGCCCGGCCGATGACATCGCGCCCAGCGCGAGCACGCCGAGCACGGTGGCCTCCTGGACGGTCCAGCTGACGATCTCGTCGCGCCGCCGGCCACCCCGCAGCGGTGCCCGCCAGGCGAGCACCGCTGCGAGCTCGCCGGACCGGTGGATCCCGCTACCGGCGGGCAGGTCAGCGAGCACGTCGAGGATCAGGCGGCGTTGCGCCGCGGCGCGTGGCTGGCGCAACTCCTCAGCAAGCGGAGCTAGGGGCCGGTCCTTGTCGTCGCGGGTCCCAGCCAGTCCCGGCAGCCGGGGCAGTGCAAGCCACGCGTCGGCCAGCACCGCCCAGCGCCGCTCGGGCCGTGCCAC
>DATEMN010000228.1:0-3183 GCA_035275565.1 Pseudonocardiaceae bacterium | reverse complement strand
AGCGGAAGGACATATTCATGTCGGACAGTGTGAAGAATCGGAAATTCAACATTCTCTTCGACTGGTTTGATCAAGGGCGGGATGGCTACCTCACACACGATGACTTCCAGCAGTTTGCTGCGTTGTTCACCGCGCTACCGGGTGGTGATGCCCCGGAGAACGCGCAAGCGCTGCGAGGTGCGTTCGAGAAATTGTGGGGCCTGCTGCTTGCCGAGGGGGATACTACCGAGGATAAAAGGCTTGAACGGGAAGAATTTATCGAAGTCATGAAGTCCAGTGTTACAGCACCGGAAAACTTCGAGGACGCGGTGATAACGATCGCCGATGCTTTTATGCGCATCGTGGACACCAGTGGGGACGGCGCGCTCACCTTCGATGAATACGTGCGGATGTATGAGGGTCTGGGCATCGACCCAACGCATTCCAGCGACGCGTTCAGGCGGCTCGACCGCGACGATGATAACGCAATCAGCTATGAGGAATTCCGGACCGCCATTGTTGAGTTCTATCTCAGCGATGACGAGAATGCACCAGGGAACTGGCTGTTGGGACCGCCGAACTAATAATTGGAACCGGAATGGAACAATCAATCCACTCAATTCGGCGTCGTTGTAGCTCGGAAAGCTTGGCGATGCCTCCAAGTGGATAACTTATTTCATTTCGGCTACCTCCCGCTAAGGGATGTCTCATCGCAGGTCTTGTGGTTCGTTCGTGGCTGGGGGATAACAGCGGTGGAGAGCGGGACAAAGTGAGGGAGGCAGACCGTTGGCAGCGCTGACCTGGGGGATTTCAGTGTCGGGGCGCAGGGGCCGCCACCGTGAACTGGCGAACGCTGAAGGCAAACTAGCTACACACCACAGCGAACAAAATCTACACCGAGTGTTTTGACGGCACTGCCTATTGATACCTCGGTGCTCGCCGTTGGCCCATCATTCACCTATGCGCGCGAACCTCGCGTCGCTCCGCGAATCGCCTGTCCACACCAACAGGGACCGCATCTGCCTCTGGAGTGCTGATCAGATGAGCCAGTTTGATGAACTCGCGAGCCTGTATGAAGAGATGGCAGAACTTCCGTGGCGCAAAGACCTGGAGATTCCCACGGTTTTCGGCCTACTGGGCGACTTGACCGGGGCGGCCGTACTCGACATCGGCTGCGGTTCCGGCCTGTATACGCGCCGGATGCGCAGCCGCGGCGCGCGGCGGGTCGTCGGCATCGACGAGTCAGAGGGAATGGTCGCCTACGCGAAAGCCAGGGAACAGCAGGAACGCCTGGGAATTGAGTACCTCGTGGGACCGTTGCCCGCTTCCGAGCACGGGGCTTTCGATCTCGTGCTCGGAGTCTACGTTCTGCCGTACGCGAGCACGTTCGGGGAACTGCACGCACTGTGCACATTGGCCCACGAGGCGCTCCGTCCCGGCGGGCGGTTGGTGACCCTTCCGGTCCATCCGGACTACGTCAACGACTCCGATTACTACGCCCGCTACGGCTTCCGTCTCTATTCGGAGCACCCCAGGCAGGATGCGGCCCCGATGACTCTCACCCTGAGATTCGGGCGCCACGACGTGACCGTGATTGCCCGGTACTGGACCAGGAGCACGCTGGAGAATGTGTTGCGCACGGCCGGTTTTCGGGATGTTGATTGGTGTGGATACACGATGGACCCTGCAGTGGCGACCGAACGCGGGGCCGACTTCTGGCGCAACTACCTGACCGCGCCGCACGCGGCGATACTCGACTGCCGGAAATAACCATCGTGATCGACATCAAAATGGCGATCAGCATCGCCGATTTCACCCCAGAAGAATGGGACCGCGTGGTCGACGATCAGAACTTCTACCAGAGCCACGCCTGGCTGCGTGGACTGGAGTACTTGTGGGGAAGCCGCGGGATCATCGCGGGACGAGTCGGAAGCCAGTTAGTCGGCGCGTTGCCGATCTGGGCCGGTGAACACGACACCCCCGGTCTGTTCCACCTGCCGTCCATGTTCGGTGACGTGCCTGGGCAGTGGAAGGCGCGGTTTCTGTGGCTGGGCTCCCACCGGGGCGTGAGCAACGGGCTCATCGTCGCGCCCGGCAACATCGCCGTTCTCGGTGAGCTGTTGGACTACGCGCGGAGCACGGCGGCCCGCGCCGGTCTCGCCGGAGTGGTTATGCCCTACGTGCCGATCGGGAAAGCGGTGGCCCTGGCTGCCCACCACCCCGCGGCCCACGTCCTGCTGCACTCCGCCGAGGCAGAGATGGTCGTACCACCGGACGGTTTCGCCGGGCACCTCGCCACACTCTGCAGCCGAGACCGCATCAAGCAACGCGCCGAACTACGCCAATTTCACTCGACCGGCAACTCGGTGACCTGGACACCATTGACGGGTGCGGTCGTGGCGCAGGCGGCTGACCTGATAACCCAGAACCGCGCTCGGTACGGGAGCGGTCAAGGACGGGAGTGGATGAACCGGTCGTTCGCCGCGCAGGAACGCAGCGGCGTGCTCGGCCAGGCCACCGCCGGACTGTGTCGCCGCGAGGGCCGCACAATAGCGATCATGGTGTGCTACCGTTTCCGGTTCCGCCTCTACGCCCGGTACTTCGGTTTCGACTACGCCACAACAAAGCCCCGACACGAGTACTTTGTCCTCAGCTACAGCATGGCCCTGGACTACGCGGCCCGGCAGGGATTTCGCCACTACCACCTGGCCACCTCCGCGCTCGACGTCAAAGCCCGCAGGGGTGCCGATCTCATTCCTCAAGCGGCGGTCGTGCTGCCCGTGACCGACCGGTGGCTCGCCCCCGAGGCCGTCCGAGGCCACAACCATCGGTTCGCTGCCCGATTCCACATACGGTTCGGACATCGTCTCGGATGCCTTGACTGGCGCCGCTGGCATATCGACGTCCCCGACGGTGGCACGTGAGAACGAGAGGAAATCCCTGATGCTGCACCTGGTCTACCGATTCCGGCTCACCCGAGAGGCAAGGGGCGACCTCGCCGCGTTCTGGGAGTGGGCCCGACAACGTGAAGCCTGGTTCTACGCGGACATGGACATGGTGGAGGACACCCGCTGGTTCATTTGCACCAGCGGTCCCGAGGTGCACACCCTGGAACACTTTGTCACCTTCGCCGACGAAGCTGCCTGGGGACGCTACCGCCGGGAGGTGACCCGTCGCGCCGAGAACCCGGAATGGGAACAGCGC
>DATEMN010000227.1:0-12131 GCA_035275565.1 Pseudonocardiaceae bacterium | reverse complement strand
ATGATCTCGAAGCGGCTCGTCAATGCCGACCCGCCCACATCGGGTGTGACCAGAGTTCCGCCGGGGACACCAAGGATGTTGGCGAACCCATTTACCGAAGCGCCGACGTTCTGCGCGACCGCGCACATAGGTACCGTCGGCGCCTTCCGGAACGTCTCGGCCGCGGATGCCCAGCCGAGGCCGGTCAACCCGACCGCCACGAGCGCGACCACCGCGACACCGGCTCGTGCCCGGGCGCCAAGCTGCGGTAGCACCCGAGCACCGGCCACGCTCGCGGCGAGCGCGGTGAGCGGCCATACCGGCGTCGCGAACCGGTACTCGCCCATCCAGTCGGTCTCCAGCACCGCGAACGCGGCAACAGCCAACCCGAGCGGCACCAGCAGCATCGCCACCACGGTCCGGTCGCGGCCGGGCTGCAGCATCGCTGCCGCGATCACCCCGACCACGAGCACGACGGTGAGCCATCCGGTGTAGGCGACGAGCTCGGACGGCCGCCCCAACTCCTCCGCCGTCGGGACACCCTGAGCCTTCGCGAGCGCCGTGTTCGGCAGGTACTCCCTGAACGTTGCCAGGCGCCAGGCGAGATAGGCGCCGGTCGGGACGGCGAATGCCAAGGTCGACACCACCACCGCCTGGGCGGCGTGGAGGACCCGGGCTGACTGCAGAAGGAGCAGCACCGCGACCGGGTACGCGGCGGCGTAGATCAGCCCATCGGGACGGGTGAGCGCCGCCAGCGCGGCTAGCAGCCCGCACCCGACCGCGACTCGCACCTCGAGCAGCCCTCGGGCGACCGCAGCCCGGGCCAGCAGGGCTGCGAGACTCACCGCGGCCAAGCGAGCAGCGATTCTCCAGCCCGGACGACACCCAGATCGCAAATGACGGTACCGTCGCCGTTGCCGCCTCGGCGACCACGGTGAGCAGCACCGGCCTTCGGGACACCGCACGGGCGACCGCGTAAACTCGGCGAACACCCCGCGCAGCACAGCAGCGCGACGAACTTCGGGAACACCACCAGATCGGGCACCCCGAACCAGGTTCCGCGGTCGAACAATCCCAGCCAGCGACCCAGTACAAGGACCGCTAGCCACGCCGGGTTCGAGTAACCCTCCACCGGGTTGGCACCAGGCTGCAACACCGCTCCCTCACCGGCGGCGAGAGAGCGGGCGTAGGCGAAGGTGGTCGCGGCGTCGTCGACAATCCACCGCCCGTACAGCTGCATTTGCAGCGCCACCAACACGGTGGGGACCCCGACCGGGAGCAGCCAACCCACCCAGGTATGGCGAAGCAGCACCGCGGGTGCGGGTGGGGTGGCGCGGAGGCGTTAGGTGACCTTGACCATCCCGGCATCCTCCCCGACCTGCACAGAGCCTGGACCATTGACGCCCACATCATGCTGGAAGTCGGCAACCCCACCAGCACATCCCCAAGCAGGTTACTCCTTATCTCGCAGTGGTTGGCTTCGTGAGCCGACTAGCCGGCGAACCTCTACCGGTGCCCCCGCTGCCAGCAACGACCAGTGTGCTAAAAGTCGAATCCTCCACCCCCCCAGTCGCCGCCACCCACGTCACCGCCAGTCCAGTTGGTGTCGCCGCCGTCGCTACTCCAGTCGCCACCGCCATCACCACCAGTCTCGTTGACCCCGCTTCCGTCGCCACCGGACATTGCGTCGTCATGCCCTGCGTCATAGCCCTGCTCCCACGCGCCTGCTGAGGCGATCCCACCCATGCCGGAGAACAACGAGCTGAACAGCAGCGCTGAGCCCAGACCCCAGGCGCCACCGACCAACGCCGGTTTCCACCAGGGTTCGCTGTACCAGCCCTGCGGTACAGGCCGCCCAGCCACCCGACCGCCCGGGTAGTAGTGCGGTGTGCGGTCGCCGGGACGCGGGGAGGCTGCGTAGTCGTGGCCCTCCACCGTGACGTTGCGGTCCTCGGTGACGGAGCCGGCGCCGACCTGCCCCACCACCGGCGGCAAGTCGGGACCCGGGTCCATGCCCATGGCGGAGCGGGCTGCTCGCACGTAGTAGAGCCCTTCCAGAGCCGTTTGGGTGACCAGGCGGCTCTGGGCCGCAGTGTGTGCGGAGTCCATCTGGGAGCCGGCGGCTGTGTACCGCTCTGCGGCGTCGGCTAGTGCCTGCCTGGAAGGCTCATCGGTGCCGACCAGGCTGAGGACCTGGCCGCCGAGGCGCTCCACCCAGCGGCGTGCCTCGGCCTTCGAGTCCTCGAGATCACGCTGCTGAGATGCCTGCCGGTATCGGAGGTAATACACCGCACCGCCACCGATCAGCAGCACGAGCACCACCACCCAGATCAGCGCGCTCACGATGACCTCCTCCATCAAACAGACCGGACAGTGCCGACATTACTCTCGCTATGGGTGCGTTCCGGTCGTGTCGTTCAGGAGTCCGGCTGTCGTGAGGTGTGCGCAGACGGCGACCGCTGATCGCCTCCAAAGCGCCACTCGTCGTCACCATCTGCCACTAGGGGCTGACCGAAGTTGACAGCGAGCCGGGCCACCACGACCCTCTCGTCCGGGACAAAGGGAGGCGGGGGAGATGTCAGGTACACCGATCTTCGAACAGCTATGTCAGGACTACGTCGAGGCTGGTAAGGCCGGGCCTGGGGACGTGATATTGCCGGTTGCCACTCAGCTAACGGTTCCTTCGCTGTCCGACCCGGACGTGAGGAACGCTCTGAGACCCGAGCTTGATGATCACTTGCCGCTTGCTCCCGGCGAATTGACGTGCTCAGGCGACTAGGAGATCACCCAAGTCGGGGGCCGCGCGGTCACTCCGGCCGCACGGCCCCCGGCCCCCCTGGGACCGGCGCCTCGGTGTCGCTCCCAGAGGCGCCATCACGTTTACTGGTTCCGAAGCGTTCGGAGGTGCCTAGGTGCTTCGGTACCACTGCGTACTACGGTCGCGCCAGACCAGCTGGTACCGCAACCCCTTGTCAAGATTTCCTGATGCGTCTCGATCCATGGTTGACCTCCCGGCGCTGCTGATGTAGAGCTTCCCAGCTGACACTGCCCGAGTGCGTACTGCGAAGCCGATACCCCAAGCAGACAGCTCTGGGCGATGAAGGTGAGGCCAGCGACGTCGCTCTGCTGTCCGCCCCCTCGACCGTGCCCGCGCCGTCAGGGACTTTCACCAGCAAGACCTGGCCATCGACATCGAACGATGCCTCCTGGTCACCGAAGAAGACCTTCTCCGCGGCACTCAAGCCGTCACCTTGGATGATCGAACTGGCCGGGCCGGCGCCTAGTTCGGAGAACGCCGGGAACAGGGTCTTCCACCAGCAAGAACGTGCGGAGCGGGCGACGGGGATCGAACCCGCATGGCCAGCTTGGAAGGCTGCGCCAACTACGCTGCCAGGGGCCTTGATCTGCGTTCGGGCCGGATCAGGAGGCACCACTATTGACCGTGGTTGACCGGTGTTAATGGCACGCTAATGGCACACGCGGGATTGGCCTGTCGCGCCCATTAGAGGGCTTGGACGGCACGGCCGTCAATCTCGAGTCAAGTGTGGGTTTTCGGGTCGTGCTTGACGGCGTACAGTGGACCATGCTCGCTCCACAGCGCGACACGCCGGGTGAGGTTGTAGGCGATAGCGGCCAGCGTCAGCCAGGCCGCGTTCGCGGTGAATGACCCTCGGGCATGTGCTCCAGGGCTGAGTCTTTGAGGTCGGCGTTGACCTGTTCGATGATCGCGTGTTCCCGGTGTTGTTTTTCGGCGGCCACAAGCTGGAGTGTCGAGTCGGTGATGAACGCGTGGTAGCGCCAGGCGGTGAACAATTCACCCTGGGCGGCCACGATGTTTTTGTCTTTCACTCGCCGGACGATCAGCCGGAGGGTGATCTGCTCGGATTTCCGCCGCGACCGATAGGTAGTGTAGGTGGTTTCGGCGATCTGGACGTCGGAGACCCGCTGTCCTCGTCGTCGATCGCCTGCGGGTAGGAGATCGGAATCCAGGTGTGCTCCGGAATGGTCTGGATCGCGGCCCTCACCGGGCGGGTCTGTTTCGTGGTAATCGAGAAGCGGACTCCGGCCCGGAGGCAGGTGGCCACCACGGCGTGACTGTCGAGGGCCGAGTCCATCCGGGCCAGCAGCACACCGGTGGCCCCAGCCTGACGCGCCGTGGTGATGGCCTCGGCGACGAAGCTGGCTGCGCCCTTGGCTGAGCCCGCCGAGCCCCGGCGCAGCCGGGTGCCGGCGATCACCGGAGCGCTGATCGGTGTCGAGAGAGTGGCCACCAGCGGATGCAATCCGCGCACCCGGGTATAATCGTAATCCGCGCCCGGTAACAACGGTGCCTGATGGGATAAACCGGTGAGCGTCTCGCCGGCCACGGCGTCGAGTTGACGCACATTCCCCCAGGTGAACCCCCGAAGAAACGTGCCCAGTGTCGAGGGTGCCCGGATACCCTCGAAGATCCCTGGCAATGACCCGTGCCGGATCACCCCCAGGTCATCGATCGAGTCCGCACTAGCCACCATGCCCCGCCACCACCGACGTGATCTTGGCTCCGGCGTTCGCCGCTGCACTCCCAGCACCAGCCGGCAACCGAACCCGCGCTGCGGGCTGCATGCAACCCCGCACGCTCGGCCAACCGCAGCACCGGCACCAGACCAGCACACGGCACCAGATTCGGTTCATCGAATGTCGCTGACACCGCCGCGACGGTATGGAAAACTTGCACCTCGTAGATGCCCTTCGAACTCGATCGGATGGACTCTAGACAAGTCCCATCCTCCCAGCTCGGAGGGCATCTACCCCTACCTGACACCCCTCACACCGCAAATTTCACCGGTGGATCCAGGCTAAGAAAGTTGTATATGCGGTGATTCTTTGGGGTGGGAGGATGGTGAATGTCTGGCTTGAGGGGTCGGTTGGTGAGGTGGAGATTCCTTGATGAGCGTTGATGGTGAGCAGGTGGGTTTGCGGTTGCCGGTGGGTACGGTGACGTTTTTGCTTACTGATGTGGAGGGCTCGACGCGGTTGTTGGAGGCTGCTCCGGAGGCGATGAGGGTCGCGATCGCTCGTCATGATGAGGTGTTGGATGCGGTGATCTGTCGGCATGGTGGGGTGCGGCCGGTAGACCAAGGCGAGGGCGACAGTGTGCTGGCCGCGTTTGCCCGCGCCTCCGATGCGCTGGCTGCGGCGTTGGAGGCTCAGCGGGCGTTTGTCCGAGAGCCCTGGCCAGCAGGTGCGGTGTTGCGGGTGCGGATGGCGCTGCATACCGGCGAGGCCCAGCGGCGGGATGCGGGCAACTATTTCGGCTTAACGGTCAACCGCTGCGCTCGGTTGCGGGCGATTGCCCATGGTGGGCAGACGGTGGTGTCGCGCACCACGCGTGATTTGAGCCTGGATCGGTTGCCCGAGGGTGTGGCGCTGGTGGATTTGGGGGTGCATCGGCTGCGGGATCTGGGGCGATCTGAGCAGGTGTTCGGGTTGGTGCACCCGGAGTTGCCGGTGGGGTTTCCGCCGCTGCGCTCGTTGGAGGTGATGCCCACCAATTTGCCTAGTGAGCTGACCAGCTTCGTTGGGCGGCACGACGAACTGATCCAGGTTGGGAAGCTGCTGGGGCAGGCTCGGTTGTTGACCCTGACCGGTACCGGGGGGTGTGGCAAGACGAGGTTGGCGTTGCAGGCCGCCGCCGATACCTTAGATGGTTATTCCGACGGGGTGTGGTGGGTGGCGCTGGCCCCGGTGGAGGATGCCGCGCTGGTGGCGGCGGCGGTGATTGCGGCGTTGGGGTTGCGAGAGGCGCCGGGTCGCTCGTTGGTGGACACGCTGGTGCAGCATCTGCGGACCCGTCGGCTGCTGCTGGTGCTGGATAACTGTGAGCACGTGGTCGAGATGTGCGCGGCGTTGGTGGATGCGCTGCTACGCGGGTGTGCCTCGTTGACGGTTCTGGCGACTAGTCGCGCGCCGTTGGGTGTGCCCGGTGAGATCAACTGGCGGGTGCCGTCGATGGCAGTGCCCGCTGAACCGGTAGGCCAGCTCATCGAGTCCTTGCGCCAATTCGATGCCGTATCTCTATTTCTTGACCGGGCCCAGCAGGTGCGCCCGAATTTCGCCATCACCGCAGACACTGCGCCAGCGGTGGCGCAGATCTGTGATGACCTGGACGGGATCCCGTTAGCCATCGAGCTGGCCGCCGCGCGAGTGCGGATGATGACCCCCGAACAGATCTGCCGCGCCCTAAGCGATCGGTTCCGGTTGCTCACCGGTGGGGCGCGCACCTTGATGCCCCGTCAGCAAACCCTGCAAGCCTCCCTGGACTGGAGCCATGACCTGCTCAGCGCCGAGGAGCGCACCCTGCTACGGCGCCTGGCGGTCTTCGCCGGCGGCTGGACCCTAGAGGCGGCCGAAGACGTCTGCTGCGATGCCGATCTCGATCGCTACGCCATCCTGGATTTGCTGACCGCTCTGGTCGACCAATCCCTGGTGACCCCCGACGAGCACGGCCCGCAGACCCGGTATCGGCTGTTGGAGACCGTGCGCCAATACAGCACCGCACGCCTGATTGAGGCCAGCGAACGAGATCCGTTGCGTCAGCGCTACCTGACCTACTATCTGGCGCTGGCCGAACGCGCTGAACCACAGTTGCTTCGCGCCGGGCCAGATAACCCCGTCGTGGACAGCCTGGCTATTGAGTTGCCTAACCTGCGCGCTGCCCTGGACTGGGCGGCTACCGCTGATCCCACCGCGGGGCTGCGTCTGATGAAGGCCCTGAGCATATTGTGGGTGCGCGGGCGATTTCAGGACGGCGAGGCCGCGTACGCCCGCGCGTTGGACGCCGCCGGCGAGGAACCGAGCGTGTTGCGGGGCCGGGTGCTGGCCGGACGCGGGTATCTGGGATTTTTCGGTGGCAATGAGCATGCGCTTGACTGGTGCCAAGCTGCGCTGGAAATCGGCCAGGCTTGCGACGATGCATGGACTCAAGGACGAGCGTTATACACTCTAGGGTTCGCGATCCTCCTCGGTGACCCGGCCCGTGGACGGCCACTGCTGCAGCGCAGCATCGAGCTGGCCACCCAAGCCGGCGACACCTGGTGCCGCGTCCAGGCCGCCCAACTCCTGGCTGAGGCTTGGATGGCCCAAGATGAGTTCGACACCGCCCGTCCGATACTCAATGACGCCTACGCCATCGCCACTCGTGTGGGGTTTCCCTTCATCATCGGGCGTCACTGGTACTACCTGGGTTGGGACGCGATGGTCCACGGGCGGCTCAACCAGGCTCGCGAGCTGTTCGAGCGAGCTGTTATCGCCTGCGATGAGGTCGGTGACGTGGTCATGAGTGGTGTCGCCAACGGCTTTCTGTCACAGGTCTATTTGGTTTGCGGTGAAACCGACCGTGCGTATGCACTGGCCGGCGCGACGCTCCAGCGGGTGCAGCAGGCCGGGGCGGGATTTGCCTTGGGATGGGCCCAGCAGGCGCTGGGCAAAACCGAGTTGGCGTTGGGCAAGCTGGCCGCAGCCCGCGAACACCTCGGCAACGCTGTCAACGTCGGTCGACTGCAGGCGCGATACCTGTTAGTTGGCTGGGCCCTCACTGTGTTGGGCACTCTGGAGTGGGTGGAGGGCGACTTTCAGGCTGCCCGCGATCATGGCGAGCAGGCCCTCGACAGCGCCCGGCGCGTGGGCTGCGGATGGTTGCAAGCTGGTGCCCAACAGTTGCTGGCCCGACTTGCCCTGGCCGCCGGCAAGACCAGCGATGCTCAGCGCTACGCCCAAGACGCCCTCGCCTACCTGCAGGCCAAAGGGTTCGCCCTGAACATCCCCGAATGCCTGGACATCCTCGCTGCTATCGCAGCCACCCAGGAAAACTTTCACCACGCTGCTCGACTGCTCGGCGCCGCCGCCACCCACCGACAGCGCCTGGGCATCATCCGCTTCCCCCCTGAGCCGGAATTCTGGGCGATTATTGAGCGCACCACCCAAAACGCACTGGGAGACGACAGTTACCACAACGTCTACACCGACGGTGTCTGCGGATCGATCTAGTTGGGTCCACCGATTACCGCACCGCCGGGCCGGCCCGCGCGAGCACGGCCGTCAGGCCGCGCGCAGCAAGCGGAGCCGGCCCGGCGGACAGGTAAGCGAACCAGCCAAACTAAGGCACTTCCGCGCCGCCGTAGGCGGCGCTTTCTTGATCCCCCAGAGGGGAATTCGGCAACCAATAAGGCACGCGGTGTGTAGTCCCAGCTGAGGCTTGACATTCCGATCGCACGGGTTGGCCTGGTGGAGCTGTCTGGGTCGGACAGCACTGTCGCCGACATGGAGGCGCACGAACGGGGTGGCCGCTGGTCCAGCAAGGATCTACACCCTACGCCTGGCACCCTTTACGAGCAGGGGGCCTTCGTGCTATCCGTCGACAGTGAGTATGGGGAGGATGTAGGCGGCGCCGCCGGCTGGGTGTGACCCTCCGTCGACTGACGCGAAGTTTGCTGTCCTTGCCAGGATTGGTCGGTCTGGTGGGGTGGCGCCGCCTGCACGCGAACGGCCGGGTGGCGTGACCTCATAGGAGCCTGTGCGAGAGGCACCCATCACTGTCTTGTCCGCTCTAGCTTGGCCACGGCGTGCTGACCTATCCGGTGTAAGGGGGGAGGGTGCAGCGATGTCCAGGATGATCGTCACGAGGGGCCCTGTCACGGGCGGGGTTGATACGCATAGCCAGGCTCACCACGCTGCGGTGATCGATCAGGTGGGCCGACCGTGGGGCGAGCGGGAGTTCCCCGCGACCCCGGCGGGCTACCGGGCTTTGGTGAGCTGGCTGCAAGAACACGGGGAGCTGGAGCGGGTCGGGGTGGAGGGCACCGGTGCCTACGGTGCCGCGGTGGCCCGGCACCTGCGCGTCAAGGGTGTCACGGTGGTGGAGGTTGATCGGCCTGATCGGCGGTCTCGCCGATGCTGCGGCAAGTCTGATGTGTTGGATGCCTATGCCGCGGCCCGCGCTGCGCTGGCGGGCACCGCTGCCGGTGTCCCGACGACCCGCGACGGGGTGGTGGAGGCGATCCGGGCGCTGCGGGTGGCCCGCCGCAGCGCGGTCAAGGCGCGCACCCAGACCACCAACCAGCTCAAAGCGTTGCTGCTGACCGGGTCAGCTGACCTGCGCGAGAAGCTGCGCTACCTCAATACCCGGGGCTTGATCGGCACCTGCGCCCGGCTACGTCCCACCGGCGCGCTTACCGATCCGGAGCAGGTCACCAAACTCGCGCTCCGGTGCCTAGCTCGCAGACACCAGTACCTCAGTGAGGAGATTCTTGCTGCCGACGCCGAACTCAAGGCTCTGGTCAGCAGCACCGCGCCGAAGCTGCTCACCCTGTGCGGCGTCGGTGTCAAGGTCGCCGGGCAGTTGCTGACCACCGCCGGGGACAACCCGCACCGGCTGCATTCTGAAGCCGCCTTCGCTCATCTGTGTGGCGTCGCCCCGATCCCGGCCAGCAGCGGAAAGACCAAACCGTCACCGGCTCAACCGCGGTGGCGACCGAGCCGCCAACACCGCCCCGCACACCGTCGTGCTCAGCCGGCTGCGCTGCGATCTCCGCACCCACCGATATCTTGAACGGCGGACCAAAGAGGGACTGAGCAAGCCTGACATCATCCGCTGCCTTAACCGTTACCTTGCCCGCGAGATCTATCAGGTACTGGTCAGCCTGCCCCCTTCCTCATCGTCCTAGCCGCCTCATAGGCCAGACCGAGTGGGTCAACCCTGAAACACCGTGGCACCGGCCCCGACCACCATTGCGCACTTCGCAAGGTGGGGCTGTGACTCGTGGTCGGGGCCGGTGCCACGGTGCGCGCAGCGGGGTTGACCCGCTCGGTCTGGCCTATGACCATCGGGCGAAGACGAGGAAGGAACCGCCGCCACTTTCATCAAACGGCTTGACACGACACAGGAGCATCCTGGCATAGCCCGACCACGCCGTGTCAAGGGGGCGCTGCCGGTTGGCCGGAGGGTGCCTCGGATCTGCCCCCTTGACACGGCGTGGTAGCCCTTCGGGGGGTCGACGGGATAGCACGTTGGCCGCCTGCGTACCGCAGCGTTGCTCCATTCCGGCTATCCTGGAGACCTGCCAAGCGGCGAGCGTCTGTTTTTTCTTGAGTGAATCCGGTCGGTGTAACAGCGGTCATTGTACTGGCATCCAGGCGCACCGTCAGGTTCATGTGAGACAATACCTCTATGATTGAGACGCCAGCGAGCATTGTTGCACATCTCCCGAGCACCCTCGTTCTTTGGGACGTCGATCACACGCTCATTGAGAATGGTGGCGTGAGCAAGGCGACATACGCTCTGGCGTTCGAGTTACTGACGGGCTACACGCCCTCGGTGCGTCCCACCACCGACGGCCGCACTGGCTTCCAAATAATGCATGAACTCCTGTCCGCTAACTCCGTTAACGCTGAGAAATATGTGGAGATAGTGCAGTTTGAGGGCGTCCTTGTTGAAGCCATGGAACAGAACGTATCGCAGCTTCCGCAGCGTGGCCATATTCTTCCAGGCGTGATCAAGGCACTGGCGGCACTGTCTGCCATGCCCACGGTTGTTCAATCCGTTCTGACAGGTAACATTTTCGCGAACGCGCTCGCGAAACTGCGCACCTTTGACTTGGATAAGTGGGTTGATCTGAATGTTGGTGGTTTCGGGTCAGATAGCAAGATCCGGTCTAATCTGGTTGACACTGCTCGACGGAAAGTCTTAAAGAGGTACGGAATGACGTTCGATCAATCATCGACAATTTTGATTGGAGATACTCCGCTTGACGTTAAGGCGGCACGCGACGGAGGCGCCAAAATCGTCGCAGTAGCCACAGGTGTGTACAGCGCTGAGCAGTTGATTGAGGCTGGCGCCGACGTAACCCTAGACAGTCTAGCCGACCTCGATTGTTTCATAGCCGCCTTGATTGAGCTGCGAACTGGAGCTTGTTGACGCGGCCCCCTCGGCATGAATACTGTACGATTCCTCTCGCCAGATCAGTTCAAAGCTTTTCATGTAAGTTTCGAACAGGTCGGCACCGGTCACCCTGCGAAGATGCAGAATTGGAGCGATGTAGCCATACGTCCCGTGACACGTCCCGGCTTTGTCAGGGCTGCTCCCACCCTCCCCAGCACCACCCGGATCAGGTTGCCCTCAGCTCCACCGTCCCGCTGCGACGGGATCAGCGGCGAAGGTCTCTCACCTCCACTCGAACCACTACGCCTCACGTCGCACCCATGACCTCCGCCACACCGGCAACCAGCTCACCGCCGCATCAGGTGCGACCACCCGCGAGCTGATGCACCGCATAGGGCACGGGTCCATGCGGGCCGCCCTGATCTACCAGCACGCGACCAGCACCCGTGACCGCAGCATCGCGACAGCACTAGCGCCCTCGTCGCTGCCGACCGTCAGACGGCCACCAAGCCTGACAAGACGAACGAGCAGGACAGCAGCGAGCAGAACCGCCAGGCCAGAGCGCCGATCCCGGCGGCGCGTAATGGCACGTGAATGGCACGACCCAGGACGGCGGCCCCTCTCATGCTCGGGAGAGGTTGCCGTTCCGGCTGGTAGATGGGGTGGAGCGGGCGACGGGGATCGAACCCGCATGGCCAGCTTGGAAGGCTGGGGCTCTGCCATTGAGCTACGCCCGCATGCTCCGCGGTGACGGAGCGGCCCCAGCGTACCTGTTGCCGGCCTCTCCGCGGCGAAGTGTTCGGTCGCCGACCCCCAGATCCTGGGGGTCGCGTAGGCTGCGCTCTGCACCCATCGGTGCAACGGGGTGTGGCGCAGTTTGGTAGCGCACTCGCTTTGGGAGCGAGGGGCCGTGGGTTCGAATCCCGCCACCCCGACCACGATGATCCACGTCGGAATCCCCGCCTCACCGCTGGCGAGGCGAGGTTCCGCTGTTCAGGAGCAGTGCCCCGGGTGGCCGCTCGATCCACAGCTGGCTTGTTCCGGTGCGTCCAGAGTGGTCACCGGTAAGTTGCCGGATGTGCGCACGGAGTGCTTGATCTCTCTCCTGGCGGAGCCATCGTCTTCTTCGTCGGTGGTTTGGAAGTCGGCAGTCGGGGAATTTCAGTGGCCAGCGAGCAGGAGAGAAGCAAAAAGCAGCGTGGGGAGTGATGGTGTGCTAAGCAGTGTCGACACC
>DATEMN010000226.1:0-2754 GCA_035275565.1 Pseudonocardiaceae bacterium | reverse complement strand
CCGCTGATGTCGAAGTGGTCATCCGCGGGATTGTGAACGGCCAGGCTGGTGAAAAGTCGGGCGACCTCCACGAGGATTTCGGCCCCGTACTCGGCGAGGAACCCGGTGTCGGCCGTGGCCTGATAGTACTGCCACACGCTGTAGGCCACGGCCAACCCGACGTGCCGCTGCCTGCGGGAGTTATCCGCCATCCACACCCCGTTGCGGACGTTGAAGAGCTCGGCGGGGGTTTCCTCCCGGCCGTCGCTGCCGGACTGCCAGGGAAACATTGCACCGTTCAGGCCATCGTCGCGTGCGGCTGCGCGGGCCGCGTCCAGGCGCCGGTACCGGTAGAGCAGGAAGGAGCGCGTCAGTTCGGGCCGGCGCAAGGTCAACATGGGATAGACGAAGAGTTCATCCCAGAAGATGTGGCCGCGGTAGCCCTCACCGTGCAGTCCCCGCGCGGGCAGGCCCGCATCGAGGTCTGTGTCAGCTGCCGCGACGGTTTGCAGCACGTGAAAGATGTGCAGATTCAGCGCCAGCGACTGCCGCACACCCGTCTCGAGGTCTATCCCGAACCGCTCCCACAGTGCGGCCCAGGCGTTTTCCTGGGCGCCGAGCAGCTCCCCGAATCCGGGTGCCCGGCCGATCCGGTTGCCGGCGTCCAGGGCGGCCGTGGAGGCGGCGCGATCCCGGGAAGTCGCCACGGCGACAATCTTTTCCAGCGTCACCGGGATGCCGCGCCCGAGGCTGAGCGTAATGGTGTGCCCTGCGCGGGCCTGTTCGGCGATCAGCCGGCGGTCGACGACCGTGTCTGCGGCGCCCACACGGGTCCGTGCCGCAGTCGCGATGCTGATCCGGGACTGGTTGGTCACCGCCTCGTACAGCACCGCTTCACCGTCCAGTTCCACGGAGCGGACCGGGACCAGATGCTCGTGGGCCAGCGCACGGTCCGCTGCCACGTTGCGGTTTGCCACCGCTCCGTTCACGGCGGACTCGACGGTCATCTCACCGGACCAGTCTTCGGCTTCGAGGATGAGTTCCAGTGCGGCCAGATGCGTTTCGGTCAGAGACTGGAACTGTCGGGAGGTGACCCGGGTCGTGCGGCCCACAGCGTCGCGGTACCGGTGGGTGCGAGTCAGCACACCGGTGCGCAGATCAAGATCTTGGCGGTAGCTGAGCATCTCCGGCGATCCCGGACACAGAACCGGACCGTCTCCGACGCGGACGGTCAGGAAAGTCCAGTCCGGGGCGTTGACCAAATGTTCGGTCTCAACGGTGTGCCCATCGAGGGCGGTGGTGAGCCGATTGTAGATTCCGGCCAGGTATGTGCCCGGGTAGTGGACTGCGTCGGCGGTGCTGCCGGGTACCGCGCCGCGGGTGGCCCAATACCCGTTCCCCAGCGTGCACAGCGCCTCCCGGGTTGCTTCTTGGGCGTGGTCGAACCGGTCATGGACCAGATTCCAGCCTCCCGGCGGGGTCGGCTGCGCCCCTCCACACCAGGATCCGCCGCTCTGTGCTTGGTCGATGGCCGCCTCGGCTGGCTGCCCCGGGATTCGCCGCGCGGTGGCGTCGTTGTCACCCGTGCGCATCACAACCTCGACCGCCGGGTTCGGGCCAGCCGAGACGGGTCGCACCGCGAGACACCTCCGCCGCAGCCGTTAGCCGAGCTGGCCGCAGGGACGGCACGTGCCGCTGCTGTCATAGTGACACTGTAACTGCGTCGACGAGGACAGCGCGGCGAGCTTGCGCGCCCGAACTCACCGCCCAACCGGATTCGTTCGCGTACCACCTCACCGGTGTGGGTCATCGAGTGTTGGTGAAGACGACGAAACCGCTACCGCTTCCTCGATCGAATTGGGCAGGATTGGCCCGCCCCGGCCTGGAGGTCTGGTCATCTGCACTTCAATCCGGAAGGCACACGGCAGCCGATTTCGTCGCCCGCGGCCACGTTCTAGGATGGGATCGTGGTCCTCTTCTACGAGGTTTTGTTGGTTTTCGCTGCCTTGCTCATCACATGGTTCTCGCTGTACGTCATCTATCGTTTGATCACCGAGGAAGATTTGAACCGCCGATTCCGGTGATTGCTGGTGATTACCCGGGGTCGTCGGAGGCAGGGATGACCGGGTGATGCTGCCGCGGTCGCGTTCACTGGCCCCGAATCTCCGTGCCACGGCAACTCTGATACCGAACGGCCACCGACATGACGTCGGCCGCAGGAGTCTGCCCGTCGCAGTGATCTGCTGCCAGTCCGATGAGGTTGTCGCCGAACATCGTTCGGGTCAATTGTCCGAGTTGAGGTGCCAATCCTCGCGCCTGACGACGTGACGGCCCGTGCCCTGCCGCTCGTATTTGCGCGTCGCCGCGCCACCACCCGCCATGGAGGTAAAGCTTCTTCAGCAAATCTTCACAGAAATCCTCGGCTTGAACCGGCAATGAACTGACAGTCTTGAACGAGAGACGGGCGCAGGGCGCCGTCGGGTTTGATCGAGGTGGGATAAGGGACGAGGAGTGGATGTGTCGCAGTGCCGACGAACACCGATCGGGATTGTGTGCCCGCGACGTGCGGATCCAACTGTCACCGCCTCTGTCGACACACCGGGTTGGTCAGGAATCGTGCTCGATCCACCACCGGCGACTCGGCCGCTGAATCGTCCCCTGCGTCCCTTGCGTCCGCAATCACCGATTATACCGGAGGAGGGTATATTGAGAGGTGGGGAACGCGGCCTGGCGAGAGGAGTCGGCAGTGAGCACCGAACCCCCCGAGGCCAGCCA
>DATEMN010000225.1:0-6661 GCA_035275565.1 Pseudonocardiaceae bacterium | reverse complement strand
CTCCACGTGCAAATCTCCGGTCTTCGCGCCCCGCTCCTGCTGCCTAGTACAGCCTCTGGCCGCCGTCTGTGGCTAGAGGGCAGCCCTGGCGCCGGTGGTCAGACCGGTAGTGCGACGTTTAACGTGGCCCAATGGTGGGTTCGCGGCAGCCGTTGGGCGCGCTAGCGGTCCGTTTTCAGGGCCGCCAAGTGGCTGTGTTGCGTCCGGGCAATCCAGCCTTCACCTTCGGACGAGGTGACGACCGCACGCTGCGGTTCGGTCATGACAGTGTCCAGAGCGGACCTGACCTGCACATTTCCCGTAACGTGGGCTCAATCCGGTACGACGGCGGGTTGTGGGTGGTCTGCAACGACAGCAGCAGCCGTCCATTCGACGTGATCGTGCGGGGGGTGTCCAACCCGCTGCCGCCACGGACCGGATCGGACTCGCACTCGCGTTGGGCGGTCAGCCCGCCCGGCTTGGAGATCCGGGTCGGTGCGCCCTCCGGGCGATACCTGCTGTCGGTCAGGATCGACGACCCTCGGCCGCGGGTTGTGGACTCCCCGGGGCACAACGATCCCAGCACGCGCCCTCTGCGGGAGCCGACCGGCCACGAGAGGTTGCTGCTTGCGGCCAAGTTCTTGGCGCTGCCCGATCCCGGTGACGCGGTCGGCAATCGGGAGGCCGCTGAGTACGTTTCCGCTGTACGGCCCCACGATAGGCCGGTGACCGAACGGGCCGTCGAGGACTGCGTGGGTAGGTGGTGCAAGAAGCTGCAGGAGCTCGGCGTCACCGGGATCAGCGGCCGCGACAACATCAATCAGTTGGGTCGCCAGCTGCTCGCGTGGGGGTTTCTGTGCCAAGAGGACCGCAAACAGCTGCGCCCCGATCTTCCATAGTCAGGTGAGGGCTGCCCCCTGGCCACGGATAGCGGCGGAACGCTTTACTGGTCAGCGGCGGAAAACTTGCGCCGGGCGATATTTATTCGAGGAGAGAGCATGGAAACGCTTGCTTCGATCGTTCTGGTGGCAGCCATCTTGGTGACTTTTAGCGTGCTCATGGGGTGCGCTTTCGGTGGTCAGTTGCTAGCTGCTCTAGAGAGCCGTCAGGCGGCAGCGCAGCGCTCCCTGAATGAGGCCGAGTTTGTCGAAGATCGCGGAGAGATGCTGTTTCACATTGCTGATCTTCAACCGGGTACGAGCGGGCAGAGACAGAGACTCATGCCCGTAGCCCGACGCGAGCCGCAGTGATGGTCCAGCAGGCAGGGCACGTTGACCAGAGCCATTCTAGGTCGCCCGCTGATGCCCGTTTCAATTGTTTTCCGCACAGTGTGCCGACCAGCTCGCCGTAAGGCAGATCCTGGTAGCGGATCCTCACCGCGTGGCGCTGGCCGTCGATGGGCCACCAGAAGAACGTCCGCGGCTCAGGGAAGATCACGGCTTTCGGTGGATCGAGATGCATTGCGCGCCACCTCCCTGGCGGTTGGCGCGATGTGGGTTGTTGTGGGCATCCTGGGTTTCTCCTTCGATGGCGATGAACCGTCTGCACTCAGCGAAACGCACAGCTGGAAAGCTCGGGCAGTCGACAGGCGTGGTGCTGGGTCCAGTGAGGGCACGGGGTGTCACTTCCGTCCCACTTCGGGCGGTGGCTTCCCAGGGTGTCTCATGATCGGCGATGATCGGCGGCGGTTGGAACGGTCAACAGAGCGGGAGCATTGTGGGTGGGGATAACGGCACGTCGCGGGCGTTGCTGGATGAGGCGGGGGTGAGCAATGCCGCGCTGGCTCGCGCGGTGGTGGCGGTGGGCGCTGAGCAGGGGGTGCATGTCGGGACGAGTACGACGTCGGTGCGGCGGATGCTGGCGGGGTGTCAGCCGCGGTGGCCGGTACCCCGGATGGTGGCCACGGTGCTGTCGCGGAAATTGCGTTACGAGGTCAGCGTCACCGACTGCGGGTTCGTTGATCGCGGTCCGGTGGCGGAAGATCTTCACGACGGTCTGCACTGTTCTGGGACACTGGACGGGACGCTTCGCACGGTCGTCGAGTTGTCGGGACAGGACATGCGCCGACGGAAGTTTCTGTTGGGCTCCGCGTTCAGCGCGGCGTCCTTTTCCGAGCCTGCGCTGTTCGCGCTTACGGTGCCGCCAGCGGAGAGCATTGCTCGAGCCGGGGGTCGGCGGGTGGGCATGGCCGATGTGGAGATTCTTACTGAGCAGGTCACGCAGCTGCGTCAGCTCGACTATCGCTACGGTTCGGGGCGGTTGCGCGAGCAGGTGGTGTCGTTGCTGCACCGGGAGGCCGATCAGCTCCTGCACGGCACCTACTCGGCGAAGACCGGCAAGGCTCTGTTGACCGCTGTCGCGCAGGCCACCAAGCTGGCCGGTTACACCGCGAACGATGTGGGCAGGCATGCGCTGGCGCAGCGCTACTTCATCCAGGCGCTCGATCTCGCGATGGCGGCGGGGGACCGGCTCTATGCCGCCAACATACTGGGATTGATGAGCCACATGACACTGCAAATCGGGCAGAACGCGCTCACCGAATATGACCGGCTCCGGCACGGGCGCCAGGCGGTGGCCCTGGCCAGGGCCGGGCTGGCCGTCGCCCAGGGCACGGCGACGCCGGGGCTGGCAGCCGAGCTGCACGCGAAGGAGGCACGTGGTCTCGCCCTGGTCGGCGATGTCCGCGAGGCGCACCGCGCGGTGCTGGCGGCCCAACGGTCCTACGAGTCGCTGCGTCCCGACAGCGAGCCCCCATGGCAGGGCCTCTATACCGAGGCCGCGTTCGCTGCGGATCTCGGCATGTGCCTGCGTGACCTCGGTGAGTCCGAGCAGGCCATCACGCTGAGCGCTGCCGCGCTGCGCGACTACGAGCCTTGGCGGGTCCGGGCCCGCTGTTTCGCGCAGATCGACCTCGCCGGTGCCCACTTGCTCGGCCGTGATTTCGAGCAGGCCGCCGCGTTAGGCCGGGACGCGCTGCGCACTGCGGCCCAGGTCAGCTCCACCCGCACCCTCGACCGGCTACACACCCTGCAACGCCAGATCCAACCACTGCGCACCGGCTCACCACACCTGCGCGAGCTGGACGAACGCATCACCGACTTCCTCACCCGCAGCGCCCGATCAGATGGGAGTTCCATCGCTAAGGCGGGAATCACATGACTGCATTCGTCGTGCTCACTTCCGAACGTGGTGCGTATTCGATACCTGCCGCTTCGTTGAATGTCCGAACTACCTCGAAGCAAGGTCATCGATGGTGCCGGTCAGGGCTTCGGCACATGGGCGCGCCACCTGTTGTAGCAGTTCTGCGGTGGTGGCAGGAGCCGATCGTGTCTCGGCTCCCGTCTCATAGGCCCCTCCTGCCCCACGGATGAGGGGGATCCATTGCGGATGTGCCAGAGAACGCAACTTCGGCGATAAGTTGCTTCTGGCGGCACCTCTGCACAATGCGACAGTCCTTTTCCGGATCTCGCGGACAGTGACATCACCTACGTTGCGCTGGCGGTACCGGGCCACCCTGACGTAGGGGCGTCGCGGGTGACCGGTGCCCAGGTTGGTGGCCACCGGTTGGATTTGGCGTGGCAAGCTGTGGATAGCTCTCGTTCACGGCGGCGTATGCCCAAGTCAGGGATGTGGATAACCACGGTGTGCCTGTGGAGCAAACCAAGGCACCTCGCTGGACCGGCTGCGTAGGCTGCGACAGCAGATCCAGCCACTGCCCGCTGGCTCGTCCACCTTGGATGAGTGGATCACGAACTTCCTCAGCCGACACGCAGCGGCACCTGATGAGATGAGGGCTTCACACTCCTGATGCGCAACGACATGGATTTCGACGAAGCCCGCGTCTACGCGATCCCGATGACCACACGGTTTCGGGGCATCACCGTCCGGGAAGGGATGCTCATCGAAGGCCCGGTGGGGTGGGGCGAGTTCTGTCCCTTCCCGGAGTATGACGATCGAGAGGCGGCATCCTGGCTGGCTACCGCGGTCGAGCAGGCCACGGTGGGCTGGCCGCAGCCGCTGCGGCAGCAGATCCCGATCAACTGCACGGTTCCAGTAGCGGTACCGCAGCGCGCACATGAGATCACCGCGCGGTCGGGTTGTCGCACCGCCAAGGTCAAAGTCGCGGATCATCCCGAGTCGTTGGCCGAGGACCTCGCCCGGGTCGAGGCGGTCCGGGACGCGCTCGGCCCTGATGGGGCGATTCGGGTGGATGCTAACGGTCTCTGGGACGTCGACACCGCCGTGCGCGCGATCCGCTTGCTGGACAAGGCAGCCGGTGGGTTGGAGTACGTCGAGCAGCCCTGCCGGACCATTGAGGAGCTCGCCGCGGTCCGTCGCCGGGTGGAGGTCCGGATCGCCGCTGACGAGTCGATCCGTCGCGCGGAGGATCCGCTGCGGGTCGCGGTTGCGGGCGCGGCTGATATCGCGGTGATCAAGTGCACGCCGCTGGGTGGGGTCCGGCGCTCATTGCAGGTTGCCGAGGCCGCGGGCTTGCCGTGTGTGGTCTCCTCTGCGCTGGAGACCAGCGTCGGTCTGGCGGCTCAACTCGCCCTCGCTGGCGCACTGCCGGAGCTGGATTTCGCCTGCGGTCTGGGCACACTGTCGTTGCTGCGTGGCGATGTGGTGGCCGATGCCGACTCGTTGCGGCCCGTGAAGGGCTACCTACCGGTTCCGAGCACACCGGCCGTTCCTGATCTGGTGCTCTTGGAGGCACACCAACCGGCCGATCCGCAGCGCGTGACCTGGTGGCGCGAGCGACTCGCTCGCGTGCTGCGCACCCGTGAGTGGCGATGCGAGTGATAGCTGTTATCGCCACTCACAAGCGCCGCAGACGCAAGAGCGCGGCGTCGTGCAGGAGACCGTTGGAGGACAGGGCGGTGCCGGTGTCATACCGCGCAACCCCGGTGAGGTCGGTGAAGCGGCCGCCGGCCTGCTCGACCAGGACCTGCGCGGCGGCCACGTCCCAGGGGTTGACGATCGGTTCGGCGGCCAGGTCGATCGCGCCCTCGGCGACGAGGCAGTGCTGCCAGAAGTCGCCGAAGGCGCGGTTCTCCCAGCATGCGTCTACCAGCGCCAGGTAGGACTCGCGGCTGTGGTGCTCCACCCAGGTGCCCAGATGCGTGGTGGAGACGTAGGCGTCGGCTAGCTCACCGACTCCGGATACCGTGATGGCTCGGGTGGTGCCGTCCGGATCGCGGGTGTGGGCACCTGCCCCGGCAGCGGCCCACCAGCGCTGCCGCAGCGCCGGTGCACTGATCACCCCGACCACCGGTCGGCCGTGCTCGACGAGGGCGATAAGGGTCGCCCAGACCGGGACGCCGCGCAGGAAGTTCTTCGTCCCGTCGATCGGATCCAGCAGCCAGACCCGGCCGTCAGCGGTAGCCGGACCGCCGCCTTCCTCGCCGAGTATCGCGTCCCGCGGCCGCTGCGCTGCCAGCACAGCACGGACGGCGTCCTCGACGGCCAGGTCGGCGTCGGTGACCGGGGTCCGGTCGGGCTTGCGGTCGACCCGCAGGTCCGCCGCCCCCGCCCGATCCAACGTGATCGAGTCGGCGGTGTCGGCCAGGGTCAGGGCCAGCGCCAGGTCCGGATTGTGCAGAACTGCGTCGTCAGTCACGAGGCGGATGTTGTCACGCGGGCCTACGCTGAGTGTCGTGACCACTGTGCTTCTCGCCGAGGACGACACCGGCATCGCTGTGCCGCTGTCACGCGCCCTGCAGCGGGAGGGGCACGAGGTGCTGGTGGTCGGTGACGGCCACGCCGCGCTGGCCCGTGCCGACCAGGAGGAGGTCGACCTGCTGGTGCTCGACCTCGGGCTACCGGGGATGGACGGCCTGGATGTCTGCCGCCGGCTGCGGCGGGTACGCCCCGACGTCCCGGTGCTCATGCTGACCGCCCGCACCGACGAGGTGGACTTCGTCGTCGGGCTGGACGCGGGTGCCGACGACTACGTCGCCAAGCCGTTCCGGCTGGCCGAGCTGCTGGCCAGGGTGCGCGCCCTGCTGCGGCGCAGCGCTCCGGAGGCGCTTCAGGTGGGGGGAGTACGGATGGACCTCGCCGGCCACCGGGTGCTCATCGAGGGCACCGAGATCGCGCTGGCGAACAAGGAGTTCGAGCTGCTGCGGGTCTTGTTGTCCCGGCCGGGGCAGGTGGTCAGCCGTGAGGAGATTCTGCGCGAGGTGTGGAACGACCCGGAACTCAAGAGCTCCAAGACACTGGACATGCACATGTCCTGGCTGCGCCGCAAGATCGGTAGTGGCCGGATCGCCACCGTCCGGGGGGTCGGGTTCCGCTTCGACGCGTCCTGAGGAAGCAGCGTGCGGTGGAGGATCCTGCAGTCCACGTTGATCGTGGTCGCGATCACCGGTCTGGTGCTGGGCGTCCCGCTGGCGTTCGCTTGCTGGTGGCTGGTGGAGGACCGCACCAGGGCTGACCTGCTGACCAGGTTGGAGCAGGTGGTGTCCCAACTGGACGATCAGAGCTCGCTCACGCCGAGGCCGGCGGATCTGCACACGGTCGAGCTGGCGCTGCCACCCGGCGGTCAGCTGGTGGTGGAATCGCCACCGACCGGCCGGTCGGTTCTCGGCGCCGATCCGGGACCTGGCGCGGTGGTGGAGTCGCTGCCGCTGGGCCAGCGCGGCACTGCCCGGCTGGCGGTGCCCAGGGGGGAGGTGCGACGCGA
>DATEMN010000224.1:0-4025 GCA_035275565.1 Pseudonocardiaceae bacterium | reverse complement strand
GTATCAACCCGGACGCCGTGACGATGTACTTGACGCGTTCGTCAAGTCTCTCTACCTGGACCGAGAGTGCGCGGAGGCTTGGTGTGAGCTGGTTGACTACGCTTCCTATGTTCCGCACGTGCCGACCTTCACCCACCTGCTCGCCCGCTGCCCCATCGCCTGCCGAGCGCCCCTCCTGCACCGGCTCCTCGCCGTGTCCTTCCAAAAAGACCAAGCGGGCAAGATGAGCCCAGCAGCGGGCGAACGGCTCCGCGCAGCCATGCTGGACCTTGTTGACGCCGAAGGGGATTATCCCAGCATCACCCTGCTGAATAATTTCTTGCGCCGATCCACCTGATCACGCGCGTAATTAGCTGAACAGTTAGAAGCCGACGTAGCTCGATGGAACGCTTCTTTTGCAACTTTTCCGTAATAGGTCGACACTCCACGTCCAAGGGCAAGTGCCCCGATCGCGAGACAGCGGGTTCTCGGCGGGTCATCCCGCTACCCGCGATAGTCGCCGACGCGCTCGCCTCACACCTGGCCACGCGCCCAGCTAGCACGGACGTCGACTGTGCCTGCCCGGACGGCGTCAGCTGCTCCCGGGTGTCTTCCGGTCTGCTGTTCCACACCAGCACGGACAGGGCAATCGATCACGATTACTACGGCCGCCGGATCTTCGGTAAGGCGGTCACGACGCTGAACACCACGATCCGGAAGGCAAACGCGAAACTGCCGACCGGCGCGGCGCGAGCCCCCGAGCTACCAGCGGACACCACCACCCATGACCTGCGCCACCACTTCGCCAGCGTCCTCCAAGTGAGCAGAATTGCATCAGGCGCATCATTCGACATGATCCGTGAACTGGTCCTACCTGCGACCTCGCCATTTGGACTGGATCAAGGCCGGTTGGCGGATGCCTCGCTGCACCCATCCTGATCAGGCGAAAGATCACGCTGTTGCATTGAATGCCACGATATTGCAGCCGATTCTGTGGCATCCCGCGTCAGATAGTTGCATCAGAGGCAACTGACAAGATTGGCTGCCGCGTCGCTTCCGCTCCTCGGCGCGCTGCGCGCGCCTGCGGTGCGGGTCGACTTGCCCTTGATCCACTGGGGGCATTCGCAGAGTTGGAACATTGCTCTCTACCAGTTTGGCGGCCGGTGAGTCGGTGGTAGCGGTCGCTGAGTGGCTCGGACACGACAACGCGACCCTCGTACTGAGCACCTACGGGCACCTCATGGCGGGCAGCGAAGACCGCATGCGTAAGGCCATCGACGGCGCCTACACCGATTCTGTGCCCTCAGTGTGCCCCAGCGACCAGCAGCAACGTCGTGACCAGCCGAAACTACCCCATGTCCGGAGTCCTTGAAGGACTACCTACTGGAGCACCGTACGCTGGCGCAGCCGTGGGTAACTCGCAGGGATGGTGGGTTCAACGTGGAGTTCGAGCTTGAGCGGGATGCGTTCGCCGACGCGGTCGCATGGACGGCGCGCGGCTTGCCGACTCGCCCCGTCGTCCCGGTCACCGCGGGCGTGGTAATCGAGGTCACCGACGGTGCGATGATCGTCTCCGGCTTCGACTTCGAGGTGCTCAACCGCATTGAGGTGTCCGTCACCGACAAGTCCGCGGGACGAGTACTGGTGTCCGGCCGGCTGCTCGCGGAGATCGCCCGCGCGCTGCCGCCCAAGGACGTGCGGGTGGCCGTGGAGGGAAACCGGTTGGCGGTGCGATGCGGATCGGCCCGGTTCAACCTGCCGCTGTTGCACATCGAGGACTACCCCGCGGTGCCGGAACTGCCCGCCACCTCGGGCACGGTACGCGGTGATGTCTTCGCCACCGCCGTCTCCCAGGTCACCGCGGCGGCCAGCCGAGACGAGACGCTACCCATGCTCACCGGAGTGCGCATGGAAATCGGCTCCGAGGCACTCACCTTCGCCGCGACCGACCGCTACCGCCTCGCCGAACGGCGTATTCCGTGGACGCCGACGGGACCCCTCGAGCCGGAGAGCAGCTCTTCGGTCATTGTCGCGGCCAAGACGCTCGCTGAGGCCGCCAAGTCGCTCGGCTCGGCCAGCGAGGTGGTGCTGTCGATGGGCGACGCCGCCGACGCGAGTTTCCTGGGTTTCTCCGCTGCCGGACGGCAGACGCTGACCCGGCTGCTGGACGGCGAGTTCGTCAAGTTCGCGTCGCTGTGGCCCACCGAGGTCGCCACCACCGTGGATGTGGAGGTCGGCCCGTTCGTGTCGGCGCTCAAGCGGGTGTCGCTGGTGGCTCAGCGGTTCGCACCGATCCGGCTGGCTTTCTCCGACGGCACAGTGCAGCTGTCCGCGGAAGCCGATGATGAATCCAGCGCCGAAGAGGAACTCGAAGTCGGTGTCACTGGCGAACCGCTGACCATCGGGTTCAACGCCGGGTACCTGCTCGACGGGCTCACCGGGCTCACCACCCCGCGGGCAACGCTGTCGTTCACCACGCCCGGTCGCCCCGGCGTGATCACGCCGGCTACCGGCGAGAATGCGGGGGAACCGGATAACGGGGACGACTCGTACCGCTATCTCGTCATGTCGATGCGGTTGCGGGGCTAGCCATCGCGGTATTCAGGTCGAGCACCGCACAGCCGGACAGTACCCGCGGTGCTGGCAGCCGAGCCATCCGGAACGCACTGAACAACTTCACCCCGAGAACCGCTGCGGCGAGCCCCGTCGTCACCGTCGGCGAGGCCGTGATCAGCCACACCAGCACCACCGCGCTGGTGTTCATGACCTTCGCCGGCAACGACCAGTTCAGCCGGTACACCGTGGCATCGACCAGATGGAAGTAGTTCGGGGACAGCAGTGACCAGCGGGTGAACGCGAGCGTGAGGTACGCGTCAAGCACCACGAACTGCGCCAGGAACACCGCGGCAGGTGGCGCGGCGGACGGATACGCGGTCACGTAGCCGACCACCACCAGGCAGATGCTCAACCGGTCGGCGAGCACGTCGAGCACCGCCCCGGTGCGGGTCTCGCGATCGGTCAGCCGGGCCAGCAGCCCATCAGCGATATCCCCGATCCAGTAGCACAGCAGGGCCACCAGCAGCCAACAGTCGTTGCCGGTGGTCACCGCGACGGCCCAAGCGACCACCGTCCCGATCGTGCGCACGACCGTCACCAGGGTGGCTCCGGTACCCCATTGATCCTCGAAGGAGAAACTGCAGCCGCGATGGCCACAGCCGGTGCCGGCGATCAACGGGTGCGCCGCCGGAACGGCCAGGACCGGCGGGCAACAGCCGGTACCGAGATCGGCTCGGTGTGGGTTCGCCAACCGGCGTACTGGACGACCGCCTCGGCGGGTTCGAGCACGGGAATACCGAGGGTAGCCGCGGCGCGCATGGTGGGATGGTCAACGGGCACCGAGACGTCGGCAATGACGACTGTGACCGCCGGCGTGAGCCGGCTTCGGGTCACAGCCCCGTGCGCCTCCATTAACCGACGCAGTGCTCCAAGATCGGCGGAACTGCCGAGATAGAGCACATGCAGCGGGTCCTGGGCGGCCGCGTGACGAGCCAACCGCGTCTCCAGTCTCCCAGACTTGTGCACAGCGTAAGGCGCGACTACCGACGCACTGGAGCACGACACGCCGAGTCCGCCCGGTCAGCAGCACCACACGCGCCGATAGCCACTTTCAGTCATATAGTAAGGGTTAACCCAAGAGTTTTAAAACACTCATAGGTTATCCTCTCTTAAGTCAGCTGCGTTCCGTTACCGTCCGGTGAGCCGGGCAGCCCGGCAGCGCAGCGTGGCGTGCGCCTCCGCGGAATCGAGCCGGGTCGGCGCACCGCCGGCCAGGACCTGCTCCCCGGCCACCCACACATCTCGCACTGCGCGGGCCCCGGCACCCCACACCAGGTTGGCCAGCAACTGACCATCCGGTACGTCCACGCCGGCCGCGAACGCCGGGTCGTCGGCTCCCAGGTGCACCAGATCAGCCCACCCACCCGGGCGCAGCGTGCCCAGGTCGTCGCGCCCGATCGCGGCCGCGCCACCCCGGGTGGCCAGCAGCA
>DATEMN010000223.1:0-5366 GCA_035275565.1 Pseudonocardiaceae bacterium | reverse complement strand
GATAGCACTCAGTGTCGAGCCGACGCGACGCGATATCCAGGCCCGTTTGGCCTGTGCTGATGGCCTGATGGCCGCCGACGGCACTCCGGCTCCGGCATGTGGGTCTCCGAGCGGGTGGCGCAGGTCGGCCTTGCGTAGATCATCGGCTGGCTGGCTGACCGGCCAAGCCGGTGGATGGTGTCCCACGACGTGCGGCACGGGCCTGATCCGGTCCGGTTGTCACCCGACACAGAGCGGATAATCCGTGCCTTTGCCGGGCCGTGCCTGGCTAACGGTGCGTGGACATCGGCAGTTCAACGAACCCTGTGGACTTACGACCTGTCAGCCGACAGAGCCCTCAGCAGCGGTTGCGGTTCCCGCGACGATGGCTGTGCGTGCGCCCCCGCGGATCAGTTCTTCTTCATGGTTCCTGTGGTTCTGGTTCTTCGGACGGCCCCGGCTCAAGGAGGTGAGAAGACCGACTCCGGAAGCGGATCGATCAGCTCAGGGATCCCACGCGGCGGTTCAGGCTTCGGATGCGGAGCCCGCTTCGTCCACGTCGAGCGCGGCCAGGACGGCCTGGACCGGGATTCGCCGGCCGACGAAGCGACCACGGCGGCTCCGTTTTCACCGAAGCCGAGTTCGTACGCGGTCCAGGACCCCTGTTCACTGCCGGGCCATGTGCATGCGCATCTCGCTGTCCGCGTCGGTGATGAGCTCGCCCGACACGTCGATGGTCACGCTGTGGAGTGTGCCGGTGAACCGGAACGGTGACCGGTAGTCGGACGTGATCGGCTGGCCGGGGTTGGCGCCGCAGGTCAGGCCGCCGGGGTTGAACATGATGGGGGTGGTCACCGGGAATTCGGCCTCTGCCACGAGGCGGCGGTCGATGTAGAGCTGGGCACGCCCCGGTGCTCCCTTACCGGTGGCGAGGTCGGGCTTGTCGGTCGGTTCGAATTCGAAGCGCAGCTCGTGGCGTCCTGTGGGCACCGGGTCGGTCGTGGACACGGTGTAGAAGGCCCGCGAGACGTAGTTGTGGACGTACGTCAGCTTGCCGTCCTTGACGTAGAAGCTCCAACCGCCGGCCCCCGAACCCTGGCTCATCAGTACGCCTTCGGCGCTCTCGGCGGGGATCTCCACGTCGGCGGTGATGCTGTGCGGCCGGTTGAGGACCCGGGGCGCGACGGAGGCCGGCAGTGTCTGGGTGCCGTGACGGAAGGTGTAGCTGGTCCGCTCCTTGGTGATCTGCGGGCGTTCCACGGTCATCCGTGCGAGGGCGCTGCCGTCGATCGGCAGCACGCCGTACTTGCCTGCCTCGACGTACCACAGCGACACCATCTCGATGAGCTTGTCGCGGTGGTCTGTGGCGACGTCACGGGTTTCCGCGAAGTCCTCGTCGATGTGGTAGAGCTCCCAGGAGCGGGCGTCCAGTCGGGAGAGCGTCTCGGAGCTGATGGGGGTACCGAAGGGCTGTTGCGCCTCGGTGAAGGAGGGGCCCGGCCAGGGGCATACGGCACGCCAGCCGTCGTGATCGATGGCGCGGTGACCGAGCATTTCGAAGTACTGGGTGTGGTGGAGCGTCGGCGCGTTCGGATTGTCGAAGGTGCGGGCGAAGCTGACGCCGTGCAGGGGGGACTGGGTGACGCCCTTGATGGTGTCGGGCGGCTCGATCCCGAGGACGTCGAGGACGGTGGGGACCATGTCCACGAGGTGGGCGTACTGAGTGCGCACTTCTCCTCGCGCTTTGATGCCGCGCGGCCAGTGGACGAGGAACGGGTCGCTGGCGCCGCCGCGGTACGTCTCCCGCTTCCAGCGCCGGAACGGGGTGTTGCCCGCCCAGGTCCAGCCCCAGGGGTAGTGGTTGAACGTGGTCGGGCCGCCGAGTTGGTCGATCGCTTCGAGGCTGTCCTGGATCGGTTCGGGGGCGTTGTTGAAGAACTGCGCCTCGTTGGCGGTCCCGGTGACTCCGCCCTCCGCGCTGGCCCCGTTGTCCGATACGACCATGATCAGGGTGTTGTCGAGTTCACCGATCTCCTTGAGGAAGTCCAGCAACCGCCCGATCTGGTGGTCGGTGTGGGACAGGAATCCGGCGTAGACCTCCATCATCCGGGTGGCGAGGCGCCGGGCGTCCGGGGACAGGGAGTCCCAGTCCGGGACGTCCGGGTCGTGGCGGGACAGCACGGCATCGGGAGGTATCACGCCCAGTCGCTTCTGGTTCGCGAACGTCACCTCCCGGTAGGCGTCCCAGCCGTCGTCGAACCGGCCCCGGTAGCGGTCCGCCCACTCGTGCGCCACGTGGTGCGGTGCGTGGGTGGCCCCGGGGCAGAAGTGGAGCAAGAACGGCTTGTCGGGGGCGACCTGCTTGGCGTCGGAGATGAAGAGCATCGCCTTGTCCGCCAGGTCCTCGGTCAGGTGGTAGCCGTCTTCCGGTGAGCCGGGGGGCTCGATCTGGTGGTTGTCGTAGACGAGGTCCGGATACCACTGGTTGGTGTCACCACCGAGGAATCCGTAGAACCGTTCGAAACCACGACCGAGCGGCCAGCGGGCGTAGGGGCCGGCGGGGGACTCCTGCTCCGACGGCATCAGGTGCCACTTGCCGAGCATGTACGTGTTGTATCCGTGCTGCAGCAGCATCTCGGACAGGAACCCGTTCTCGAACGGGATGTTGCCGTTGTAGCCCGGGTATCCGGTGGCCATCTCGGTGACCGCCGCCATGCCGTTGGCGTGGTGGTTGCGGCCGGTGATGATGCAGGAACGCGACGGTGAGCACAGTGCCGTGGTGTGCATGTTGTTGTAGAGCAGCCCGTTGGTGGCCAGCCCGTCCAGGCTGGGGGTCTCCATCGGACTGCCGTAGCAGCCGAGCTGTCCGTAGCCCGTGTCGTCGAGCACGATCGTCAGCACGTTGGGAGATCCCGGTACCGCGCGTGGTGGCTCGGGCCATGCGGGGCTGGACTCATCCGTGGTCCGCCCGATCACCCCGGGGAACCCGCTTCCTGGCTTGTACTCGTTCACTGACATCGTGCCTGCCCTCCTTCCGTCTTTCCGTCGAGCGGCTCGGCGGAATGACGGATAGCGGTGATTGATGTCAAGCCTCATCGGGAGGGCCGCGTGCGGACCGCTCTGCGATGCTCATGAGCCCGTTTGAAGGTTCGGCCAACGGGTGAGAATTCCGTAGCACACAATGTCTGGCATACGGGTTTTTCGGCTGCGGCCGATTCCGGATGTGGCCCGGTTGCCCACCTGCTGCGCATAACGCACCACATTCAGGCTAGATCCTTGCCACGACGACTGCCACTGGAGAGGCGGCTTAATCCGCTCCCCTGCACGGTCGTTCAGCGGCGGTCAAGGCGCGAGCATCGCCCGGCCGACGAACGTACCCACATCTGAGTGGAGCGCGAGACTCCCGCATCATGTGCAGTCCACGCGCGGGGAGAGGAAGGGAGAAAGGGTGGTACTCATGGCTCGGAATTGGTATCCGCTCACCGAGAGCGGAGACGAATTCCTGAATTCCGCCGCCTTCCGCTATGCGTACTCCGTGGAGACCACCGCCCCTGCCGACCGGATCTGGGAGGTCCTGACCGGTGAGGAGCTGGTCCACTGGGTTTGGGTGTTCACCGGCCTGCGCTGGATTTCGCCGCGCCCGTTCGGTGTTGGAACGGTACGCGATGTCACGTTGCTGGGATTGTTCACCGCTCGTGAGCGCTTTTTCCGCTGGGAGGACGCGCATCGATACACGTTCGAAGTTTTCGAGGCGTCTCTTCCCGGTCTCCGCCACGCGGCGGAGGACTGGTCCATTGAGTCCACACCCTCCGGCTCACGCCTCACCTGGACGATGGCCATCGAGGCAATCCCACTGATCACCCCGTTGTTGTGGGTCAGCAGTCCGGTCATCAGGTTCGTGCAACGCCGCGCCATGCGCGCCATCCGTGTCCACGTCGGCAGTTGACGTCCGCGTACTTCCTGCGCGAATCGCAGAATGCGTATGGCCCGCCTCGATCCGCGTTCGGCTCTGTGAGCAGGCACACAGAGATCAGCAAGACCACGGACGTACTATCTGCGTGAAATGCGGCTCCGGACGATCAGGGGCGCGGAAGGCCCGGAGTTGACTGCGACGTGGCCGTAGACGGGAATTGTCCCCACACAGAGGAGGGCCCGGATGGTGTATCTGGCTTCCTTGGCCGACGAGCGGGTGCGTGCGGTGAGCGAGGCGCTGAGCCCGTACACGTGGCGAGGGCTCACCCCTGAAATGGTCAGCCGTCGCGCGCTCGGCGCGATCGACGAGCCCGGAACGACCGATGCGGCTCCGGTTGCCCGCCATGACGAGCGGATCGGGGTACTCGTCGGGTTTCTGGCGGGCTGCCGATGGCGCTCACTGACAGTCGGCGCCGTGAGCCGCCAGATGGTGGCTGCCCTGGACTCGTGGCGTCACGAAAGCCAGTGGCTTGAGATCGAGTTGCGCTGGCTGTCGGACGGAGACAGCTGATACATGGCTTGGATCCGCCCGGGGTGCCATCACTTCTCGGGCCGGTCCAGGGAGCCGCCGAGACGCCATGCAGGTGGACGCTGAGACCAACGGTGGTCGCGATCACCGAGCCCACCAGGCGGCGATGAAGCCGCTGCCGGGCGTCACGACGCCGAGTCCGTACGCCGCCACCGCGACGGTCGGCACATAGACCTGCCGCCACTCCCGCGTGACCCACCCCCTCGCCATGGACCACTGCAGCAGCCGACTTCCCAGCCCACCGACCAGAAGGCCCAAGGTGGTGCTCAACATGAGTGCGCGTCAGAAGACACCCTCCGCACCCTCTTCCGCATAACGCGTGCCCGGAATGGCGGCCAGGAACAGGACGAGTGCGAGCTCCCACACCGTCAGCCCCGGCGGCAACAGCCAGGCAAGCACCCAGCCCGCCCCGATACTCAGCGGCAGGCCGATGCCCAGCAGACGGCCTGGGAGAAAGCCTCCGGCCGCGAGGTCCCGTCTGCGCACGGTCATGGCATCGGTGAACAGAACGAGGGTAGGAGCGGCTTCAAGAAGCGAGATGACCGGTGTGGCATCGTGCTCCAGATCGACCATGCCCAGCACGGCCGGCCCGATGAGGATCCCGGAACCGATGAACACGATCACCGATGACAGCTGACGCGACACCAGTGCGTAGGCGGCAGTGACCCCCGCCACCGCCACACCGGTCCAGGCCGCACCGCCCACGCTCCGGCCCTCCGCGCCCGCCCAACGGACACCCCCAGTGGATTGTCGAACCCTACGCCGCTGCGGCAGCGCTGCCGGACCCCGCGCGCGCCGGTCGCCTCCTTCCACAGCCATGTGGCCTCCTCGGCTGGTGGGTTCGATCCCGTCATCCATCGGACTACGGACCGGCCCGCCCCGCCTC
>DATEMN010000222.1:0-3855 GCA_035275565.1 Pseudonocardiaceae bacterium | reverse complement strand
GGCGGGGTCGCCGGTCCAGGACGGGAAGGTGGTGATCGATCTGGACGCCACTTTGGTCACTGCGCATTCGGAGGAGGCCGCGACCCGGAACTGGAAAAAGACCTTCGGGTTCCGCCCGTTGTTGGCCTATGCCGATCACGGTACGGGCGGCGCCGGGGGAGCCTCACGACACACCCGCACCAGGCTGATCCTGTGCGGCGGTGCACTGACCGTGATGCGGGATCTGCTCGGCGGTGGTGCGCCACCGTGTGGCCGGGCCCCCCTCGAGTTGGTGCTGCAGCCGTTTTGGTACCGCGAGGCCGCCTCGTTCTGGCACCTGACCGACGACCCGGAACTGGCATTTCGGGTGCACGCGCTGCTCGGTGGCACCCCGGCCTACCGAGCGATGGCGTTCGGGCTTCCGTCGAGCCGGGAGTCTTTTGATCGATGGGTGACGCAGCGCCTACTCAACCCGGCGAGCGCGATCTTTCGTGAGGGGAGCCTGCTACTCCGGGGAGGATCCGGTGTCACCGATCCCACACCTTATCACGGTGTCCTCGCCGCCATCGCGGCCGGTGCAGCACGCCGTTCGGAGATTGCCGGGCGAATCGGTGGGCCCGCCACGGCCATCGCTCATCTGCTGGCCGGGTTGCAGCAGGTTGGCCTGGTCACCCGCTTCGAGGATGCATTCCGGGACCGGCGAGGGATCTACCGGCTCACCGATACGCTCATCCGGCTGCACCGACTTGTGATCGGACCCAACGAACGCTTACTCGTGCGTGGACGCGCAACGTAGGGCTGGACTGCGAATGCAGACACCGTCGCCTCCGAAGATATACGGTCCGCATCTGGAGGATCTCGCCCCGAAATGGTGCTTGAGTCACGCCAGTTCTGCCACCCTGGGCGGGTCGGCTCACGACGTGCTTCCCGCGCGACCATTGCCTGCCGGGAACACCACCAAGGCCACGAGATCGACGTTGTCGTGGTAGAGGCATCGGCCGGCGCGCGACGTCGGGTGCTGGCGATCGGCGAGGTCAAATCCACAGCGCGACCAGTTGACGTGGCGGAGATCATCCGTCTGGACCACCTCCGGGATCTCCTGCCGAACTCCTGGGCGCTGGCGCCTCCACGGTTGCTGGTGTTCTCCCGCGCCGGGTTCACCCCGGACGCGCGGCGCGCGGCGGTGAGCAGGCAGGACGTCGAACTAGTTGATCTCGAACGGCGCTACCGCAGCGCCTGACACCGCCGGACGACACCATGTCGGCCGCAGCCGGGGTCGCGATGACGGCCACGACAGCAGGGATCGGGCCAGCCTCACCGTGCTCAGGGATTTCGATTAGTGGACTCCGGATAGTGCCGTCGCACTGGTGTAGGCGGTCGAATCGTGGTAACCGCCCGCCCCCGCCGCATGGAGTTTCACCGCGCGGTCGGCCAGGCCGGGGCGGGTCCGGACCTGCCGCATGTCATTGCCACCTGGTGGGGTCAGGCTTCACGCAGCTCCCGGAGGATGGCCTCCACCTGCGGTATCAGTGCGGGTACGTCGGTCGTGCAGGCTCGCCACACCACCGAGAGATCGATGTAGAAGTAGTCGTGTACCACCCGGTGACGCATCCCTATGATGTTTTGCCACAGTACCTTCTGATGCTGGGATCGCAGCTCCAGTGAGAGCTGACTGGCAGCTTCGCCGATATTCTGCAGCCACCGCGTCAGCGCGGCCTGGACGACCTCGTCCGCATCAAATTCCTCCCGGCTGGCCGGGACGTACTTCAACACCAGAACCGATTCATCGATGATATCGAGCAGCCGCTCCTCATCGGATCTCATAGTGGTACTGCCGAATCGACGACTCGATCCCGGATGCGGGGTTTGAGGCCGGGAACCGTGACCACCTGCGTGAAGACGGCCATGAGCTGCTCGACGTCGAGCGCGAAGCCGGCAAGATCGAACAGTCCGGTCTCCGCGCTGGCGTCGATGAGCAGGTCGAGATCGCTGTTGTTGTTGGCATCGCCCCTGGCGACTGACCCGAAAACGCGGATATTGCTTACGCCGTACCGGCGGCCTATCTCCTCGATCTCATCCCGGTGCGCACGCAGCTCCTCCAACGTCACCTTGCGCCGGGGGGCATCGACCACGTCAGCGGTCATCCCAGCTCCCTTCTCCTCATCGTGATTGTGGCGCAGCGGCCGGTCGGACGCGAGTGGCCACGGCTGGCCTGGACCACGGCTGTTTCAAGATTGAATATAGCCCTGGTGATCGGTTTCCCGTCCCGGAATGATGCCTGCGCCCGGTTCCGGGGTTCACCACCCAGGCTTGCCAGGGTGGTTGGGGGTAGCTCTGATGGTGCGCACCGGGGACGAAGGGGTCTGGCCGGCATCGCCGCGCCAGGGATCCTTGCACCGGCCAATTCATGATCGCCGTTTCGGAAGCGGTAGCCGTGCACAGCGCGGCTCGTTCTTCCCAAATGGCGATCATCAGCTGGTCCGCCCACGCCGAGCTGCCACTATCGGACCAATCGCTTTATTCGATCTTGAAACAGCCGTGGGGCCTGGACTGGCCCGAGGGTTGCCTACGGCGTACCTTGCGTCCTGCTCTGCCTCCTGCCGGACCGGCAGAGCACGACCCTCGCCGTCACGGCTGCGGAGATGCGTACCGCTCGCCAAGTCACCATGCGGCAACAACGGTCCACGCCCCTGGAGCTGGACCTCGTCGCTTGGAGCGCTCAGCGGATTACCTCGGACCAGGACAGTCCGTGTTCATGTTGAGCTATTAGCCAGATATCGTCCCCTGTCGCTAATCCGATTAGAAACCCAGGAAAACCGACGGGATTAAGAGTAGGACGTAGACGAGGAGGCTGACAAAGACGGCGACGAACACGCGCAGTCCGACCCCGGTCAGTGTGCGGTACGTGCGGGTGAACCGTGCCGCGTCGGAGTCGGGCGGCTCGGGGTGTGACCTGGTGGCGGGGCCGCGGGAGAGAGCGAGGTTCCCGGCTGTGTTGACGGCGCGGCGAGGGCGGGGGAGGTTGCGTGCCGCCAGGTCGCGGTCGACCACAACATAGATCTGGTCGAGAGTGAGCGGATCGACGTCGTCCAGGGCGCGCAGCAATGCGCTGGTGAAAGCCGTATGCCGGTCTCCAGGAGGGGCGTGCGAGGGAGCGTTCGCGGTGGCGGAGGTGAGCGTGTAGGTGCCGGCCACCGCGAGTTGACCGCTGATCACCCCCTGGTCGTCGGTCATCGCCTCAATCGCGCGGCCGGAGAAGCAGCAGTCGAGCACGAGCACACGAGTGGCGGCAGGACTGTTCGCGATCTCCTCGCGGAGAAGGTCGAGCGGCAGCGCGGTCCACCGGCTGCGGTGCGGTTGGGTGTGCGCCAACGCCAGGTGCAGCCGGCCGCTGCCGTCCACCAGGCTCGTGCCCAGCGTAGTAAGCCAGCAGCAGGTCGGTGGCCGTGGCCGCCATGCTGCGGGGTTGTAGCGGTGCACCGCAGGCGGACACGCCGGAGGTCAGGGCTGGATGAGTTGCCAGTCTTCGGTGTGGCGGTACCAGGTCCAGCGGTTGGTGGTGCGGCCCGCGACGCCGTCACAGAGCACGTCGGTGGGTACGCAGCCCAGCTGGACCGCGCGCCCGGCGGCGTGGCGCACCCGCCGCCCGAGCAGCCTGCGACGCACCACCCGCACGACCAGCCCGTGCTGCGGGTCCGGAGTCACCTCGAGCCGGGCGGCGGCGCCGCGCAGCACCGGATCGTCATCGCAGTAGACCACCCCCTGCACCGGGCGTACGACGCCAAGCCCGACCAGCACCCCGCCGGCGTCGTCACGCACCAGTGGCACCCGGGCTGGCTGGCCACCCAGCGCGAGCGAGGCCGCCGCTGCGGGCGT
>DATEMN010000221.1:0-5330 GCA_035275565.1 Pseudonocardiaceae bacterium | reverse complement strand
GCCTGCCCACCCGAGCTGAAGCTCGCCGCGGGCGGCAAGGGAGTGCTCAAGGCCGCCAGCCGCGGCGTGGTGCCGGATGCGATCATCGACCGGCCCAAGGGTTACTTCCCGGTGCCGGCGATCCGGCACCTGTCCGGCTCGTTTCTCGACCGGGTGCGCGATGCGGTAACCGATCCGGTGGCCAAAGACCGTGGCCTCTTCCGCCCGGACTGGCTGCAGCGCATGCTGGCAGATCCGAACACCGAACGGACCACGCTGGGTTCCAACGCCTTGTGGCAGGTCGCCCTGTTGGAGATGTGGCTGCAGGAGAGGGGGATCTAACTAGGTGAACGAGCCGGTCAGCGGCTTCGCGCGGCGTCGGCGCGCCCGGCTCGCGGCCGAGCTGTCCAGCCTTGACTGGCTCGCCGCCGAGACCTGCACCTCACCCGCGCTGTCCCCGGGCGGCAGCGTGCTGGCGGTCGTCTCCGACCACGACGGCGTGCCCCGGGTCTGGCTGATCCCGCTGGAGCAGCCTGGCTGGCCGGTGCAGCTGGATACCGGCGGGGACTACGTGCGCATGGTCAGCTGGTCACCCGACGGCGAGTGGCTGTGCGTGACGACCGCACCTGGCGGGGGAGAGCGCACCGTGGTCCGGGCGTTGCGTCCGGATGGCTCCGACGCCCGGGTCGTCGCTGGTGGGGTGGCTGGGGTGGCGATGATCGGCTGTTGGCAGCCCGGTGGGCACATCGTGGGCCTTGCCGAGAGCAACGTCACGGACCCGGCCACGCTGGACACCTACGCGGTGGATGTGTGCTCCGGGCGCCGCCGTCAGCTGGCGAGCGGCCCGGCGGCCACGGTGTGCGGCTTCAGCCACGACGGTCGGTACGCCGTGGTGCGCGTCGGTTGCCGCGGTGCCCGCCGCTTGTTGCTGGTCGACACCCGGACCGGCACCAGCGCCCAGCTGCTTGGCGCCGACGCGACCGTCGCCGATGCCCGCTTCGCCCCCGACGATCGGGTGATTTACCTGCATACCGATGCTGATCGCGAGTTCGCCGCGCTGCTCGCGCTGCCGAGGGTCGCCGCTGGCTATCCAGAGTCCGCCGAGCTCATCGCAGCGCGCGACGGGGTCGAGCTCGAAAAGTTCGCGCTCGACCCGACCGGTCGCTCGGTCATCGCGGTGTGGAACGTCGAAGGACTCAGTGAGCTCGAGCTCGTCGACCTCACTGGGGGACAGCGTCATGCGCTGCCGGTGCCACCCGCGGAGGTGGTGACAGGCTGCGCCTTCGCCCAGGACGGTGGGTCACTGATACTCGCCGTAGAATCCGCCGCCGCGCTACCGCACGTGCTTCGCTACCCGCTCCCGCCGGCGCCACCGGTGCGGCTGGCTCCCGTGCTGCCACCGGCATGGCCGCCGGATGCGCCGACCCGGCCGGAGTTGCACCGGTGGCGAGCCCGGGACGGCCTCACCCAGAGCGGCTGGCTCTACCGGCCCGCTGGTGCGCTCGGCACGGTGCCCACGCTGGTGTGGCTGCACGGCGGTCCGGAGGCGCAGGCGCGTCCCACCTTCAACCCGCTCTACCAGGTGTTGCTGAGCTACGGCGTCGCGGTGTTCGCGCCGAACGTGCGGGGCTCGTCGGGCTACGGGCGTCGGTTCGTGGACGCCGACGTCGGCCACCGTCGATTCGCCGCCATCGACGACGTCGCCGACCTGGTCCGGTACCTGGTGGACGCTGAGCTCGCCGACCCCGCCGCGCTGGGCTGCGCCGGCCGCTCTTATGGCGGGTACCTGACCGTTGCCGCGATGGTGCGCTATCCCGAGCTGTTCCGGGTCGGCGTCGACCTCTGCGGCATCACCGACTTCGAGACGTTCTTCGCCCACACCGAACCGTGGATCGCGGCGACTGCGGTGACCAGGTATGGGGACCCGCACCGAGACGCCGAGCTGCTGCGTGAGCTGTCACCGATCCATCGCATCGGCCAACTGAGCGCCCCTCTGCTGGTGGTGCACGGCCGTCAGGACACCAACGTGCCCCTCATCGAAGCCGACCAACTCGTCGCCGCGCTCCGGGACCGCGGCGCGTCCCCCGGCTACCTGGTGCTGCCCGATGAGGGACACGAGATCCTGGGTGCCACCAGCCGCGCGGTCTTCGTGGGGGAGGTCGTGCACTGGCTGATCAGGCACCTCCTCGACGTCGACGAGCGCACCGCCTAGCGCGCGCCGACCGGACTGTTGAATCTGTCCTCGGAGCCCCCCTCGTAACACGGCACCACGTTTACGAAGTACCAGTAAGTCACCGTTTCGCGAAGCATCTCCCTCCTTTGATGCGCACCCCCTTCACCCCACCCCATAAGCTTCCAACCGCTCATCAAGCCCCCCGGACAGCAGCAGTATCCTGCCAGGGCTGCATACCGGCACGAACCTGTTTCACTCGCTCGATCAGCCGAACAGAACTGTGGCCCGCCGCAATCTCTCCGGCATCACCGAGCAGCCGTGCCGATTCGTCGATCTCAGTGCACTGCACATACGCTTCACTGAGATCGACGATCGTCATAGCTATCACTCGGGCGCGTGACACGTCCAGGAGCTTGAGGGACTGCTGTGCACAGGAAACGGCGCGGCCACCCTCACCGAGCTTGAGGTAGCACTCGCCGCGAATCGAGATGTGTATCGCTTCATCATATGCGCTATAGCCCGGGGTTTGGTCATCTGCTGTCGTGAGTGCGGTATGGGCGGTGTCGAGTGCTGCGAAGCATGCGTCTCGCTGCCCGTCGGCGGTGTACGCGTGCGCGACCATGTCAGCGATGAGAGCGCGCAACCGCAGGTCATCGGTGCGGTCAGCCCACTGACTGGCCGCGACGGCGTGGTCGATGCCGATCCGCGGCTTGCCCTGCCAGGTCGCCAGGCGGCTCATTTGGCACAGCACGAAGGCACCCAGTCCGGTGTTCTCCGCCTCATGGGCCAGCGCCCGGGCATCCTCGTAGTAGTATCCGGCATGGTCGAACTGTTTCAGGTCAAACGAGAGCCACCCAGCCTGGCGTGAAGCTTCGCTCAGCACGGAAAGCATCCGGGGCTTTAAGTCGATCGGACAGTCGGGCACCAGCGCGCGGGTCAGGTCCCGCTGGGCCAGGACAGTGCTCAAGACGGTTGCGGACCTAGCGCGTGATCCTGCTGCCGGCAGTGCCCCAGCACTGCTTCGATGTGCTCGATAGTCTGCGCGTCGACCCAGCTCGACGTGGTGAGCACCGAGGCCACCCGCTCATGCTCGTCACCGACAGTGGCCGGAAAGACGGACGCGGCGCTCGCAGCCCAGGTCAGGAGACGCAGTGCGTTGCGACGGCCCACGGTATGTGCCCAACTGCGGAGGAACTGAACAAGCTGATGGTACGCCCGGTCACGGTCACGGTCACGGAGCGTGATGCGCGTCTCGCGATCAGACGGCGCCAGGAGTGATCCGAGATACTGCATGAGCACTGCGACAACCTGATCCGGCAGCTGAAGACCGGCTGCCGTCGCCCATACGGTGACATCGCTCGGCACGACAAGCTCGGTATCAGGTTCAGGCAACGTAAGTGCTGTTGTCTGCGTGCTGCTTGTGGTGTCAAGATGCCGGAAGTCAGGCAGATCAACGAGCAAGTCACTGACAGCGCACTCATAGAGTTCTGCCAGCTTGCTGAGGTTGTCGAAAGTTGGGGCATGGCCGGTAGTACCTGGCCACATCTCCCAATACGAGAACATCTTGAATGTTTCCAGCTCGTCGGGCCAGCGCGTGGGCTGACACCGGGGCTAGGGGCACGGTACTACCCAAGGTCCTAGGGCCGGGACGTACGAGCCATCTGGCGCGGTCGGTGCCTGCCGGTTGGTCTGCACTGTCTTCCCACAGCGCCGGCAGCCCAGCGCCGGTGGCATCCGAACCGCGCTCTGCCTCCTTGAGGGGCAGGGTGGACTCGCCCCAATCCTGGGTGCCGCCGAAGCAGTGATGAAGCGATGAGACGAGCACACGGGCGGGGTTGCAGACAGTGGAACACCAGTACAACTGCCACACCAGCACAGGCACGGACAATAGCTGTCACGGTGCCGGCGAAGATCGATCCAGGAGCCGTAACAACGAGAGGTATCTTCGGTGGCTGACTCCTCTCCAAAGCAGGCTCAGCCTGAAGACGTCAACGATCTGCAGTTCACCCCCGTACGCTCAGCAGTCCACCGGAAAGTCTCAGTCAAAGGCAGCGTCGGTGTCTCGGCGACCGTCATCGTGATTGCGTAGCACGGCAGCGTGTGGATGTCCATTATGCCGCCCTTCACCTGGGAAGCCATCATGGAGCCCGGTAAGGTGGATGAGCTGATACGGACCCTGACTGTGGCCCGAGACAATGCACAGCGGATGGTCAGCAGCACACGAGCGCAGGCGCCTCGTGAAGACATGGGGGAAACCAGCCATGAGATCACGAGTGAGGCAGGTATCCACGCAACCGCAAATAAGACGATAACACGTGGAAACAAAGCAGGCGCAAAAGAGGTTCAACCATGATCCGGGAAGACCGTGAACTACTGGCTGAGCTGAGGAACGCGACGTGGATCCCCTTCTGGCTCGATGACGCGCGCGGCACAAGGCGGCCCGCTCGGTCATGGCGGCGTCAGCTCAGCGGGCTAGGAAGTGAAACCCAATTCACAGCCAGGCGTCCACGCGCCCTGAGTCGCCACCTGCTCGGCGCTCATCCCCTGACACCTACGGGTCCGCGCCTCACCATGGCCCGTTTGTGAGGCGAACACACCGAACGGCGCCTCACCGTTAGTGAGAGCGCTTAGGCTTGCGCCGTGATCGCGGCGCGCACCGATGTCGTCGGCAGCCTCCTCAGGCCGCCCGAGCTGCTCGAGGCGCGGAAGCGCCTGGAGCGCGGCGAGATCGGTCCGCCCGAGTTCAAGCGGATCGAGGACGCGGCGGTCAACGCGGCGATCCGCCTGCAGGAAGACACTGGCCTCGCTGTGGTCACCGACGGTGAGATGCGTCGCCTCTCGTTTCAGAGTCAGCTCACGGAGGCGGTGGAGGGCTTCAGCGACTGGGATCTCGACGCGTTCCTGTGGGGTGACTGGCACGGAGACGAGGTGGGGGATATGCGCATCGAGCGGCCGCCGATCGCCGTCCTCGGCCGGCTCCGGCGCCGCCGCTTCCTGTCCGCCGAGGAATTCGCGTACGCGTGTGGACGGACGCAGCGGATCATCAAGGTCACACTCCCCAGCCCGAGCCTCTTCGCCAACTTCTACGACCCGGAGCGCTCGCGCGGCGCCTATCCGACCCTGGAGAGCTTCCTGGCCGACGTCGCTGAGATCCTCCGCGAGGAGGTCGACGAGCTCG
>DATEMN010000220.1:0-2023 GCA_035275565.1 Pseudonocardiaceae bacterium | reverse complement strand
GACTTTCTCTGGGAGATCGCAAACAAGCTGCCCGCAACGCTGTACTGCTTGATCATCGGCGCTCCCTTGACCGATGCCGGACTGATCCAGCACCTGTCCGAGGAGTGCATGCTGCTGTCGGCTCCACCGCTGCCGGGGCATCGTGAGCGACTTGAGGTCGCTGCGTCGAGGACCAAGGATTACCTGCTCGAACTGACCCAGCAGCGGCGGGAGAACCCGGGAGAGGACCTTCTGTCGTTTCTCGTCACCGCCGAGTCGCGCGGGGAGATCGACGAAACCGATATTCTGGCCGTAGCTTTCAACGCACTGGTGGGTAGCACCGATACGACTGCGGCGCAGATGTGCTGCAATCTGGAAGCGCTCGCCCACAATCGTGACCAGTGGCAGCTGCTGAGGTGTGAGCCCGAGCGTGTACCGCATGCCGTCATGGAACTCATGCGCTACAACCCTGGTGCCTGGTCGATAACCCGTTCAGCAAAGGAGTCGTTGACCTACCGCGGGGCGCAACTGACACCCGACGTCACGGTCTTCCCGCTGATCTTCGCCGCAAACAACGATCCCACAGTGTTCCCCGATCCGCGGGTCCTGGACGTGACACGCACCCACGCCAAACAACCGCTCAACTTCGGCGCGGGAGTTCACGGTTGTCTGGGCCGGATGTTCAGCCTCCTTGAGCAGGAAGAGGTCCTGCGCGCCACCCTCGAACGCTGGGAGTCGGTGGAGGTCGTCGAAGCGAAGTTCAGCGGTGCGATGTTCTTCCTGGTTCCGGAGGCATTCCGGGTGTCCTTTGTCCCCGCGGCCCGTTGACCGATTCCCCTTGCCAATTCCCCTTTGTGAAAGGAACCTCATGACAGAGGCCTACATTGTTGATGTTTCGCGGCTGGCTGTGGGGCGCCGGAACGGATATCTCGCGGCGTCACATCCAGCCGATATGGCGGCCCATGTGATCCGTGCGATCATCGAGCGCCAGGACTTCGATCCGGCTGAGATCGATGATGTCATTCTGGGTTGCATCGACCAGATCGGCGCGCAAGCAGGGGACCTGGCGAGGACTGCGGTGTTGGCGGCCGGCCTGCCGGAGTCGGTGCCTGGCGTGACGATCGACCGTCAATGCGGATCCGGGCAGCAGGCGGTACATTTCGCCGCGCAAGCCGTCATGAGCGGTACGGCTGACCTCGTGCTTGCCGGTGGTGTCCAGAACATGAGCACGTACCCGATCATGAGTGGGTTCGCGGCCGGTGCCGAGTATGGACCGACAGATCCCTGGACCGGATGTGAGGGATTCAAGAGCCGATACGGCGACGAGGAGATGTCGCAGTTCCGTGGGGCAGAACTGATCGCCGCGCACTGGCACATCACAAGAGAGGCGAACGAGGAGTTCGCACTCACGAGTCACCGTCGTGCTGTTGCGGCGATCGACGCGGGCCGATTTGTCGGCGAGATCGTCCCGTTCCTCGGACACGACGTCGATGAGGGCCCGCGACGGGAGACATCTGCCGAGAAGATGGCCACACTGCCGGTGCTGCTCCCGGGCGGCACCGTGACGGCAGCGACCTCCAGTCAGATCTCCGATGGCGCAGCGATACTGCTGGTCGCCTCGCAAGGCGCGGTCGACAGGCTCAATCTGACTCCGCGCGCCCGGATCCATCACCTGTCGGTGTTGGGCGCAGATCCGGTGATGATGCTTTCGGCGCCGATTCTGGCCACGCGGAACGCCCTGGCCAAGACTGGGCTTTCGATCGACGATATCGAAGTTGTCGAGATCAACGAGGCGTTTGCACCGGTGGTGCTCGCCTGGCTCAAAGAACTGGGGGCTGATCCGGCGCGGGTGAATCCGAATGGGGGCGCGATCTCGCTCGGCCATCCCATCGGGGCCACCGGTGCGCGGCTGATGACATCACTGGTAGCCGAACTGGAACGCACCGGCAGTCGCTACGGCCTGCAGACGATGTGCGAGGGCGGTGGGCAGGCCAACGTGACGATCATCGAACGGCTCTGAACTGAGGGTCAGGTGTGGGGGGAC
>DATEMN010000219.1:0-5902 GCA_035275565.1 Pseudonocardiaceae bacterium | reverse complement strand
GTCTGAACAGCCGCGAACGGCGCGGCGCGACCACCAGGACGGGTAGCGCGGGACAACTTGACCGCAGCAAGACAGCTATGATCATCACCGTGTATGTGGCAGCGTCCCCAACGACCGCTGTAGCGTCGTTGGTTCCGACCTCTTGCCATCTCGACCCCTCCCGCCCAGCGCGAAGCGCGACGGTAATGGACCGGATCTTCAAACCGTAGTCACGCAGTTAATCACTCAGAGAGTCAGAGGTCAGATCCAAACGCGCCAGAAATGGCCTCTGACCTCGGGTTTTCCTGTGGGCGATACTGGGATCGAACCAGTGACCTCTTCGGTGTGAACGAAGCGCTCTCCCGCTGAGCTAATCGCCCCTCGTTGACCGCTGCGGGCGGAATCACCATACCGGATCAGGCCAGCGGCGATCGCACCCAGTCCCACGGCAGCCCGATCCACCCGGCGACCAGGCCGAAGGCGTTCAGCAACCACAATGTCACCAGGACGATGGCCCCGGTCAGGGCGAGCACCGCCAGCCGCACGACGAGCGACTGCCTGCGCATCCACTCGGTCCAGGCGTCGTAGCGACCCCGAACCCACTGGAGTACCCGCTGTGCCCAGTGGAACTCGGTTCCCAGGATCGCCAAGCCAGCGAACACGATCAGCCAGCCCGGACCCGGGTAGGGAATGGCGATGATGCCTGCGATGAGGACCGCCATACCGACCACACCCACCATGATTCGGTAAGCAAGATCGATACCTGACCGCCGGCGTACCCGCGCTCGAAACCGGGTGTACCAGTGCTCGTGCTCACCCTGGTCGCCCGACTGCCGGGGTGACTTCTGCTCGACCGTCAGCGTCTCACCTGCCCACTCGCCAGGACTTTCGTCGGTGCCGCTGGCGTACGCCGACCCGGTTCCAGTGAGACAGCGTAGCCAGCGAATTCCCCTGTTCCCCTCGTAGCGGGTACGGCGTGCAGCCAAGGTGCGTCCGGCGTCACGTCGAACGCCACCAACGCAGTAGGTGCGCGGTCACTGAGCCCCCACAGAACGTAGGTCTGGTCTGCAACCCGGTTGCCGGGCAGGCGGGTGGCCACCACCTCGACCCGATCCCGACTTGCCAGCACCATGCCTACCGCGCCACCGTCCTCGGCGACCAAGGGCACCCGAATCGCCGCCGGATCCGCCGCTCGTTGTATCGCCTCGGATATCGCCGTGACCTGGCGTGCCACCTGGTCACGCTCACCGCTGAGCTGCGCCACTCGCACGCCGAGCACTCCGATGGCAGCTACCAGGACTACTGCCGCAGCCGCCACCAGTAACCCGGCCCCAGAACGCCGTGACGTCGTGGTGTGTCGTGCTGGCTTCGTCGGCGGTGACAATGGCACGACCGACGCCCTCCTGTCGATCGTGACCGCGAGCACGCGCTGCTCCAGCTCGGCGCTGGGGATCACTTCCGGCACCGAAAGACCCAGCGTGGCGCCGATCTGTTCGGTCTCCGCAACGGTCCTGGTGCAGGTCGGGCAGTCCAGCATGTGCGCGGCGACCAGCGACTCCTCGGCAGGCTCCAGGGCGTGCAACGCCCACCCAACTGCCAGCTCCCGGTGCGGGCACTCTGCAACGCGCTGCTGGTCGTTCACCGGTTCACCTCCCTGACCACGCTGGCTTCAGTGACCAGGGCATCCGGCCCCAATTGATCATTGAGCAGCACACGCAGCCGCTGCACCGCGGTGAACATGCGAGATTTCACCGTGCCCAGCGGGACACCGGTCAGGACGGCGATCTCGCGCTGTGTGTGCCCGCCGAAATACGCCAGGGCCAGCACCTGTCGCTGATCGACCGGTAAGCGATGTAACGCTGCGCGCACTTGACCGGCCGCGACTCGAGCCAACGCAGCCTGGTCGGCACCCGGTACCGGCGTCGGCGACCAGTCCTCACCCGCCTCGGGCGCAGCCACCGTGCGACGGCGAATAGTGCTCTCCCTGCGCACCGCGTCCACGGCCTTGTGGTGGATCAGCGTCAGCAGCCACGTGGCAAAGCCACCCCGCGAGGGGTCGAAACGGGTTGGATCCCGCCATAGTGTCAAGAACACCTCTTGCACCACATCTTCAGCCAGCCCCTCATCAGCACAGATCCGGCGGGCCAGCGAGTAGCAGGGCCGGCCGAAACGCTGATAGAGCTGCGACAGTGCCGCCCCGTCGGCATCGCCGAGCCGGCGCACAAGTTCAGCGTCGGAAGGCCCCTCGGCCGTGCTGGGAGTCAGCGGTGCGACTGGAGGAGAAGCACCCTGAGCTCGGTCAGGCCGCGGAGCACTCGATCGAGCCTCATCGGCCACCAGAGAGATCCTCACGTCGTACCTACGCCGGGCCACCACCTGCCGGTTCAGGTTAGTTGCCTCGCATATCCGCGCATACGGCGGTGGGCAGGCACGATGAGCAACGATGACGCCGCCGGAGGCAAGAGTCCCTGCCCCGTCCGAGTGGTCTGTCTTAGGCATCCGGGCGTAGCCCAGGCCCTCTCGCGTCACAGCAGCGAGAGTCAGTCGTTTCAGGCCCGAAGGCACAGAAAGGGGCGACTACGATGCGCAACGACCATGTGACCCTCCGTTCATCAGCGGTCTTTGATCTGCTGGCACCGCGCACCCCCGCGGTGCCTGTTCAGGTGGAACTCCGTTACGACACCCGGGACCCGTACGCCATCATCGCGGCTTTCCGCACCGGACGGGCTGGCTGGGTCGAGTGGGTGTTCTCTCGTGATCTGCTCGCAGACGGTTTGCTCGCCCGTGCCGGAGACGGCGATGTACGCATCCGACCAGCCGCAGGCGACCCCGAGATCGTTGTGGTGGAGCTCAACTCCCCGTCGGGTCATGCCGTCTTCGAAGCCAGCGCCCAGCGGCTCGCTGAGTTCCTGGACGCCAGCTACGACATCGTCCTGCCGGGGAACGAGACCCTGTGGATGAACGTCGATGATGCACTCGATCAGATGATCGCGAACGACCTTCCTTGAGCCCGGTTTGATCCTGGCTGCCCGGGTCAGCTACAGTTCTGACACGCAACGGGCGGGGAGCCGGGCCAAGTCTCGTCGGAAGCATGCGGACGTAGCGCAGCTGGTAGCGCATCACCTTGCCAAGGTGAGGGTCGCGGGTTCGAATCCCGTCGTCCGCTCTGCAGCGGTCCACTATGCCTGGGCCGCCCCAGGAGCGGGTCGTTCCGGGGCCTCGACTCAGACCGTCGGCCGTGGTAACCCCTCCGGTACGAGATGTGGCGGAGTGGCCGAGTGGCTTAGGCAAGGGCCTGCAAAGCCCTGTACGCGGGTTCGATTCCCGCCTCCGCCTCGGGCGATTAGCTCAGTGGGAGAGCGCTACCTTGACACGGTAGAGGTCACTGGTTCAATCCCAGTATCGCCCACCAGTACAAACGATCCGACCCGGTGGCAGGGCCGGGACCGAGAGTCAGCGAATAGTCAGCGATTCGCGGTCGGTGCCCCGGTCGGGTCATCGTCGTCATCAGGGTTGTCCCTCTCCCCTGGCTCGTCGGTGAGTGCGTCGAGGATGCGGCTCTCGTCGTCGGTGCGGCGGGTGTAGAGCTGCAGCGTCGTTGTGATCTTCTCGTGGCCCATGACACGGGCGACCATGTTCGGCGGTACGCCATCATCGACGAGCCACGTGGCATATGAATGCCTAAGATCATGAAAACGCAGGCCACCGGCGCATGACCGGGCGAGATGCAGCACGGCTTCCCGCTCAGTCGGGAACTCTTTGGCCAGCGTCGCTCCGGTGATGTCAGTCCAGCCAGCGCTCACCGTGTCGTCATCGACGACAGTCAGAGTGCCGAGCATTCCCGCTCGTACCAGAGCAGGCCGCCAGACACGAGAGCGGAACAGCGTGCGACGGAGTGGTTTGCCGACCGCGCTGGGGAACACCAGTCCGTTCTCCCCCGCCGGGTAGGTCTCACGATGCTCCTGGATGATCTCGGCTAGCCACCGTGGGAGGGGGACCGTGCGCCGACCGGCGGCGCTCTTGGGGAATGGCTTGAAGCTGGTGTGCCCGCTTACTTCGATGATGGTGCGGATCACACGGAGTCGGCGTTGATCGAGATCGAGCGCGTCGGCGCAGAGGCCGGCTGCCTCTCCCCAGCGGAGTCCGGCGCCGCCCGCGGTAGCGATGATCGCGCGGTACCGGTCGGGCATGACCGGGAGCAGGACGGTCACCAGCTCCTCGCGGGTGATGATCCGTTCGTCGGAGTCGTGCTTGCGCCGTGGTGGCAGCCGGATGTCCTCGCAGGGGTTGAAGGCAAGCAGGCGGTTGGACACTGCCGATCTGAGGACGGCAGCGGTGAGCTGGTAACACTTGGCGACGACATCAGGTGATCGCCGCTTGCCAAGTTCCGTCACCCAAGCCTGTACCGCTGCGTGATCGATCTTGCTGAGTGGCCAGCTCCCCCACTGCGGAAGAACATGGGTCCGCATAACCGACGCATCACGAGCTGCGGTAGTGGTCTCTGTGTTGCGGCCGCTCATCCACCTTGCGGCATGGTCCGCGAACAACCTCCGGCCAGCATGGGGATCAACGTAAAGCCCGCGCGTCATCGACGACTCGATCTCGGCGAGGAACTGTCGGGCCGCTTTCTTTGTCGGAAAGGTTTTCGCGCGTTGCCGCCCCGATGGGTCTCTCCAGTTCGCGCGGTACGTGCCGCCCGGCGTGGGGGTAATATGAGACATTCAGGCTCCTTGAGATTGGTCATTGAGCCAGGCGTTGAACCGGGCTCGGGGAACGATCCAACGACGACCCAGCCGCTTGGCGGGGATGACGCCCTGCCGGACGAGGTCGTAGGCCATGCACCGGCCGATACCCAGGCGCGCCGCGACCTCAAGAACCGTGTACGTCTCGGCTCCCGGCAGGTCGTTCAGGGAGATCGGCTCATCAGGGTCGAAACGCACCGCATCAAGGGGAATGACGTTGCTATTCACTTCGAATTTCCTCTCTGAGCCTCTGACGTGTAGCGCTACTCTGTGTAATCGTTTGTGGGTGCGTGGTTGGTCCGGGCACCGGGGCGGTGCCCGGAAGAGACGGGGTCTGACGCTGGGAAAACGGGGTGGGGGCTAGTCGGGCCGGTGGGGGTCTACCCCCCGCTACCGTGCAGGTCACAGCCCGTTACCCGGGGGGTCTACCGGGGTAGCGGCCCCCCGCTACCCACCGGGCTGCGAGCGGGTGCCGGTAGTGGGGTCCGCTGACGCCCCGGGGTAGACCCCTCCCCCTCTACCCGTCACCGTCCGTATCCAATGTCGGTGGTGACGGTAGGGGCAGGGTGGCCCCAGCGGGCACAGCGGCTTCCAGGTCGGCACGGCGGTATCCGGCCAGGTTGACTCCGTCGACTTTGACTTGTCGGCCGGAGCGTTGGACTCCGGCGCGTTCGAGTTCCTCGGCGAGGCGCTCGGGGGTGTAGTCGCCGTAGCTGTCTTCGTCCATGTTGGTCAGCCGGGACAGCAGGGTGCTGGTGTGCATGCGCTCGACGCCGTGCATGGCGTAGAGCACATCGGCCAGCACCGCAGGGATCGCGATTCCGGCGGCTTCGGCGGCGGCGACGGTGTCGCTGGCGGCGTCTCCGCTCAGCGTTCCCGCCGTCACCCGTAGCGTTCGGCCGTGGGTGCAGACCGTGGCGAAGGTGGGCAGGTCCATGTAGTCGCAGCGGACGATCTCAAACGACCCCGGGCCGGTGACCAACACCCCAACGCCTTTGTGGTCCTCGGACAGGATCGAGGCATCAGCGCCTTGGGCGGCTTTGCCTTTGCCCAGCACCATGTCGGAGGAGGTGCGGTCGACGACCTGGGTGCAGTACCGGTAGGTGATGATCTCCCTCAGTTTGGCGGGCACGCTGTCGGCGTCGGGGCGTTGGGAGGCGGCGTTGAGGATGAACCCGGCC
>DATEMN010000218.1:0-13760 GCA_035275565.1 Pseudonocardiaceae bacterium | reverse complement strand
TCAAGCGACGCGCCCGGCCGCGCCCGCCGTGGATCTGGTCTATGGGGATCTGGCCCATAGGGATCTGGCCAGGGGAGATTTGTCCAGTGGGCTCCATGAGCCCGGTGGGGCACCTCAGGTGTCTTATCTCGCGGCGTCTCCTGCGGTGCCCCGTTCCGCGGCCCCCTTGGCGACGCAGCCCGCCGATGTCGGGTGGACCCCGATCTGCGACGAGGCGGCGCGCGCGACCCGGGTCCAACATCCCGCCGACCACCTGCCCCGCCCGGTCCGGCGCCGGGTCCTCGCGGTGGCGAACCAGAAGGGCGGTGTCGGCAAGACCACGAGCACGGTCAACCTGGCGGCGGCCCTGGCTCTGCAGGGGTTGCGCACGCTCGTGGTCGACCTGGACCCGCAGGGAAACGCCTCGACCGCGCTAGGAATCGAGCACCGCTCCGGCACCCGTTCGGTGTATGAGGTGCTGATCGGTGAGATCGGGATCGCCGACGCCGTTGCGGTGAGCCCGCAATCACCGAACCTGCTCTGCATCCCCGCCACCATCGACCTCGCCGGCTCTGAGATCGAGCTGGTCAGCATGGTGGCTCGGGAATCGCGGCTCGCCAGGGCGCTGTCGGGTCCCGCGCTCGATGCATTGGACGTCGACTACGTCTTCATCGACTGTCCGCCGTCACTGGGACTGCTCACCGTGAACGCGCTCGTCGCGGCACCCGAAGTGCTGATCCCCATCCAGTGTGAGTACTACGCGCTGGAAGGGCTCGGGCAGCTGCTGCGCAACATCGAGTTGGTGCAGGCACACCTCAACCCCACCCTGATGGTGTCCACGATCCTGCTGACGATGTATGACGGGCGCACGAAGCTGGCCGACCAGGTCACCGACGAGGTCCGCAGACACTTCGGTGACCAGGTGCTGCGCACGGTGATCCCGCGCAGCGTGAAAGTCTCTGAAGCACCAGGTTTCGGGCAGACCGTGTTGGTCTACGACCCCGGCTCCCGTGGGGCGCTGAGCTACCTGGACGCCGCGCGGGAGATCGCGCTACAACCTGACTCTCCGGGACACCACTCGCCGAGGCACAGCTCTCCAGACACTCGCGAGGTGCGTCTCTGATGCCCCCCAGCAGCGCGATTACCCAGACATCCACCGCCCCCCTGCCTAGCGCACACGTGCCGGGGACCCAGCGCAAGGGCGGGCTCGGCCGCGGGCTGGCCGCGTTGATCCCTACCGGACCGGTCGGCTCCGCGGTCGGTGACGTGGCGTCACGCCAGCGCCCAGAAGGTGGCGCAGACAGCCGTCCGGACGCCCCGAGTGGACAGGTGGCGGGGGCGGTCTACCAAGAGGTGCCCATCGGGTCCATCGTGCCCAATCCCCGGCAGCCCCGGCAGTCCTTCGACGAGGAATCCCTGGCCGAGCTCGAGTATTCGATCCGCGAGTTCGGCTTGATGCAGCCCATCGTCGTCCGGCCACTGCCGGCTGAGCCGGCGATCGGGCACCTGCCGGCTGAGCCGGCGATCGGGCACCTGCACGCCGTTCGCTACGAGCTGGTCATGGGCGAGCGGCGGTGGCGGGCGGCGCAACAGGCCGGGCTGGACCGCATCCCGGCGATTGTGCGAAGTACCGCCGATGACGCCATGCTCCGCGACGCGTTGCTGGAGAACATCCACCGGGTCCAGCTCAATCCACTTGAGGAGGCGGCGGCCTACCAGCAGCTGCTAGAGGACTTCGGCGTGACGCACGAGCAGTTGGCGGCGCGGATCGGGCGCAGCCGCCCGGTCGTCACCAACACCATCAGACTGCTCAAGTTGCCGGTCGCGGTGCAACGGCGGGTCGCAGCCGGAGTGCTCTCCGCCGGCCACGCCCGGGCGCTGCTCGGGCTGGACGAGCCGTTCGCCCAGGAGGATCTGGCGGCGCGCATCGTGGCCGAGGGCCTGTCGGTCCGGGCCACCGAGGAAGCAGTCACGCTGAGCCGCCGCGAACCCGCCCCAGCCGCCCCGAAGCGGCCGGCACCTCGTCCGATGCAGGCACCCGGGCTGCAAGAGCTCGCCGAGAACCTTTCCGATGCCTTCGACACCTGTGTCAAGGTGGAACTGGGCCGCCGCAAGGGCCGCATCGTGGTGGAGTTCGGTTCGGTAGACGACCTAGAGCGCATCGTCGTGCTGATGACCCCCTCTCAATAGCCCCGCAAACTGCCATTCGGAGCCGAATCGCACTCCCCAACGCCCCTTAGACCGCCAATCGGAGCCGAATGGCGGTTGTGAGGACCCCGCGCTGACACGAGAAGGGCTCGAGTTCTCTGGCTAGCTTGCGCCGTGGGCGCGATACCGGCACACGCGCCGAGAGCGACGGTCGTGCCGTCGCAGTCCGCTCACCGGTGCCAGTGGAGCCCACGTGACCGGAAGCAGGGAATCGATCTGGGTACGACGTCAGCGGCCCGACGTCGTAAGGATCTTGAAGAGCATGTTGTTGACGTCGGTGAGGGCCTGGACGTCGATATGCCGTCGGCGTTCACCTAGCCGTGTCTTCCGCAGACTGGTGACCAAACCCGGCGCTGCCCAGCCGTCATCGAGATCCACTCCGAATCCGGTGTCGAGTTCATTGCTGGACACCGGCATCACGACGACGGTCGGTTCAGTCGCGATCGCGTTGTACACGGTCGAGGAGATCACGAGCACGCTGACACCTGCGTCGGTGGTCTATATCTCACCTCGCCGCGGGGGATTGCTCAATGCTTTCCCAGCTCGTCGAGATGTAATCAGTCCAGGCTTCAGCGAACGCAACGGCCTCGGGATGCGCCGCCATCCACCGGTCGTGAGCCGCGCAGCGTCGCCGCATGTCCTCGACGTCGAGAAAGCCTTCGATCCAGGAGTTCATGGACACCATCCTCGAGCTGCTTCACACCTACGCATGAACGCCGAGCAGGTGTGCGCGGTCTACGGACCCCGACGGGTGGGCGGTATCACAGTCGTGTCATTGCTGTCTGCCGTGCCTGGTGAGCTAGCTCGGCGAAGTCCGGCCCTCGCCTGGTTTCCAGGTCTTGTGCCAGGGGAGCTAGCTGGGTGCGGGCGACACCGGAACGCAGCGGGGACACCGCCTCGATCGCCTGCGCGGCCAGCCGGCCGGCGTCGGGCTCACCGGTGATCAGATGCAACCGCGCCACGGTGATGCGCGCCAGCACACCCTCCCGCCCGTAGTTGCCTTCGGCGAAGGTCCGTACGGCGACCGCGGCCATCGACTCGGCGATGTCGAGTAAGCCCAGGTGCAGATGCACCACGGAGGTGACGAGATCCATGTCAGCCCGGCCGTGCGCGGAGGGCGGATCCCAGCCGTCTCGGCTGCGTGCCAGCTCCGACCTGATCCGGTGGGCATCCGCCGCGAACCCCGGATCCGCCAGCTGTGCCTGCGCTAGGGCGCCCACCACCACCAGCTCGCAGCGTAGTGGCGTGACGCGCGGATCATCACGTGGCGCGTCGGTCAGGTGCAGCTCCGCCAGCTGCGTCAACTTCAGGGCATTGTTGGGCTCGCCGCGATCAATCAGCATCGCTGCGGCATGGCGCAGTGCGTATGAGGCTCGGTAGTTGTCCCCGGCCTGGGTCGCCAGCTCTACTGCCCGGGCGAAGTGCTGGTGCGCCGGTACGGGCGCGTCACTGTCGTGGCAACACCACGCGGCGATGACGTGCAGATCGGCGAGTGCGGACAGCAGAGCCTGGCGAGTGGTGTCTGATGCCTCCGCCGTCAGACAACGATCTGCCCAGTCGGCCAGGGAGCAAGCCGGCCCGGCTTGGCCACCCACGGTCCGCGCGGCAACCGCGACAGCGCGGGTCAGGTCATGGATCGTCTCGACGTCGGCTCGCCCGATCCGCGCGGGCACGGCCAGCGGCTGACCCGGCAGGGCTGAACTCGACAACTTCCCCAGCCCGGGGATGGCAGTACCCAGCACGGCCACGCCCGCCAACGCGAGCAGGTGCTCAAACTGGCGTCGCAACACGTCCGCCTCGTCTTCCTCACCCGGCTCAGAGACCGAGCTGTCCACAGGATATGCACCGAAGGACAACTCCATCGCCTCACGGGGGACACCGAGTCCGGCGTAGATGCGGGTGAGCACATCATAAGACTGCACCCGGCGGCCATTGATGATCTCAGAGACCTCGCTCTGGCTCTGCCCGACCAACTCAGCGATCGTGCGCTGAGGGACACCGGCATCGTTGAGCAAGCAATACACCCGACTGATGTCACGCTGACGGAGCGCAGCTCGCATGGCTGGGGCAACGAAGAGGGCAGGATCCAGCATGAACGCAGATGGTAGCTCCACCGAATTGGCTGGCCAGATCCCCGCGACCATCCGCCCGTGAGTTACAGCAGGGGCTCGAGGTCGACGCCGGCGTGCTTGTACGGGCTGTAGTGGTCTGGGTGAGCGGTGAGGACAGGCCAGCCGCGTTCTTGGGCACAGGCGATGGTGTGTGCGTCGGTCTGGGGACCTCCGAGCTGGCCGACGGTCCGTGCTTGTCTTTCGTCTAGGACGTCGATGACGGTGACCGGTAGGTGCAGCAGGACGTCGATCATGGGGTGGTACTCGTCGGCGAGTTCGGTCCATGCTGCGGCGACTGCAGTCGACGGCACGATCAGGACGATGGATTCTTCGACCGCGGTCCAGACTGCTGCGGAGGCGTAGAGGGAGGTGCCGCGCGCGAACGCGAGGAGTGCAGAGGTGTCAAGGACACGTCCGCCGATCACCGCGCGTCGGCCGGCGGTACGGGCAGTCCCCAATCTCGGCGGATGGCCGCCCGCGCTTCGAGCGGCGGGGGACCGCCGAGTACGCGGGCCAGCTCGCTGAGCGCGTGGGCTCGGCTAAGCCGGTCTCGTAGGGCATCGGCGACGAACGCTGACAAGTTGTCGGCTGCACCGGCGGCAACAGCGCCTCGGGCTCCTGCCAGTACCTCAGGCGGCAGGCTTACCGTGATGCGTTCGGCAGTCATACTTGAAGGGTAGCATCTTCATACTGTCTGAGACGAAACCCGCGTGCGCGAATCTTGGATCGTGTGGTTGGCGCCGATCAAGGGCGAGCCAGTGGTCAGGGGGTGTTCGCCAAAGGCATCCCAGCCGACCACGTGCTGGCCGGCAAGTACCGCGCCGAGGCCACCACCGCCCGCCAACTCCCCGAGACCACCCCGGCACCACGGTTGCGCTGGAACGCCGACATCGCGGACTGGGTCGTGCTCGCCTTCGACGACATCAACGGCCGGCACGCGCAACTATCCCCGCGCCACCCGCCACCACCTGGGTAGCGCATCGCGCGCCCGTGCTTGTCCAGGACCCGGACGGCAAAGTTGGGATGTCATGTGGTGGCGTTGGGCGCAGCGCGCATGGCGGGGGCAGCGAAGAGGGCAAAATCCATCCTCTGGGCGACTTCGGGAGGAGTTTAGAGATCTTGGAACTCAGCTGTCGCTCGACCATGATGACTGTCGGGGTAGGACAGTCCACGCAAGAGTGGGGTCGGTGATGAGCACATAGCTGCTGAGAGGGGGTCGGCGTGGGTAAAGAGCAGCGGCGGGTCTACACGTGCTCGCAATGCAACGGCGCCCAGGTGATCATGAAGTGGAAGCGCGCGGATCTGACCGGCGGCCCTGAGGTGCAGGAGATTCAGACGGCAGAGGACTGCCCTACCTGTGACGGAGCCGGGCAGATTCTCGGGCCGTCGGCGTAGCCGCCCTGCCTAGACTGGTCGTATGCCGCGCACCGCGATCCTCTACGCCCGGTCACAGCGTCGCGACGAGCTCGACCGGCAGGTCCGGGAGCTGGAGGACTGGTGTGATCGTGCCGGTGTGGTGCCGGTTGACACGGTTGCGGAGGTCGCGCTCGGCAACCGCGCTTCGAAGCGGTGTCGTGAGGTTCTTGCTGAGGTGGCGGCCGGGAGAGCGGACCTCATGTTGATCCGAGACATCTCCCGGCTGTCCGAGAACTCCGATCAACTCCAAGAGATCGTCGACGAGCACCGGCACCGGATCGTCATCAGCCGAGACGACGCAGATCCCTGCCGGTAATGGGGCCGGCCAAGGGCCCAAGTCCTCATATCGCAATCCCAACGGCAACCGAGCCGTCGGTGTGGTTGCAACAGGACGGGGTCACTCAGCGGGAGATCGCCCGGCGTACCGGTCAGTCCCAGTCCGAGGTGTCGGAGATCCTGCGGGGCCGCCGGGTGCGGGATGTGGGGGTCGAGGAACATCGGAACGGTGGACGGCGCTAGGCGATGATCATGGCTTGACCTGCTGATCCACTCCTTGACCGCCAGGTCGGTGTACTGCTGAGGTTCGCTGCGATTCCGCCACAGTGGGCGGGCACAGCAGCAGGAGAGATGCGTTGCCGGTTGAGTTTCTGTCCGATGCCCAAGCGTCGACCTACGGTCGCTTTACCAGCGGGTTCACCCGCACCGAACTGGAGCGGTACTTCTTCCTCGATGACGTCGACTGAGCACTGATCGAACCCAAGCGCCGCGAGCACAACAAACTCGGGTTCGCCGTCCAACTCGCCACTGTCCGCTACGTCGGCCGGTTTTGGACGACCCGCCCGACGGCGTGCCGGTCGAGCTGATCGGGTACCTCGCCGAGCAACTGGACATCGCCGATCCGTCGTGCGTGAAGTCCTACGGCGAGCGGGACAAGACCCGGCTGGAGCACGTGTGGGAGATCCGGGATTCCGATCGGTGGAAGGAGTTCTCCGAGATCGAGATCGACCTGGGCGAATGGATCGAGGGTAGGGCCTGGACTACCGGCGATGGGCCGAAGGCACTGTTTGACGCCGTCGTAGGTTGGCTGCGGGAGAGCCGTGTGCTATTGCCTGGAGTGACCACGCTGGTGCGGCTGGTGGCCAGCCGCCGGGAGTCGGCGACGCAGCATCTGTGGGACACGCTGTACGCGCTGCTGACCGAGGAGCAGAAGACGATGCTCGGAGCGCTGGAACGTGCGGCGGAGATCCTGGGGCTGGGTTGTGGGCAGGTCGACGCTTCCGTGGTGCCGCCTCGCCGACTGGCCGAGTTGTCCCGCTACGGCATGGAAGGCAAGGCCACTCTGCTCCGCCGCCATGCCGACAGCCGTCGATTGGCGACACTGCTGGCCACCGTCGTCTACCTTCAGACGCGCGCGGTCGACGACGCCCTGGACCTGCTCGACGTGCTGATCACCAGCAAGCTGCTTGCCCGCGCCGAGCGGGAGTCCAACAAACAGAAGATCCGCACCTTTCCCAAGCTGGGCAAGGCATCCATCACGATGGCCACCGCGATGGGCGTGTTCCTGGAAGTCACCGGCGCCAGCGAGAACCTCGAACAACAGGCCGCGCACGACGGAGTCGAGGCCGAGCCGGTTAGCCTGGCGCAGGTCTGGGAACAGATCGAACAGGTGGCCTCCCGCACGGAGATCACTCAGGCCCTGGCGGACATCGTTGACCTGGCCGGACCGGCTGACGACGACGCGAACGCGGCGTGGCGGACCGAGCTGGTCAAGCGGTTTCCCACGGTGCGCCCGTTCCTGCCGATGCTGTGCCAGGTCATCCGGTTCGGCGCCTCCCCGGAGGGCGCGCGGGTGCTGGCCGCGCTGCGCGACCTGCCGAGGTTGTGGGGTGGTGGCCGGAACAAGGTCGGTGTCGACGAGATCGACCAGGACCTGCTGATGGGCTCGTGGCGCCGCCTGGTCCTGGGCGCACCGGAGTTGGAACCGGGCTGTGTCGACTGGCGCGCCTGGACATTCTGCGTGCTGGAGCAGTTCCACCGGCACCTGCGCCACCGCGACATCTTCGCCACCAACTCCTCCAAGTGGGGCGATCCCCGCGCGAAACTGCCAGCAGGCGAGGCGTGGACGGCGATGAAGCCGATGGTGCTGGCCAGCCTCGGCTTGCCCGAGGACCCGCAAGCACATTTGGCCGAACGGGCCGCGCTGCTGCACAACACTTTCAGGAAGGCCGCCATTCCCTGGGCCGGGAGACCTTCCACGGCAAGCGCGGCGAACTGCGCCAACGCTATTACGAGGGTATGGAGGACCAGCTCGGCGCGCTGGGTCTCGTGCTCAACGCGATTGTGCTGTTCAACACCCGCTATCTTGACGTCGCGATCACCGAACTGCGGGCGGGCGGCCACGAGGTCCGTGACGAGGACGCCGCCCGGCTTTCCCCGTTCGGCCGCCACCATGTGAACCTGCTGGGCAGGTACTCGTTCCTGTTGTCCACCGACCTCGGCGGTAGCCTGCGGCCGTTGCGCGACCCGAGCACGGTCGACGCCGACGAGGAGGACGACGCACCGATCTGAATCCGGTGCGGACCGAGGTGGATCTGGTGGCTGCTCCACCCCGGTGATATCGCTCGGTTTGCGGGTGGGGTGGGGTGGGTGTGGTGACGACAAACTGAGACGCCCGGCGCGGTCGTGCCCGGGGAATGGGAAAGGCGGAGGGCGCGCATGACGTATCTGGTGGAGCTGCAGGTCGGTGAGGCGGACGGGTTGCCACAGACAGTCGGGGTCGAGATAGAGCAGGTCGATGACGGCTTGGTCAAGGTCGCTCGGCCGGGCGAGGTCGTGGCACGTGCCACTCGGTCACTTGGCGAGATGCTGGCCAGGGTCCGGCCGATCGCAGAGGACTTCGCCAAGGGGTTCCGCGGCATCGCACACGCGCCGGACGAGATCGGAGTCGAATTCGGGCTGTCCCTGTCCGCCAAGGCTGATGTGATCATCTCCAGCGCATCGACCCAGGCCAACTTCAAGGTCAAGCTCACGTGGAAGAAGCCGCCCCCGGACGAGCCCGTCACTGAGACCGCCGATCTGACATGACCGCACCGATGCCTCCTGCCTCTGAGGGCATGGGCTCAGGCTCCCTGGACGCGGCCGTACTGCGGATCTTCACGCCGTCAGGCAGCCCCGCGGGCTTGGGCTTCCTGGTCACCGGTCGGCTCGCGCTCACGTGCGCGCACGTGGTGACCACCGCACTCGGCATCGAGGACGGCGCCCAACCCCCGGTGGGTGCCACGATCGGGGCCGACCTGCCACTGCTGCGCCCGGGGCAGGCCGACGCGGACGCCACGGCGAGCGTCGAGCACTGGATCCCGGCGCAGCCCTCGGGCGCGGGGGACGTGGCCGTGTTGCGCCTGAGCGCGCCATTGCCCGGCGCCCGGCCGGTTCGGCTGGTCGAGGCGGACCGGGTGTGGGGGCACCCGGCGCGGGCCTACGGCCTGCCCGACGGGCGCCCCGGCGGCGTGTGGCACAGCGGCACGCTGCGGCATCGGCAAGCCAACGGCTGGGTACAGGCCGACCTGGCCGGGGACGGGTATCGGGTCTCCCCGGGGTTCAGCGGCAGCCCGGTCTGGGACGACGAGCTGGCCGGGGTGGTCGGCATGATGGCGGTGGCCGAGTCTGGCCAGCCGCCGGTCAGCTACCTGATCCCCACCTCCGGCCTGCTGGCTGCCTGGCCGGGCCTGCGCGAACTGGTACTGCCGCCCTCGCCATTCCGAGGACTGCGGCCTTTTATGGAGACCGACACGGCGCTGTTCCATGGCAGGCAGGCCGAGAGCGAGCAGGTGGCGCGGATCGTGGCCGGCGAGCGGTGGACCACTCTTGTCGGGCCGTCCGGCTGCGGCAAATCCTCGTTGGCCATGGCTGGGGTCATCCCGCGGCGGCGGGGGGCCGGTGACTGCTCGGTCACGATGCGGCCCGGCCACCACGCCAGCCCGCTGCACGCCCTGGCGGCAGAGCTGCTGCCGCTGCTGGATCCTGAGCTGTCGGAGACCCAGTGGCTCGCCGAGACCTCCGTCCTGGCGGGCGTCCTGGCCGAGCAGGGGCTGCGCGGGATCGTGCCCCGCATCCTGGAACGGCACCGCCATGACCGGCTGCTGGTGGTGGTCGACCAGTTCGAGGAACTGCTCGACCTTCCCCCGGCCGCGGTGGACGAGCTGGTGCGCGTCCTGTTCGACGACAACACTCCGGCCGCGGTCAAGGTCCTGTGCACGCTGCGGGCCGACTTCCTCGAACCGATGCTGGCGCATCCGCGCCTCGGACCGTTCGTGAGCAAGCGGGTGTGCGCCCTGGAGCCGATGCGCCCCGAACAATTGCGCGAGATCATCACCCGGCCGGTCGACGAGATCCCAGGCGTGCGGTACCAGCCGAACCTGGCTGAACGCATCCTGGCCGACACCGGCACCGAACCGGGCGCCCTGCCACTGCTCGGCTTCACCCTCGACCTGCTGTGGGAACGGCAGGACAGAGGCGTGCTCACCCACCACGCCTACACGAACATCGGCGGCGTCGCCGGTGCGCTCGGTAAGTACGCCGAAGGTGCCTGGGCTGAGAACATTCCCGCCCAGGATGAGGTGGCCGCCGAACGCCTGCTCACCCAACTGGTGCGGGTCCCGATCGGGGCCGCGGCGGCCACTCGCCGGATCGCGCCGCGCGCGGAGCTGGAGCAGCAAGAGTGGCGCATCGCCCAGCGATTGGCCGCCACCCGGCTGCTGGTCCTCAAAGGCGTGCCCGCCGGGCTCGGTACAGGTGGCGACGGCCCCGAGACCGTGGAACTTGCCCACGAAGCACTGATCACCGGCTGGGACAGGCTCGCGTGCCAAGTCACGGCCAACCGATCCTTTCTGGACTGGCGGGAGTCCCTGCGGCATGACCTGGACCGCTGGCAGCGCGGCGAACGCGCCCCAGATCTGCTGCCTACCCAGACCGCGCTGGCCGTCGCACGGCAATGGCTCCCCACGCACGCCGCCGATCTCAGCGCGGCCGAACGCGACTACCTCGACCGCGGTCATATCCACCGGCGTGCACAGACGCGCAAGCGGAAAGCCCTGTTTTCCGGGCTCGGAATCCTTTTTGTGGCGGCGGCCGTGTTCTTCTCGCTGCTGGTGTACGCGCGCCAGCAGAGCAGCGAACGTGAGGCGCTCGCCAACTCCCGTGCGCTGGCCCAAGTATCGCAGGACATGTCGGCCACGGACCCGGCCCTGTCGGTGATGACGGCGTTGGCCGGGTATCGCACGTCGCCGACGCAGGAGGCGCGCAATCAACTGTTGCGGCAGTACATGGCGCATTCCGATTCCGCACGCGTGCTCTCCGGTCTACCAGGGAAGATCGCGACGGCCCACACAAGCCGGGACGGCAACGTGGTCCTCGCCAGTACTAACCTGGGCCGCGCGATGTTGTTCGTCCACGCCACCACCGGCACGGTGCGCAGCGAACCGGTCCCTGCCAAATACGTGATCTACACGATGGTGTCACCGGACGGAAAGCGAGCCGGGTTCGTCAACGAGGACGGAACCGCCGGCTGGTTCGACGTGAACGCCGCCGACGCCGACCGGCCCGCCGGGCCGGTGCACACGCTGCCCAAGGTGACAGGATTAGGTGCCTACCTCAACCATCGGGCGGACTCGGCGGCGATGTCCGCGGACGGAAAGCTGATCGCCGTCCCCGCAAGCGACCATCCAGAGGGGACGCCGGGCGAGCGGAAGATCGATCGTCTGGTGTGGTGGGACACGGCCACGGGGACCATCGGGTCAGTGCCCGCGCCCCCGAACACGAGCAACGGGCTGTGGATCAGCCCGGATAACCGAACCCTGCTGGTGCAAACCAGCGAGGAAGCCTTGACTACCGGCCTGGTCGCCGTCGACATGGCCACAGGCCAGACACGGACCGTGGTGGCACCAAAGCCGGATCAGTTTCTCCGGATGTCCGGTGATCGCACGGCGGTGGCCGTCTGCCACCTCCTCCAGGCGAATCGGTCTGTCGTGCAGCGGGTGCGAATCTCCGACGGCGCCGCAGAGGGCCGCCCCTACAGCGGCTCGGCGTTCAACTGTTTACTGCAGGCCGCCGACGCGACCGGGCGGCGGATCCTGGTGCGCGACGACTCCCTGCTGGCTTTGCTGGACTTGGATCAGGGCACCAAGATCTCAGCCGGCATCCAGAAGTCCCAACCCAAGGACCTCGGCAGCCTACTATTTCCCTACGTCCCAGAGCTGATCTCGGCCGGGGGCAAGCTGCTTCTTGCCGGTCACAGTGACGCGCAGATCACCTACATCGAGCTGCTCACCGACACCGAACCGCCCCCCAGATCACAGACTCTCACCGTCACCGAACAGGTGCTCACCAATGACGCCAGCAAGACAATCAGCCTCCTGCAAGACGGTTCGCTGCAACTGCGGCCCGCAGCAGCCGACAGCGACCGGGTACTGGCCGAGGCGCCCCCACCGAACCCCCCGTCGAACTCGGCCAACCACCTCGCACTCAGCGGGGACGGCGGCCTGGTCGCCACCCGAGACGCCGCCAATGTCGTCACCGTCCGCGATACCACCACCCTGCGGCAAACCACCCGGATCACCACGCCCATGCCGCCCAGCCCCCCGCCAACGACCGCCAGCGACTTCATCCTCACGGGACGCAAGCAATCACCGGACAACAACTTCACCTACTTCTTCGACGGGACAGGACACCTCGTGACCGTCTCCGGCACACAGGTGCAGCAATGGGATACGCGTACCGGTCAGCAACTCGCCCACTTCGATACTCGTGTCCTTCATCCCGGCCGTGACGGTGCCCCCGCCACCTGGCGGCCGCAAGTCGGCCCTTACCCAGCCGCGAACCAGATAGGGGTGATCATCCCCGGTGATCCGGCCGTCCGCGTCGTCGACCTGACCACCGGACGCACTGCCACGACAGTGGACACCACCGCCACCGACCTCATCGGCATCCAATTCGATTCCAGCGGCCGCTACCTCGCCCTGCTGCGTCAGGCATCCATCGTCGAACTGTGGCAGCGCGATCCGCCGCGCCGGGAACTGGGGCCCCTCCACAGTCTGAGCCAGCCGTGGTACGCCAGTTTCCTCGACGGGAACGGCCGGTACATCATCGCGGCCAACAATTCCATCCGCATCTACCAGATCGGGCAGCAAGCCCCCGTGGACTCGTACGAATTCGGCCCCCCCGACGGCAGCCGTCAACAGAGCCCGTACTCGTTCATCAACGTCTCCCGAGACGGCAGGACCGTGATCTACGCCGCCGAGAACGGCATCGGCGGCACGCTCACCCTCGACCCCGCCGCGTGGGAGCGCGACCTTTGCCGCATCATCGGCCACCGCCAGTTCACCCCCGATGAACGTGCCAGCCTGCCGGTCCGCACCCTGGCGCAGCAGGTTTGTCCGGGATAGTCGGACCCGCTCGGTCGGCTGTGCAGCACCCAGCAGATCCGCCGATCGGCGGATACCCAGTGGCCTTAACTCATCAATGACATCGAAGCGAACGCGCGATCTGCCAGTGCCGCATCCCAGACTCATCTGACCAGCGGACCTGATCATCCTCCATAGCAGCGGTCAGTAACCGAGGTTGCTGCGAAGGTCGCGCAGCACCGGTTCGATCCTAATGAGGCTTCCGCGTTGTCGTCCTCGCCAGTACCAGGTGTTCGCGTCCGCGCTTCCGCTGGCCATCGTTCCTCGTTTTCTGGTCATCGGCGTCGCGCCGCCGGGTCGCGGGTTTCCTGCCAGCGGGCCAGGGCCGCCGGTGACACCCGTGCGTAGCGGGCCAGCGAGGCGATGCTGGTGTGGCCGGAGTAGGTCAGCAGGGTGGAGGTGTTGGCACCGTCCTCGGCGGCGTGGGTGAGTGCGGAGTGCCGCAGTTGGTGCAACTCCCACGGTCCGCCGGGCATTTTCTCGGTGGCCTGCTCGAAGCACTCCGCCGCCCGCCGGTAGGTCAACCGCGCTCGGCCGCTGGCCGGGTCCAGGTCGCCGGTGGGCAGTTCGACCCGGGCACGACGATCGG
>DATEMN010000217.1:0-2951 GCA_035275565.1 Pseudonocardiaceae bacterium | reverse complement strand
CTCAAGAGAGGTGCCGTTGAGATTACAGTCCCGTGCCACTTCTCCCGCAGGATTATCTACACACTCTGCTGACCTGCGGAAATAGAGAATTCTGTGGGGCTCGAATACTCGATGTAGTGTCCTGACCTGCGGTCCTCGTGTTCCGGTCGGTCATGGATGATCGTCGGATGTTGCTGTCGATTTTGTATCAGCTGGTGCGCTGGCTGCTCGGTCTGACCGTCGTGCTGGTGCGTCGAGATCTGAGTAAGGATGCCGAACTGCTGGTCTTGCGCCACGAGAACGCCGTGTTGCGTCGACAGATCTCCCGGGTCCGCTACACGCCGGCCGACCGAATGTGGTTGGCCGCCTTGTCCCGGTTGTTGCCGCACCGCCGCTGGGCCGGGATCCCCCCGTCGCTCCCGCCACGATCCTGGCCTGGCACCGCAGGCTGGTCTCGCGCAAGTGGGACTACACCGCAGGCCGCCAACCCGGACGTCCACCGACCGCGGCGGCGATCAAGAAGCTTGTTATCCGCATGGCAGCCGAGAATCCGGCCTGGGGGCACCAGCGGGTGCAGGGCGAACTGGTCCGGCTCGGCCATCGCATTGCCGCCTCCACGGTGTGGCAGATCCTCCACGATGCCGGTATCGACCCCGCACCGCGCCGGTCGGGTCCGACCTGGCGCCAGTTCCTCACCGCGCAGGCCAAAGCCATCCTCGCCGTGGACTTCGTGCACGTGGACACCGTTTTTCTCACCCGGATCTACGCCCTGATCGCCGTCGCGCATGGCTCCCGCCGGACACATCTGATGGGGGTGAGCGCGCATCCAACCGGTGCGTGGACCACTCAAGCCGCCCGCAACCTGCTGATGAACCTCGGCGAGCACGCCACCACGATCACATTCCTGCTCCGAGACCGTGACTCCCGGTTCACCAGGGCGTTTGATGCGGTCTTCGCCGCGGAGGGCATCTGGATCCTGACCAGTCCACCTCAGGCGCCGCGGGCGAATGCGATCTGCGAACGGATGATCGGAACGCTACGTCGCGAACTGCTCGACAGGATACTGATCGTCAACGAACGCCACCTACGGCAGACCCTCAACCTCTACCTCCACTATTTCAATACCGCGCGGCCACACCGCACGCTCACACAACTCGCACCAGCCCAAGCCGAAACCCAACCTCCACAAGTGATCAACCTCGCCGACCATCAGATCAGCCGCAAACCGATCCTCGACGGGCTCACCAGTGAGTATCAGATCACCGCATGATCCAACACGGGCGCCATCAAACCCGCAGGTCACGACACCACAATCCTATATTTGAGCCCCACAGGTTCCAGAAGTCGGCCAGCTGTGTTGAGCAGCTGTTTTATGCTGCCCGTTCTTACTCGTTGATCAAGCCACCCAGGACTGGTCGCCGCGTGATCCGTTCGTGGCGGAGGTCTGCGACGGGGTGGGTCGGTTGGGGTGGGCGAAGGTCGCGGACGCGGTGGGGTCGTCGATCGTTGTAGTGGCGAACGTACTCATTGAGCACGACGCGCAGGTGCCGCTGGCTGACGATCAGCACACGGTCGGTGAGTTCGGCTCGCACGGTGCGGATGAATCGTTCGGCGAAGCAGTTCGTCCGTGGGCAACGTGGGGGAATCCTGACCATTTGGATACCCACATCGGCGAGAACAGCGTCGAATGAGGCGGTGAACTGGCTGGCCCGATCGCGGACCAGGAATCGGAACTGGGTGACGTGATCGCCCAGGTCCATCACGAGGTTGCGGATCTGTTGGGTGGTCCATCGGCCGTCGGGATGAGTGGTCGTGCCCAGCCGATGTACCGATCGGCTGGGCACCTCAAGACGAAGAACGCATAGATCCGCTGGAGCGTCACCGCGCAGTCCACGTGGAAGAAGTCGCAGGCCAACAGGGTCGACGCCTGCGTACGCAGAAACTGCCGCCAGGTCGCGTCGGTGTCTCGGACCGGTGCCGGCGGTATCCGTAACCGCTGCAAGACACGGCGGATCGTGGACGCTCCCACACGATGGCCGAGCTTGAGTAACTCACCCTGGATTCTTTGGTATCCCCAGCTCTGATTCTCCCTGGCCATACGCTCGATCAGCACAGCCATCGCGTCCTCGAGGGGTGGGCGCCCGACGCGGTGGGGATACGTCCACTCCTTGGCGACCAGGCGACGATGCCAGCGCAGGATCGTGCCTGGCGTGACCAACCGTGTACCGTGCCAAAATTAGACGCATCGCTGTTGACCAGGGATTTTGTTGGTCGATTCATGCTGTTCGCCGGTACTCGTTGATCACTCCTCCGAGAACTCGATGTCGCAGGATCGGGGCATTGAGTGGGATCACGGTGGCCGGGTCGTAGTGGGGTGGGTGTTGGTTGAGGCTTTGATGTGGGCGGTGGTCATTGAAATGGTGCACGTACTGATCGAGGACGGTGCGGGCGTGTCGTTCATCGTAGATCAGTAGCCTGTCCGTGCACTCCTCGCGGATGCTACGAACGAACCGTTCGGCATAGCAGTTCGCTCGTGGAGTCCGGGGAGGGATCCTGATCACGTCGAGGTCTTCGGAGGTGAAGACGGCATCGAAGGTGGCCGCGAACTTGGAGTCCCGGTCGCGGATGAGGAAGCGGAACGCGGTGATCTGCTCGCCTAGGTCGATCAGCAGGTTGCGGGCGGCTTGGGTAGTCCAGGCTGCGGTCGGGTGGGCGGTCACACCGAGAACGTGCACCCGGCGGGTGTGTACTTCCATGACAAAGAGGACGTAAAGTCGGCGCAGGGTGATGGTGTCGAGGGTGAAGAAGTCGGTGGCCAGTAACCCCGTGGCCTGTGCACGCAGGAAGGTTCGCCACCCGGTGTCTGCTCGGCGTGGTGCCGGCCCGAAGCGGGCAGCGGCCAGGATCCGGCGGATCGTACCTGCGCCCAGGCGGTGTCCAAGTCCGGCGAGTTCACCTTGGATTCGCCGGTG
>DATEMN010000216.1:0-8381 GCA_035275565.1 Pseudonocardiaceae bacterium | reverse complement strand
CGATGGGGGCTGCCGTGCCGTCCGGTGCGGCCGAACGGGGTGGCTGGCTGCTCGACCCCGGGTTGCAGGCGCAGCAGGCTTGCCGGCTTGCCACCGCAGTGGCGCAGCGCGCCGCCACGAACCCGCTCGAGCCGGGGATGCCGTTGGAGACTGCCCGGCAGGTCACCGGCATGCCCGACACGCAGTTGGTGGAACTCCTGCTCGGCTCGCACCTGGCCGTCGCCGACGGGCGGGTCCACCTCCGCGGGCCGACTATCGGGTTGCCCGACGCGGTGCGCAGCGCCATCGCCGAGATCCGCGCCGAGCTCGCCCGACGGCCCTTCGCCGCCCCCGAAGCGCACCGGCTCGCCGAGCTCGGGCTGGGGGCCAAACAGCTCGCCGCCGCGGTGCGCGCCGGTGAGCTACTCAAGATCGCCGACGGGATTTACCTCGCGCCCGGCGCCGATGATGACGCTCTTGCGCGGCTGCGCGGCCTGCCCAGCCCGTTCACCCTCAGCCAGGCCCGCCAGACCCTGGACACCACCCGCCGCGTCGCCGCTCCCCTGATGGAGCACCTCGCCCGCCGTGGGATCACCCGCCGCCTCCCCGACGGCACCCACGAGCTGCGCTTGTGAGTTGACCGGCCGCGATCAGCAGAGAGATGCATCCAGATCGGGTCGCGCTACACCAACCGCAGGATAATCACCCGTAGTCGCTCGTGGACCACCGCGTAAACGATCAGCCCGGCGCCGCCGCCGTAGGTGGTGGTCCACTGATCGGTCCGCTCATCGTAGGCGGAACGCGGTTGGTGTGGATTCTCCAGCAGCTTCTTCACCCGGGCGTTGATCTGCTCTTGGGCCTCGGCCGGAAGGCTGGCGTACTGCTCAAGCGCGATTTCCAACCACACCGGACCGTAGCGGGGCATCTACAGCTGGACCCAGTTCCCACGCTCGTCGCGGGCGAACAGCCCGGTGAAGTCACCGGTCTTCGCTCGTTCGACCTGCGCACGCTCCTGCTCGGACAGCGGGTTGGCCCGCATCGCGGCGATACCCCACCACCGATCCACGACCGCGTCGAGCGGAGCGAGCTCGAAGGTCTCGGAAGCCCGCGCCATGGCCCGCTGAAATTCGGTCTCGAACAGCGCGCACTCATCGGGAGCGAACTCGGCAAGCGCTGCTCGGATGGCCGGGCCGGAACGCTCGATCTTCGTCGTCGCCACGCTCATCCACCGAGTATCCACCTACCCGACTGTGTCCTGGTAGAAGGGCGAGACGACGGCGTGGCGCGCACCGAGGCGACCTGCCCCAAGAGGATCGCCGACCGCCGTAGTGGATCCCTCCAGACGAGGCCGGGAAACCGGCCAAAGTCCTCGTCGGCCGAGCGCTCCCACCCGCCACGCACGCCAAACGACCAGCCACGGCGGTGCGGTCAGAGGTTGCAGTAGCTCTCGCTGCGGGAGCGGCCCGGAGTACGAGAACCACAAGTTCGGCATCTTTGACGGTGTCAACGACTCGGTAATCTCCGATGCGGATGCGACATAGTTGGGATAGCCGATGAGGGCTTGGCAACCCGGAGGTCGCGGATCAGCACTCAACGCGTCTACGAACTTGACGATCCGACGAGCCACCGGCCGGTCCAGCTTGGCCAGCTCCTTCTAGGCTCTCGGGTCGTAGCGAATGGTGGATGGTCCGGAATCGCTCACAGCCCGAGCGCCCGAGCCACCTCAACTGACCGCATCCAGGTCCCGTCGAACGAGGTGGGTAGCAGCAAGATCGCATCGGGCTGCGGATCGGGGACCGAGCGCTGGTTCGCGATCCGGGCACCGGAAGATCATGCAGCATTCTCGCTGGGGTTAGCGTGCTGGATGTCGCACCACCCACGCTGGGTCGTCGCAGAGCGGCCGCTGCCCGCCGCCGCGCTAGGGTGCAGCCCTGCCGCGGGTATCTCGGGTCCTGCTGCGAGGTTCAGATCGCCGGAAACGGGCATTTCGCGAAGGATCGGAGGGCCGTCGGCATGCAGTTCGATCTGGTATTGCTGTCGCTCGGCGGGGTGCAGCGGTTCATTGGTGAGTCGCGCAGCACCGCCGACGTCGCCGGTGCCAGCGGGATCGTGCAAGAGCTGGCGAGGCTCGCCGCCGCAGCGGTCCAGCAGCGGCTGGCCGGCTCCCCCGCGCCATGCGGGCTGATCTTTCCGGTCACCGCTGACGCCTCGAGCGTCACCAACAAGATCGCATTTCTGGCTGCGGCGGGTACCGGACTGACGGTCGCCCGAGCCGTCGCCCGGGAGATCAACCAAGGTTGGCAGACCCAGCTCAAGCGGACGTTCAAGACCGATCAACCACCCGATACTCCGGGTACCCCCGATCTCGCCTGGGTCAGTGTCAGGGGACCGGCCGCTGATGGTGCTTACGGTGTGCTCTGGGAAGCCGCGCAGCGGGAGATGGTCGGCCGGCGGCGCGCGCGGACGTTCGAGCCGGTCACGATCCCGCCGAGCAGGCTGTGTGCGCAGTCGCCGGGGCTGCCGGCCGTGACTGCGCCCGGCGGCGCACTGCCCCATGAGCGGGACGAGGCGCTGTCCGCTGCGGGGTGGGTGAAACGGCGGGCGGGCAACCAGCGTTTCCCCTCGACGGTGAGCATCGCGTCCTCGGCGTTCCGGCGCCGGTTGCTGGAGCGGGCGGACGCCGAGCCCGATATCGCCGCCGAGCTGCGCGGCCCGGTGGAGGAGCTGAACACAGCACTGGACCGGCTCCACCTGGATACCGATCGCTCGAAGCTACGGGACGTTCCTACCCCCGTCGGCCTGGAACACCTCGCTGGCCGCCTGGGGGCCTGGGTGACTCCCGACCGGTGGGACGGCGAGGCGATAGCCCGGGAGTGCGGCACCGTACCGGACGAACGGACCGTTCGTGACGCTCGCAAAGCGGCCCGCGCGCTTGCGGCCATCGCCCGCAACGCCGGTATCCCCGCGCCAAGCTCGTACTTCGCGGTCGTCGTTCAGGACCTCGACCGGCTCGGCCAGGCGCTGGGACGGCTCGACCTGGACCGGCAGCGCAGCGTGTCGCAACAACTCAGCGTGCTCGCCACGCAGCAAACCGAGCTCCTGAGCGGGCAGCACCCGCTCGCGGTTCTCGTCTATGCCAGCGGCGATGACTTCCTCGCCTTCTGCCCGGCCGCGGAAGCTCTCCGGCTTGCCGCGTCCATCCGCCAGCAAGTCCGTGCCGCCACCACCGGCCCGCTCGCCACTGCCGGCCCGGACGGAGCCGCGATCACCGCGTCGACCGCAGTGGTGTTCGCGCATATGTCCAACCCGTTGCAGGACGCGCTGCGGTCCGCCCGGGAGGCGATCGCGGACGCCAAGTCCGCGACGAGCGCAAGCGGACGATCACGGGATGCGCTCGCGGTGCTGGTGCGTCGGCGCGGGGAGAGCGGGTGCGGACGGTCCTGCCGTGGTGGCCGCCGGGCACCGAGGACGGCGCCAGCGCGACGGAGCTGCTGACCCGGATCCGTCCTGGTCCCGAAGTGGACGTCCTCTCCGCTGCGCTCGGGTCCGACCTGGAACGCGACGAGGCGATACTGCGAGAACTGGCCGACGACCCCGCACTGCTGCGCGCCGAGCTCGTCCGCCTGGTGCAGCGTCACGGCGGGACGTCGGAAGCGGGCAAGGCCCTGTACCTCCTGGGGCGGGCCGAACGAGCGGTCGCCGGGAGCGACATCGCGCCGGTACCCGCAGCGCTGGTCGCGCGGTTCTTGTCCCAGGAGGCGCGGTGAGCACCACCTGGCTCGCGGTCACGCCGCTGGACACGATCATGGTGCGGGACGGGCGTCCGTTCCAGATGGGGGTATCCAGTTCCGCCAGGTCCGTTCCACCGGCGCCGAACACCCTCGGCGGCGTGGTGGGCGCCGCACTCGGCCGCAAAGTCGCACGCCACATCGTCGGCCCGGTCATCGGCACCCAAGACGGCCTTATGTTCCCCGCCCCGCAGGACATCGTCCGCGACGGTTCGACGGTCCGGCGGTTGGAGGTCACCGAGCGAGAGGCCACCGCGAGGTCCGATCTCGACGTCGACGACCGGCAGCGGCTCAGCCATCACCTCGTTGGCGAGGGCGACCCGGTATCGGACTGGATCAGCCACCCCGGGTTGACGGACTGGCTCACCGGCGCCATGCCCGGCGGCCAGGACGTGCCGGAGCCACCGCTGTGGACCGACCCAGCATGGGTGCCGGAAACCCGGCTGGGCCTCGCCCGGCACTGGAGCGGACCGCTGGCCGGCACTGCGGCCCCGGGCCTGCTCTACACGATGACGCAACTGCGTCCGCGCGAGGGCACCCGATTTCTTGTCGGCTGCGTGGACGACGAGCCGCTGGAGATCCGCGATGATGTCGTCCCGCTCGGCGGTCGCGGCCGGTTAGCCGAGGTGACAGTGGTGCCGGGGCAGGTGCTGCCCGATCCTCCGGCGGACTTCCCCTGCGGCAGGCTCACGGTCTACCTCGTCACACCTGCGCTGCTTCAGGATCGGTGGCGGTGCCCCTCGGAGGCGAAGCTCTCCGCCGTCGCGGTCGCGGGTCCCCATCCGGTGGCCAGCGCTCGCCCGGGCGATGACTTCGCCAGTAGCCGGCTGCTCAGGTGGGCCGTTCCGGCGGGGTCGGTGTTCTTCCTGACCTTCGAATCGCCGGCCAAGGCGAAGGAATGGGCGCGGCGCCACCACGGCGGCCTGCTGCCGAACCAGTCGCCGCTGCCCATCGTGACCGCCGGGTTCGGTACCTGTCTAGCCGGGAGATGGTAAATGGAACGACGGTTGTTGACCCTGCTCGCTGAGACGCCGGTGCACGCCGGCGGCCCCGAATCGCTGGCCGCGGTGGACCTGCCGATCCAGCGCGAAGCGGCCACCGGGCTGCCGGTGATCTGGGGACAGAGTCTCAAGGGTGCGCTGCGTCAGGCCTGGCGCGACGCCGGGCTCGACGACGAGGTGGCGGCGTTCGGATCGCGACCGCCCCGGCGGGTCGACTCGGCCGAGGACGACTTGGCCGGGGCCGCCGACGGTGACGTGGGCGGCGCGCTGACCAAGGGTGCGATCTCAGTGGGGGACGCCCAACTGCTGCTGTTCCCGGCGGCCACGCTCCGGGAGGTGTTTGCCTGGGTGACCACCCCGCTGCTGCTCAGCCGGCTCGGCCGCAAGCTGCGCCTGCTCGGCGCGGACCCAGGCGCGGCCTTCACCGTGGGGCTCACCGACGGCTACGGCCTGGGCACCCCGGGATGGCAGGGGACGCAGGTGATCGGCCCGTTTTTCCAGAACATCCGGGCCGACGCGCAGGCGGGCACGATCGGCGCCGCGCTGGCTCGACTGGTGTGCCCCGACGACCCCGCGTTCGGTTTCACCCGGCAAAAGATGTCCGACGATCTGCTGCTGGTGGAGGATTCGACGATGACCGGGCTGGCCCAGATGGGCACCGACGTGGTCGCCCGGGTCCAGCTGGAGGAGGAGTCCAAGACGGTCGCGCACGGCCCGTTCTACTCCGAGCATCTTCCGGCCGAGACGGTACTCGCCACGCTGCTTGCTGGCGCTGATGAGCACCTAGACCGGCTCGCGGAACTCCTGGACGGCCGGCCCATCCAGTTGGGCGGCGACGAGACGATCGGCAAGGGTGTGCTGTGGTGCCGGCTGCACTCCGCTACCTCGTCGGCCGCCGCGATCGGACCAGCCGTTGCCGTCGCGCCAGCTCCGGTCGTTGAATCAGCCGCGGCCGTCGAAGCAGCCGTTCCGGCCGCACCGGTGCCGCTGCCAACGCCTTTGAACCGGCCCAGCCCAGCGACGATAGCCGGGAGGAAGCGTGGCTGAACGAGTTGATCATGGTCTGGCCCGCGCCGCTGCCAATGCGCTGCGGGACCAGGACATTACTGACGAGCTACGCACCAGGATGCGTGGCCTGCCCGCCATGCTGCAGACCAGCGGTCTGGCCGCCACCTGCGCGTTCCTGCTGGCCAAAGCCAAGAACCACGAGCGTAGCGACGCTTACTGGCTGACCGCCAAGACCCTGCTGGACGAGGCGGCGGGCGCGGCGGGCATCGACCCGAATCCGGATCCCAACCTCACACTGGACGCCTTGTCCCAGGCCACCGGCCCGCAGTACGTGCTGGCTGAGACCCGCGCAGCGATGCTCGCGCTGTGGCTGTCCCGGCTGGCGCAGGCCAAGGTGATCGCCCAGAAGGAGAAGGCGTGACGGTGCACGGCGTGCTGCGCCACGTCCTGGAAGACGAGGTCGCCCGGCTCACCCGGAGGATCGAAGAACGGCTGCGCTCCGCCCGGCGCGACCCCGCCGCACCCCTCCGGTTCGGGGATCTGGGCACGATCAACCCCGGTCTGCTGCTGCACCGGCTGTGGCTCGCCGACACCCGCGACGACGTGCAGACCGCGCTGCACGAAGCGCATCTGCGGGCCGTCACCACCGCGTGCCGGAAGGTGCCCTCCGACCTGCTGCCCGCAGTGCACGCCCGCCGTGCGGCGGCCGCCGCGGCATTGGCCGCGCGCCACCCCGGATTGATCTGGCGCTCGATGCTCATCGAGCCGATGTGGCGTCTCGTCGTGGGCCACGGGGAGGACTCGGTGCACGAGACCGCGCTCACCCTCTCACCCACCTACGGCGTACCGGTGTTGCCGGGAACTGCGCTGAAGGGCCTCGCCGCAGCAGCAGCTCAGCTCGCCGGCTGGTCGGAGCTGGATGACACGCTGTTCGGCACCCCCCGCCCGGGTCGGCCATCCACCGCGCACCGCGGCTCGGTGCTCATCTGGGACGGTGTGCCCACCGAGCCACCCGAGTTGGTGCTCGATGTACTGACCCCCCACGTGAAGGCCTACTACGACAGCGCCAACACCACCGGCACCCCGGCAGCGGAGCCCGCCGAGTATCACAACCCCGTACCTGTCCGGTTCCTCGCGGTGGAGAAGACTTCGTTCCGTGCCTACGTCCTCGGCCCGCCGCGCGACGTAGGCCGTTGCGTCGAGTTGATCAGCAGCGGGCTGGAGGAGTTGGGTATTGGGGGCAAGACAGCGGCCGGTTACGGCTACTGCGTCGTGCCCGAGGAGCCCACTTGAGATGCTGACCTTGCATCTGGTCCCGGTCGGGCGCTCACTGCTGAGTCAGATCGAGCAGGGGATACTGCCCACGCTGCGCTCGGCGCTCGCGGTCGATGAGCTGCTGGCGGACACGGTCGGCGAGGCGCTTCGGCAGGCGACCGGCGGGAATCATGAGCTGGATCTGAAACGCCTCGGGCTCGCCGACGTGTCACGAAGTGCCTCAGCTGCCGACGCCAGCCTGGCCGCCGAGTGGACGTCGGTCGCAGCCGTTGCCGCCAAGCGCCGCTACAGCGCGGTCGACGGCGAGGCATACGTGTTCATCGCCACTGACACCGACGACGGTCTGCGCGCCGCCACCCTGGTCGCCGCGCGTTACCAGAGCACCATTCACTACCTGCACGAGCCGCTGAGCGTCGGGCGCCCGGCGCTGGAGCCCTGCGGTGTCTACGTCTGCCGGATTCCCGATCTGGACCTGGGTTTCCGCCCGCCGACCAGCACCACATGGAGATCCCTCGGCACCGTCGGGGGCATCGCTGCGGACACCGCCAAGCAGACCGGCCGGGGCGAGTGGGAAATCATCCTGCACCTCACCGGTGGGTACAAGGCCATGATCCCGTACCTGATGGTGTTGGCCGAAGGCGTCAATTCGCGACTGCGTGAGCTACCGCCGGACACCCAGCACCGGCCGAAGATCCGGGCGGTCGCGCTCCATGATCCAAGCCTTGGCCGGACACCCACTCAACCGCGCATTGTGATCGACATTCCGGTCCGCGCGATCGGGAGCAACCTGTTGGCTGAAGCCAGGAAACTGAAGGCGCTGGCCCGACCGGACAGCGACACGGTCGGCGCCGATGTCTCCAAGGATCTACGGGGTCTGTTCATCGAGCGAGAGAATGCTCGGACCTATCGGCTGAGCGAAGCCGGCCTGATCATGGTGAATGTGCTGTGAGCGGCGGGTCACCCACCGGGGATCGAGCCGTGTTCGAGCGCTACCTGATCGAGGTTCTGGCCAGCGTGCCCGAGCTGGGTGCTCAGGTGCACCTGCCCGACCACCCGCAACCGATCATCCAGCCGAGTGACCTCGAGCGTGCCTTGGACCAGCCGCGGACCCTGTTCCCCCCGGCTGATCAGGGTGAGCCGCGAGAGCAGCTGAGGGCGCTGTGCACCTTCGCGCTCTGGTTACGCTACAGCCCACCCGGCCACGTGCCCCGGCGTCTCGCTTCCCGGGCGGCACGGCTGCGGTTCGGCGTGTGGAGCCTGCCAGCGCGGATGGGCAGGCAGAAGTGGCGCCCGCTGATAGTGGAGTGGTCGTCGTCGGGACCACCGGGCC
>DATEMN010000215.1:0-28123 GCA_035275565.1 Pseudonocardiaceae bacterium | reverse complement strand
ACCGACTCGTCCAAGCTATTCTGCGCGCCCGGTCAGCCGCCGAGGCCGACCTGGCTGTGACTGCGGTCCGGCTCCTGCGCGCCGCCGTCCCACCCAACCCGTGGGACAACCTCGACACCTGGCCGCAATGGCGACGGCTACTCCCCCACGCGCTGGCTGCCACCGACGCCAGCCGCGCTCTCGATGACACCGCCGACGACGTCGCGTGGCTGCTCGACCGCGCCGCGACTTACCTGCAGAACCGCGGAGAACCAGCGGCGAGCCGGCCGCTCATCGAGCGTGCCCTGGAACTCCGCCGTGAGGCGCTGGGTGAAGAACACCCCCACACCTTGACCTCGGCCAGCAACCTTGCCTCCAACCTGCGGGGGTTAGGGCAGTATGAGGCAGCGCGGCGACTGGATGAGGACACCCTGACCCGACGGCGCCAAGTACTGAGTGAAGAGCACCCCCACACCCTGCTCTCGGCCAGCAACCTCGCCCGCAACCTGTGGGGATAACTTCCCCTCGTCCAGGCCCGTCATCTGTGCCGACAGCGTGCCCGCGGAACGTGTCTGAACCTGTGATTGATCACCTCTGGCACCGGCCGCAGTGGCCCGGGATGGACAGCTGCTCGGTGACAAACCGACCGCACCGCAGGTGCGACAGCGCCGAGGAACGCCAGCGCCGCGACAGCCGGGCAATGAGTGCCGACCACTACTGCAGGCTCAGAGCACAGGTGAGGATACAGAACCGGTCCGGTTCGTGGCACGAGGAAAACTGTTGTGGCGCCATTGGTCGCCACATGTCGACCGTTCGTCGCATCGTTGTTCTTCGCGGTTTCCGTAAGCGGTGTTTTTGTCAGGGTGCCTCGACAGGATCGGGGTATGAGACCGGGTGGTTGCGACGATCTACAGGCGGCATTGGCCTGCGTCGACGCATTACGCGAATCGGTCCCTTCGCTGTGCGGGCAAGAATTACTCGACGCGATATGTGGTATCGAGGTACTGACCCGCAAGACCCACGCCGCAATGCTGGAACTCGTCGCCGGGCTGGACACCGCGAAAGTGGCTCCAGAGCAGGGATTCGGGACCACCTGGCGACTGCTGTCGGCGACGCTGGCCGAGCACGCCCTTAACTTCGACCCGCGGCGGCTGAGGGTGATCGCGCGGCGCATCATCGACCAGCTCGATCCCGACGGCCCAGTACCCCCTGATGAGCCCGAGGACCCCTGCCCCGCCGCCGGTGAACTGCACATCCGCGATCGCCGCGATGGCGGGATCAGCCTGGAAGGCTGGCTTGATGCCCTGCACGGCACCGCGTTTCGCGGGCTGATCGAACAACTCGCCAAGCCCCGCCCACTGGCACAGGACATCCCCGACCCTCGCACCACAGCCCAACGCAACGCCGACGCTCTCATCGAGATCTGCGACCTCGCCCGCAGCAACGACCAGACGTCCACCGCCGGCGGGGAACCGCCACACGTCACGGTCACCCTGGACTACGACATCCTGATCACACAACTGTCCGGGGCCACCCTGGACTACGGCCAGCGACTGTCAGCAGCCCAAACCCGGTTAGCGGCATGCGATTGTAAGGTCATCCCGGTGGTGATGGGCGGTGACAGTGAGCCGTTGGACGTCGGCCGCGCGATGCGCACGGTACCTCTCGGTATCCGCCGAGCGCTGGTCGCCCGAGACCGCGGATGCACTTTTCCGGGCTGTGATCGTGCGCCCGTATTATGTCACGCTCACCACGTCCGCGAGTGGAATCACCACGGTCACACTGAAGTAAAAAATTGCGTTCTGCTCTGCCCCACCCATCACCGCTGGGTGCACGCTACCAAATGGGACATCACCATACGGGGAAATCGTGTCGAGTTCCGACCACCCGCCATTCTCGACCCCCACCGCAAACCACTACACAACCCACTCCGGCAGTAAGCCACCACAGCCCCTCCGGTGGGGTTGATGAACAGCACTCCGTGGCCGTGCGGGCAGCAACACCCGCACCGCAGTCACCGTCGCCTTCGCCGAGTCCGTGTTGCGGTCACGACAGTAGTCGATCATGAATGAGGTGGCCTGCCCGGCATCCAGTCGGTACAGGGCAACAGCCAGCGGTTCGGGCAAGTCAGCAAGGAACTTGCGGGCCTACTTGCCATAACAGCACACCGTGGTCAACAGCACCGGCCCAACCTTGGGCAGCTCCTGCGAAGGTCGGCGACGACATGCGGTGTCAACCCGCTGGGCAACTACAACCTGAGCCTGCTGGCACGCCTCCTGCCATCGCAGCATGCAGATGCGACAGCGCAGGAACCCGACGTCACCGTCACCCGCGGGGATTGCTGAGCCGAGGTGCGGGAAAATCCGCACGCCCGGGGCTACCCGCCCGGTGAGCGGGCGGAGGTCGCCGAAGGTCTCCGCCGGGAGCTGGTGACGACACCGTCGACGGGTACGAGCCAGCCGAGCCAGCGCCAGACACCGGAGGAGACGCCGAGCAGGCGGTGATCCGGCACAGACCAGAGGGCGATTTCCCCCCTGGCAGCTGCTCCAGCTGCCAGGGGATCTGCTCTCCGCTGGCCGCGTCCCAGATCCGCGCCGTGCCGTCGCCGCTGGTGGCGAGCACGCGAGCGCCATCCGGGCTGAACACCCCACCCACCACCCAGCCGGTGTGGCCGGTGAAGGAGGTACAACGAGCTTGTTCGATGTTCGCTCCCGGGTCGGGAGTGACGAGCCAGCCTGCTCTGTCTGGACCATTCGTCGGTCGGCACCGGAGTGCTTGAGCCCGATAGGCCGTCGAGCCGTCCCAGCGCGCGCCATCGAGAGCGCAGTCCCGCAGCACCGTGCCGGTCAGCCGGGCCTCACTCAAGCCGGCGCCGCGTAGGTCACTGTCGAGCACCTCGGCCCGGGTGAGGACGGCGCCGGTGAGGTCCGCGTCTCGTAGATCGACCCTGTCCAGGACAGCGTTGCTCAGATCCGCTCCCGCGAATGAGATGTGACGCAGGTTAAGCGGCTGGCCGTCGTCTGCTCCGATCCGCCAGCCCCGCAGGTCCGCGCCGTTCAGTGGGGTTCCGGCCAGCCGGTGATGGGGGGTACCCGCCGCGCGCGGCGGCCAGTCCATAGCCGAACGTCATCACGGCCGCTGCGCCGTCGTTGACGGCCAGCGCGGCGAGCGTGTGCAGGCGGCCCTGCCTGCGCTGAGCGTCCAAGCCCGCGAGGTGCTGGCCGAGGAAGGTGAGCGTCTCACGGCTGGCACTGGCATCGCCCACCGCTCCAGCGCGTCGGCCGCGCCGGCCTCCAGCGCCCGCAGCAGGTACCGGGATAGGAAGTACCCCTGCAGCGACGTATGCGCAAAGGTGAATGCGTCATCGTCGCGACGGACGAGAAAGGTGGCGGTACGCAGATCCTCCTTTTTCCATCGCGGCGAGATGCTCCATCACCAGCGCTCGGGCAGGGAGCGAATGCTTGCCATCGTCGCGACCGAGCCACTGGTCGACCAACGAGGCATAAAGGTCGACGGCATGAACCTCACGTCCGTCGAGCTTGGCTTGCTCGATCAGCGTGAGCTGTTCGGTGATCATGCGCAGGGTCAGCGGCCGTTCGGCGATCTCCCGGAGGTTATGCACGCTGTCGACGGTGTCGGGCAGGGCGTCGACCTCCCGCTCAGGCACGTTGGTTCGCAGGTACTCCCGGATCTGCTCGTCGAAGGGCGGCATGAGCAAGGCGAGGTACTCACGGGCGGCGGGACCGTCGCGGTGCTGTCCGGTGAAGTGAATGGTCTCGTCACGGATCGAGCGGAAGCAAGGGGTACGGTAGGAGAGCAGCAGCTTGCTGGGCGCGCCCGACCGCGGCTGCCCCTCCCGGGCGGCCCGCCAGGTGTCCTCCGTGGCCCGTCACAGCATCCGGGTGAACACCTGCCCCTGGTGCGGATCGAGATGCATCAGCACCTCATCGAGCCCGTCGAAGATCAGCACACCGTCTCCGGCCACGACCTGGCCCAACACATCATCGACAGACGGACGATGCGCCGCCGTATCGGTCGCGTCCAGTAGGGCCGTGCGATCGGTCGTCCACGCTGCCAGCCGATCGACGGCCGGGAGGCGATGCCCGAGGGTGCGCGCACACCCGCGGGCGGCGAGCCGCTCCCGAGATCAGTCTTGCCCACCTGCGGCGCGACGAGGTGCTCGCGACGGCGGTCCGGAGCCAGGCGCCCGTGCAGCCACGTGCTCAAGTCACAGCCAACCCTGTCGTCCGCGCCCCGTCGGCAAGCCGGGTCGCGACGGCAGATCGTCCCCAAGCTGGCCCAGATGGCGCACTACGGCCCACCGCGGCAATCGTGGCTTGATCATGTATCTCCCAGGACCCGCTGGTGGATGGCGGTGGCCAGGTCGAGGACGAACTGTTCCCGACCAACGCCCCTGGTCTCGCTGAACCACCGTCCCTCCGATGTGAAGATCTGGTGGCGGTCGACGCCGTGCAGGGTGCGGGTGCCATCCAGCGGAACGCGTTTGAGGCCCACCGGTAGGGCACCCCTGATGGCGCCCGGTCCGACGAACCGGCGCAGCTCGTGGTCGGTGATGAAGGTGCTCGTGAAGAAGCCGGGGCTCAACAGCAGCACGCGTAGTCGCACGCGGCGAGGCGGGCGAGGATCTGCTGACGCCATTGCTCACCGATCCTCAGGTGCGAGTCCTCCCACCAGTGCACCTCGACACCGCGGAGGATGCGCAGGTTGATCAGCAGCGGCTCGATGAGCGCATCCTTTGCCGCCCGGTCGGTGTGACACCAGCTCAGAAACAGCCGCACGACGATCGAGCCCGCCATCCAGATCTCCTTCACGTATTTCACGATGATGGCGCGATATTAAACGAGAACTGTGACGCAACAGCGGGCCAGATGCGATGGCACCCAGCGGGAGGCCACAGCACCGATGACCAACGACACGGCACACCGATCCGATCATCATCACGTCGCGATCGGCGGCCCGGCGCGGCCGTACTGGTGCCGGCGGCGACAGCCGCGCTGGTGTCGGCACTGGGTACCCGCCCGCCGATCAGTACTCCGGCCGCGCGCACGCTACCGGATCTGCCGCCCACACTCGTCCAAATACTGAGAGCCTCGGTGCGGACAGTAGAGCGCGTGGCGCAATGACTTGGCAATGACTCCGCTGTGACTCAAGCCATCCGCCTCGTGCTCCAGCTGGTCGTTGCAGTACTCGGATCCGCTCGAATCTCACCTACACTGCGCGGTATCAGCTGACCTCCCCAGGGCGGTGTCCATGGAGCCTATCGACCAGGCTTGGATACCCCGCGGACTCAACATTGTGGTGCCGAGCTCAGCTCGCATCTATGACTACGTGCTGGGCGGGGGGCACAACTTTGAGGCCGACCGGGAAGCGGCACAACGGCTGCTCGCGGCGGTGCCCGCTCGGGACATGGCCCGGTGCAACCGTGGCTTCCTTCGCCGCGCGGTGCTGTACTTGATCGACGCTGGTATCCGGCAGTTCCTCGATCTCGGTTCCGGCATTCCCACGGTGGGCAATGTGCACGAGATCGCGCAGGAAGCCGACCCAGCCTGCCGCGTGCTGTACGTGGACATCGAGCCGATCGCGGTCGCGCACAGTAAGCTGCTGCTCACAGGCAATGACAACGCTTCCGTGATCCGCGCGGATCTGCGTACGCCGGACACGATTCTGGACTCTGCCGAGACACACCGGTTGCTGGATCTGAAGCAGCCGCTGGGCCTGCTCATGGTCGGTGTTATGCAGTTCGTACCGGACGTCGATGATCCGTGGGCGATCGTCGCCGGTTACCGCGAGCGCCTCGCGCCCGGCAGTTACCTAGCGATGTCGCACTTCACTCCGGACGGTATGCCCGAGCGGATGGCCAAGGCCGTCGAGGTGTTCAAGAGCACCCAGGAGCCGGCCCACCCCCGCTCCCATGTCCAGATCATGCGAATGTTCGACGGTTTCGAATTGGTGGAACCTGGCCTGGTATACACCTCGCAGTGGCGCCCGGAGTCGCCGGAAGATCCCGGCGACCAACCGCATCATTCCAACCTCTACGCGGGTGTCGGCCGAAGGCGGTAACGCCACTCCCGGGGACGGGCAGCGGACCTCCGGCGCTGGCGGCGTGCCGTGGGAACGCTGGTAGCGGGGGGTCCTCGGCGCATTCACCGGTGGTGAGTGACCCGTCAGCCTCAGCGACGGGTCCAGCCCACCGGTGATCGTGCCGGAACCCCGCACACTCCAAAATCGGCAGTCCTTAGCCCGAGAACGCCGGGACCTTGCCGCCGTTCGACGCTGCCTGATGCTTCGCTTCCCAAGCTTGAACGACGGTGAGCGGCAACCGGCCACGGTCACTGACATTGTGGCCATTCTGCTTGGCCCACTCACGGATGGACTTGAGGGTGTCACGGTTGTAACCGCTTGCCACGGCCTTCCCGTTGCTGGTCGCACGGCTGCCCGAGCGGTCAGCGCCACGAGTGCCCGGGCGCCGCCCACTGGTCTTACGGGCAGCCGCGACGTAACGCGACAGGTTGTCACGAAGCTTGGCGGCGTTGTCGTCCGCCAGGTCGATCTCGTACGTGACGCCCTCGAGCGCGAACTCGACTGTCGTAATGTCCTCAGCTTCCTCACCAGTGAGGTCATCGATGAGGGTGACGATGGTCTTCTGAGCCACGGGTACTGATTCTCCTTGTCGAGAGGAACGCGACGTACCGAAACTGCCGCGTGGTGAACACTGACCGCGACAAGATACACACAATGCCGGCGATGCGAACCCGCGGCATGCCGTAGCGCCCGTTTTTCTCCTCCCGTGCACCCCGAACTCGACAGCGGCGCTGTTTGCGGGGCGGCAACCGGGGGCGGCCAGCATGACTTAGCCGGCCCGGCGTAGCCGCGCCACCTCCGAGAGCACGACACCGGCGGCAACCGACGCGTTAAGGGATTCGACCGGACCCGCCATGGGTATCGATACCGTCGCGTCGCACGTCTCCCGGACCAGCCGGGACAGCCCTCGCCCCTCCGAGCCGAGCACCAGCACCAACGGCCCGGTGGCCAGCGGGAACGAATCCAGCGACAGTGATCCGCCGGCGTCCAGTCCGACCACCATCAAGCCGGCCGCGGCGCAGTCCTTGAGCGTGCGCACCAGGTTGGTCGCCCGGGCCACCGGCAGCCGTGCGGCCGTGCCTGCCGAGGTCCGCCAAGCAGCCGCGGTCATCCCCGCGGAGCGGCGCTGCGGCACCAGCACTCCATGCGCGCCAAACGCGGCGGCCGAGCGGACCACGGCACCCAGATTGCGCGGATCAGTCACCCCGTCCAGCGCGACGAGCAGCGGCGGCACCCCGAAGTCTCGGGCGGCCGCCAGCACGTCCTCAGGCAACGCGTATTCATACGGGGGCACCTGCAGCGCGATTCCCTGGTGCAGCGCTCCCCCAGCCAACCGGTCGAGGTCAGCTCTGGGCACCTCGAGGATAGACAGACCGGCGTCGGCGGCCAACCGTACGGACTCGCTGACCCGGTCGTCGGCATCCACCCCGATGGCGACGTGCAGTGCAGTGGCCGGTACCCCGGCACGCAGACACTCCAGTACCGCGTTACGGCCGAGCACGGTCTCCCCCGGCTCGGTACCCGTTCGACGGCGGGTCCGAGCGGTCGAGTGGGCCAGACCGGCCCCCTGCTGAGCTGATTGACGACGGGTTGGACGGCTTAAGCGTTGGGCCGGATGACCGGTCCTCAGCTCGGCGGGTGGTGTGGCGCCCCGACCGCGCAACCCCTTGGACTTCTGCCCGCCGGAGCCCACGACGGCACCCTTCTTACTGCCCGGCTTGCGCATCGCACCCCGGCGCTGAGAATTACCAGCCATCACGTCAGCTCCCCTTGCTCGTCCACCCCGAACCCACAGGTGCAGGGTCACGACGCGATGGTACGGGTGCGTTACGCACTCACGTACCCGTGAGTGGCAATACAGGTTCTGGCTCGCATCGCCACTCACAGGGCGCGCAGCGCCACCACCGCGACGGCCGCGATGCCTTCGCCTCGGCCGGTGAGGCCGAGGCCGTCGGTGGTGGTGCCGGATACCGAGATCGGGCCGCCCAACGCGTCGGACAGGACTCGCTGCGCCTCGGCCCGGCGGCTACCCACCCGAGGTGCGTTCCCGATCACCTGCACCGAGCCGTTGCACACCGCCCAGCCCTGAGTAGCCAGCCGGTGGCGCACCTCGGTGAGCAGTTCCGCGCCGTGCGCCCCGGCCCACCGCGGCTCACCGGTGCCGAACACCGCGCCCAGATCACCCAGGCCGGCTGCGGACAGCGCGGCATCGCACAATGCATGCGCGGCCACGTCACCGTCGGAGTGCCCGGAGCAGCCCGCGATGCCAGACCAGAGCAGCCCGGCGAGCCAACAGTCCCGGCCGGGTTGCACCGGGTGCACGTCGGTGCCGATGCCGACTCTCATCTCCGACCGGCCGCGAGCGAACCGGCCACCACCTCGGCGACGACGAGGTCGAACGGTGTAGTGATCTTGAAAGCGTGCGGGTGGCCTGGCAGCGTGCTCACCGTCTCCCCCAACCGCTCGACGAGACCGGCGTCGTCGGTCACCGGCCCGGACGGCGCCTGATGCGCCCGGCGGAGCAGATCCCCGGCGAATCCCTGCGGAGTCTGCACCACCCGTAAGGCCGTGCGGTCCACCGTCGACACGACCCGACCCTCGGGGTCCACCTGCTTGATCGTGTCCACCACTGTCAAGACCGGCACCACGGCCCGCTGCCCGGCCAGGACCGCCTCGACCACTGCTCGGACGACGCCCGCCGGAGTGAGACAGCGGGCGGCGTCATGCACCAGCACCACTTCGGCGTCGGGCACGCTCTGTAGAGCGCGGCGGACCGAGTCGGACCGGTGCGCCCCGCCGGTCACGATCCGCACCCGCTCTCCCGCGTCAGCGAGGGCGACTCGAGCCTGGTCCTGATACTGCGTACCGACCGCGACGACCACCAAGTCGACGCATCCGGCCGCCAACAGCCCCTGCACGCAGTGCCAGAGCAACGGGCGGCCGAGGAGCGTCACGAAAGCCTTAGGCGTCCCTGCCGCCAACCGCACACCCAGCCCCGCAGCCGGCACCAGCGCGGCGATCCGAACCGGGGCACGGGTTGCCACCCGAGCCGCCGGCCTGGTTAAGAAGCGGCGGCGAGGACTTCGTCGAGAAGCACCTCGGCGTTGTCCTCGTTAGTGCCCTCGGCGAGCGCGAGCTCGCTGACCAGAATCTGGCGAGCTTTCGCAAGCATGCGCTTCTCGCCGGCCGACAGGCCGCGATCGCGCTCGCGACGCCACAGATCCCGGACCACTTCCGCCACTTTGTTGACGTCGCCAGAGGCGAGCTTCTCCAAGTTGGCCTTGTACCGCCGCGACCAGTTCGTCGGCTCCTCGGTATGGGGAGCACGCAGCACCTCGAAAACCCGGTCGAGGCCCTCTTGACCGACTACGTCCCGAACACCGACGACTTCGGCGTTGGCAGCGGGAACGCGGACGGTGAGATCACCCTGAGCGACCTTGAGGACGAGGTACTTCTTCTCTTCGCCCTTGATCACTCGAGTTTCGATGGCCTCAATGAGAGCGGCTCCGTGGTGCGGGTAGACGACGGTCTCTCCGACCTTAAAAACCATGTGTCCTCTGCCCCTTTCGCTGCATCCAGGCTACCACGCCTGGAAATCGTCCTGCGCCGGGGATCGCAGCGTCGTCGCAGGTCAGGGGATCGACAACGGAATCCCACCACGCAACGCTGCGCTCTCGCAGCTCAAGGTGACTCCACTGTAGACAAACACCGGCCCGATACCGGACCCGCACCGGGCAGGCCGGGTGCACCCGAGCCCTGCACCTGCGGATAGAATTCGCGCTGGTCAGATCAGGCTGGCCGCACGTTCGGCGAGCACGCCCGAGCAAGACCCTGAGGAGGACTCTGCCCGTGAGCCGCCGACACAGATCTCAGCGGCGCCCTCTTGCAGTCACCGCCCTGATCGTGGCCTGCTGCACCACCGCGCTGGCGCTGGTCGGCTGCAGTGCGGGCCAGATCACCCAGACCGACAGCCAAGTTGCCGCCGTGGACGGGGCCTACGGTGACGTCGGGAATGACATCGCACTGCGGGACGTGCTGATCCCGCTGCCGCCTGGCCAGAGTGGAACCTATCCAGCAGGGTCGACCGTGCCGGTCCTGCTCACCATTATCAACCAGGGGATCCGTGCCGATGAGCTGATTCGGGTGCGCAGCCCGGCAGCCGACCAGGTGCTCGTGATGGGCACCAGCACCATCCCCCCCGGGTCGAACGTCACCAGCACCGTCGGCGCCACCCCAGCAGGTGCCCAGCCGCGCAGTCCGCTAGTCGTCGGAGAGCTGCGGATCGTGCTCATCACCAGCCGGCCGCTGCGCGCCGGGCTGAACACCCCGGTCACGTTCGCGTTCCGGGACGCAGGCGAACTGACCGTCCCGGTCCCCATGGCGGCACCTCCGGACTCGGCCAGCGACGTCAGCGAGAGCGTCAACGAGAGCAGCGGGCAGAGCGAGCACGGCGGGCACGGCTGAGCCGCGCGGCGGAATTGTCGGACCGGCCAGATAGCGTCCATGGCCATGGCCAGGTCCCCGGCGAACGCCCACATCACCCACCGTTGCACCGAATGCAGCCACGAGGTCGCCAAGTGGGTCGGGCGCTGCCCAGGGTGCCAGACGTGGGGTAGCGTGGCCGCAGCCGGTGCGCGACCGGTGACGCGGATAGCGGCCGGCGCTCCATCGTCCCCGGCCCGCCCGATCTCCCAGGTTGATCTACATTCCGCACAAGCCACGGCCACCGGGGTGGCTGAACTCGACCGGGTACTCGGTGGCGGGCTGGTGCCTGGCGCGGTGGTGCTGCTGGCCGGTGAACCCGGGGTCGGAAAGTCCACCCTGCTGCTGGAGGTCGCGCATCGCTGCGCGGTGGCCGGCAGGCGCGCGCTCTACGTGACCGGTGAGGAGTCCGCGGGCCAGGTCCGGCTGCGGGCACAGCGCACCGGCGCGCTGCACGACGAGCTGTTCCTGGCCGCCGAGTCCGATTTGGCCGCGGTGCTCGGGCACCTTGATGAGGTGCAGCCGGGGCTGTTGATCGTCGATTCAGTGCAGACCATGACCTGCCCCGACGCCGAGGGTAGCCCGGGTGGGGTGTCCCAGGTCCGGGCCGTGGCCAGCGTGTTGATCACCACCGCCAAGCAGCGTGGGCTGCCGGTGGTGCTGGTCGGGCACGTCACCAAGGACGGCACGGTGGCCGGGCCTCGGGTGCTGGAGCACCTGGTCGACGTGGTGTTGCAGTTCGACGGAGACCGGCACTCCACGCTGCGGATGGTCCGTGGGATCAAGAACCGGTTCGGGACCGCTGACGAGGTCGGCTGCTTCGAGCTCACCGACGACGGCATCACCGGCTTACCCGATCCGTCCGGGCTGTTTCTCAGCCGCCGCGACGGTGCCATGCCCGGGACGGCGGTGACCGTCGTGGTGGAGGGCAAGCGGCCGATGCTGGGTGAGGTCCAGGCACTGGTCGCGGCGTCCGCGCTGGCCAACCCGCGCCGGGCGGTCAGCGGGCTGGACTCCTCCCGGGTGGCGATGATCCTGGCAGTCACCGAGCGCCGCGGGGGCGTGCGGTTGGCAGGGTCCGACGTGTACACCGCGACGGTGGGCGGGATGCGCGTGGTGGAGCCGGCGGCCGATCTCGCCGTCGCGCTGGCCGTCGCGTCAGCGGCCAGCGACCTGCTGCTCCCACCGCATACAGTGGCGATCGGGGAGGTCGGGCTGGCCGGTGAGGTCCGGCAGGTGACCGGGCTACGCCGGCGCCTGGCTGAGGCCGCCCGGCTGGGCTTCCGGCATGCACTCGTGCCCCCGGAAAGCAGTGGAGAGACCACTCGACGCGACACTCCGGCTGGCGACGGCGCCCCGTCGCCCGGGATGCACCTGCACATCGTGGCGGACGTGGGCGCGGCTCTGCGCTGGCTGCGTCCGTGACGGCGACCGCACGCGGCCACCCGGTGCTGGACCACACCCACCGGTAAGCTCGATGCCCCCGAACACCCTGCCCAGCTGCGGAGGCACCAGCCGAGCATGAGCGTCGCATCGGAGTGGTACAGCACAGCCCCGAGGTGCGGTCCCTGTGGTCAGCGCGCCCTCCTGAGCCGACGAGCCGTCGACCGACTCGTGGACTGCTCTGCAGACCGCCTCGTCGCGTTCGAGTGCCCCCATCACCCCGAGACCTGGCACGTAGCCGCCCCCGACCTAGAGCTAGCCCTGAGCCCCCGCGGGCGGCGCTAACCGGAGACGTCAGCCGTTTCTCCTGACCGCAGGAGGATCGTGCTCGTGACACACTGCCGTTTATGGGTATTGACGGCTCAAAGCTGGCGGTCACGCCTGCACCGCCGTACACGGCGGTGATCTTCACATCCTTGCGCACCGAGGGCGACAACGGCTACGCCGTGATGCGGTCGTCTCCGTTCGGCCGTGCAACGACGGTGGCCTCACTCGGGGTCTCGTCGAGGACGCCCCAGGTGGAAGGATCACCGAGCGGACCTGACAACTCGCTGTCATGGCATTCATCTGCATGAGGGACCACGCCTCAAGCGCGAGGCGCCAAGAGAGGTAAGTATGATCCGATTCAGACCGACTAAGCCACCTCTCCCGGATACCCGTGATCACACCGGAAAGATGATACATGAGCGACCTGACAGGTAGGCCCACCGGCGAGCGCATCAAGCATTTTCGCAACCGGATTGGAATGACACGACCTGTTCTCGGCGGGCTGGTGGGGCGCAGCGCGGAATGGGTCAAAGCCATCGAGACCGGCCGGTTGCAGGTCCCTCGGCTACCGATGCTGTTGAGGATTGCCCAAGTGTTGAATGTGCGTGACCTGGCCGAGTTGACCGGGGACGGTCACGCGGTTCCCGTGCAAGCCTTCGCCGGCGAAGCGCATTCCGCGCTCACGGCGGTCGCCGAAGCGCAGGAAGCCGACGACCCGTACGCCATCGCTGGTGGCGCATGGGCGCTGACCGGCGCGCTGCGGGATTCCGGGTGTTGGGAGGAAGCCATCACAGTCGCGCTGGACGGGGCGCGGCACCTGGAGCCGTCGCTGACTCGCACGCACGATGACGATTGGCGCGGTATGTGGGGTGCGCTGCAGTTCGAGGTGGGTTATGTGCACGCCCGGCGCGGCCGGCACGGCGAAGCGTGGTCGTATTGGGAGCGGGCCGATGAGATGGCCCAGCGGCTCGGGCCGGGATACCGGCATATCCAGACGTCGTTCAGTACGCCGTGATGAACGCGCACGCCGTCACTCTGGATGTGGAACTGCGCCGTCCCGGGCACGCGATGCGTATCGCGAATGGCTTCGACGCCGGCGAGATTCCCTCGCTTGCCCGGCGTAGCAGGCATCTGATCGAAGTCGCGCGCGCTTGTTACCAGCGCCACGATACGGCCGGCACATAAACGTGCCGCTCGGCAGCGTGATGCGCACCCTCTGTGGTGCCGCCCACCCGCGAGGCCCGGACGGCGACATGGAGTGGCTCTGGCTTACCTGCCGACCGTGCTGGGACGAAACATGCATAATCGTCGGAATCCGCCCTCGCTGGTGGACGCTCGAGTAGCTCGTCATGCACGAGGCGTAACCACCGTGGTAGACAAGGCTGTCTGTCCGGGCGCCCCGCCGATATGCTGCCCGGGGAGGAGCTCGGGGGTCACGAGCCTCGGCGGCGGTAGGTCTGTGTCGGCAGACGGCAACGCGAGCCGGTCGCCTCCAGTTGGGTCCCGTCCCTACCAGAGCTCCAGCCCTACGAGCCGAGGATTCGCCGATGAGTGCGTTGCCCCCTGACTTCTTCACCAAGCCGGTCTCCGAGGTCGACCCCGAGATCGCCGAGGTGCTCGCCAACGAGCTCTCCCGCCAGGAGCACACCCTGGAAATGATCGCCTCGGAGAACTTCGTGCCGCAGGCCGTGCTGGACTGCCAGGGCTCGGTGCTCACCAACAAGTACGCGGAGGGCTACCCGGGCCGGCGGTACTACGGCGGCTGCGAGCACGTCGACGTGGCCGAGCAACTGGCGATCGACCGGGCGAAGGAGCTGTTCGGGGCCGAGCACGCCAATGTGCAGCCCAACGGCGGTGCCTCAGCCAACGCCATCGTCTACAGCACGCTGATGGAGCACGGCGAGACTTTTCTGGGAATGAAGCTCGACCATGGCGGGCACCTGACGCACGGCATGAGGATTAACTTCTCGGGACTCTATTACAACGTGGTGCCCTACGGCGTGGATAAGGAGACCTCGTTGGTGGACATGGACGAGGTCGCCCGGCTGGCCAAGGAGCACCAGCCGAAGATGATCCTCGCCGGTTGGTCCGCTTATCCCCGCGAGCTCGACTTCGCCCGCTTCCGCGAGATCGCCGACGAAGTGGGCGCTTACCTGTTCGTCGACATGGCGCATTTCGCCGGCCTGGTCGCCGCCGGTGAGTATCCCAACCCGGTCCCGCACGCGCACGTCGTCACCACGACTCTGCACAAGACGCTGGGTGGGCCGCGCAGCGGGATGATCCTCTGTAAGGAGGAGTTCAAGAAAAAGATCAATTCGCGGACGTTCCCCGGCTGGCAGGGCGGTCCGCTGATGAACGTGATCGCCGCCAAGGCGGTGGCTCTGAAGATCGCCGCGTCGCCGGAGTTCCGGGAACGCCTGCAGCGCACCCGGGTCGGCGCCCGGGCTGTCGCCAAGGAGATGCTCGACGGTGGGATCAACGTGCTCACCGGCGGCACCGACACCCACTTGGTGCTCGCCGACCTGCGGGAATCGCCGCTGAATGGCCAGCAGGCCGAGGACCGGCTGGCTGAGATCGGGATCACCGTCAACCGCAATGCGGTGCCCTTCGACCCGCGGCCGCCAGCCGTTGCGTCCGGGCTGCGGATCGGGGCTTCGCCGCTGGCCACCAGGGGCTTGCAGGCAAGCGACTTCCACGAGATCGGCAAGGTCATCACCGAGGCACTGACCGGCGATCCCAACGATGCCAAGCGGGCCGCGCTAACCGAGCGCACCAGGGTACTGGCCAAGCGCTACCCCCTGTACCCGCAGCTCGCGCCGACCCCCGAGAACCGGTGACGGGCATGCCCAACGGACCCGTTCACCTGTTCATCCCCGGTCCGACCAATGTCCCGGACGCGGTGCGCCGTGCGATGAACGTCCCGATGCAGGATCACCGGGCACCGGACTTCCCGGAGCTGGTTCTGCCGCTGTTCACTGACCTGAAGAAGATCTTCGTCACCGAGACCGGCCGGGTCTTCATGTACCCGTCCTCGGGTACCGGGGCGTGGGAGGCGGCGATCAGCAACACCCTCAACCGGGGCGACCGGGTGCTGATGTCACGCTTCGGCCAGTTCTCCCAGCTCTGGGCCAACATGGCGGAGCGGCTGGGCCTGGACGTGATCTGCGTCGACCGGGAGTGGGGCGAGGGCGTACCGCTGGACGACTACGCGCGCCACCTCACCGAGGACCGGACCATCAAAGGCGTCTTCGCCTGCCACAACGAGACCGCCACCGGGGTGACCTCGGACATCGCCGCGGTGCGGCGGGTGATGGACGAGACCGGCTCGGACGCCCTGCTGTTCGTGGACGCGGTGTCCTCACTGGCCTCGATCCCGTTCGAGCAGCAGGCGTGGGGCGTCGACCTGGCGGTGAGCGGCTCGCAGAAGGGATTGATGCTGCCCGCCGGGATGTCCCTGCTCGGGGTCAGCCCCAAGGCGCTGGAAGCGAACAAATCCGCGACGATGGAGCGCTGTTACTTCAGCTTCGAGGACATGATCAAGTTCAATGATCTCGGATATTTCCCCTACACCCCGTCCACGCCGATGCTGCACGGCCTGCGCTGTTCGCTGGATCTGCTGTTCGATGAGGGTCTGCCGCAGGTCTTCGCACGCCACCACCGGCTCGCCGAAGGGGTACGTCGCGGGGTGGACGCGTGGGGCCTGTCGCTGTGCGCGCTGCGTCCGCAGTGGTATTCGGACACCGTCACGGCGATCCGCACGCCGGAGGGGGTGGACAGTACGGAAGTCTGCCGGATCGGCTACCACCGCTACCGCACGGCATTCGGGACCGGCCTGTCCAAGGTAGCCGGCAAGGTGTTCCGGATCGGTCACATCGGTGACCTCAACGAGGTGGCCTGCCTTGCCGCGCTGGCCAGCGCCGAGATGTCACTGGCTGACGCCGGAGCCAAGATCGACCTCGGGGTCGGCGTCGCGGCGGCCCAGGAGTATTACCGCACCGCTGTGCTCGAAGCCGAGGAGACGGGTCGATGAGCCACACCCTCTACCCGATGCGCCGGCCCCGGTTGCAGCGTAGTGAGCTGGCGGTACCCGGATCGAACACCGGTTTCATCGACAAGGCCGCGGACAGCGCGGCTGACTTCGTGTTCCTGGACTTGGAGGACGCGGTCGCTCCGCCGGAGAAGGAGCAGGCCCGTCGTAACGTCATCGAGGCGCTGCGGGGCATCGATTGGGCGGCCAAGGGCAAGACAGTGTCGGTGCGCATCAACGGGCTCGACACCCACTACATGTATCGCGACGTCATCGACGTGATGGAGCAGGCCGGCGACCGGGTGCACACCCTGCTGGTGCCCAAGGTAGGGGTGCCCGCCGACCTGTACTGCGTGGAGACGCTGGTCGACCAGATTGAGCAGGCCAAGGGCTACCAGACCAAGGTGGGTATCGAAGCGCTGATCGAGACCGCGCTGGGCATGGCGAACGTGGAGGCCATCGCGAGCAGCGCTGGTCGGCCGGAGGCCCGGCTAGAGGCACTGCACTTCGGAGTGGCCGATTATGCCGCGAGCAACCGGGCTCGCACGGTGAGCATCGGTGGGCTGAACCCGAATTACCCGGGTGATCAGTGGCATTTCGCGTTGTCGAGGATGATTGTGGCGTGCCGGGCTTACGGGCTGCGCCCGATCGACGGTCCGTTCGGCGACTACTCCGATCCTGATGGTTTCCGGGCCGGGGCCCGGCGTGCGGCAGCGCTCGGGTGTGAAGGGAAGTGGGCGATCCATCCCAGCCAGGTCGAGCTGGCCAACGACGTGTTCAGCCCACCAAAAGCCGAGGTCGATCGGGCGCAACGGATCATCAATGCGCTTCGGGAGGCCGAGGCACAGGGCAAGGGGGCCGCATCGGTGGACGGTAAGATGATCGACGCCGCCTCGGCGCGGATGGCCCAGACGGTGATCGCGATGGACGACGCGATCCGGGCCGCTGCGGCGAGCCGGGTCTGAGGGGCGGGCGTGGACATTCACGAATATCAGGCCAAGGAAATCCTGGCCCGTTTCGGGGTCTCCATACCGCGAGGAGGTCTGGCGTACAGCCCCGAGCAGGCGTCCTACCGGTGCACCGAGATCGGCGGGTCGGCCTGGATGGTCAAGGCCCAGGTGCATGCCGGCGGCCGCGGCGAGGCGGGCGGGGTGAAGCTGTGTCACTCCGACCGTGACGTGCTCGACGTCGCGAACAACATGTTCGGCCAGCGGCTGGTCACCAGGCAGTCCGGACCGCGCGGCAAGCTGATCTACCGGGTGTATGTCGAGGAAGCCACCGAGAGCGCCCGCGAGCTGTACTTCGGCATCGTGCTGGACCGCCGCATAGAGCGGGTGTGCATCATCACGTCAGCCGAGGGTGGCATGGAGATCGAGGAGCTGGCGGCCACCAAGCCCGAAGCGCTGATGCGCACGACGATCGAGCCAGCGGCGGGATTCCTGGAATTCCAGGCCCGCGAGATCGCTTTCGCCCTAGGTCTGCAACCGGCGCAGATTGCCGAGGCCACCCGGGTGTTCCGGCGAGCGTACCGAGCTTTCCGGGATCTGGACGCCACCATGCTGGAAATCAACCCACTGGCCGTGACGACCAAAGGTAGCTTGGTCGCGCTGGACGCCAAGATGTCCTTCGACGACAACGCGCTGTTTCGCCACCTGGACATCTCCGAGCTGCGGGACCGCAGCCAGGAGGATGCCAGGGAGAGTCACGCCGCCGACCGTGGACTGGCCTATGTCAGCCTTGACGGCAACATCGGCTGCATGATCAACGGCGCTGGGCTGGCGATGGCGACCATGGACATGATCAAACTTGCGGGTGGCGAGCCGGCGAACTTCTTGGACATCGGCGGCGCGGCCTCACCAGAGCGGGTCCTCAAGGCATTTCGCGCAGTGCTTCGCGACGACAAGGTCGAGGCAATGCTGATCAATATCTTCGCGGGCGTCAACCGCTGCGATTGGGTCGCCCAAGGCATCCTCGCCGCGTTCAAGGAGATCGACGTCGAGATCCCGGTGGTGGTGCGGCTGGCCGGCACCCACGTCGAGCAGGGCCGGGTGATCCTGCGGGACTCCAGGCTCCCCATCATCACCGCCGACACCCTTGCCGAGGCGGCCGACAAGGTCGTCGCCGTCGTGGGCGCCTGAGCAGCCGGAGGGTTCATGGCCATCCTGATCGACGAGCACACCCGTGTGGTGGTCCAGGGCATCACCGGTCGCATCGGACGCTTCCACACCGAGGAGATGATCGACTACGGCACCAACGTGGTCGCTGGGGTCACCCCGGGCAAGGGCGGCAAGCACGTGCTGGGTCGCCCGGTCTTCAACACCATGAAGGCCGCGGTGGCCGAGACCGGGGCGAGCGCCTCCATCGTGTTCGTGCCGCCCCCGTTCGCCGCGGACTCCCTGATGGAGGCCGCCGACGCCGGGATCCGGTTCTGCGTCTGCGTCACCGACGGCATCCCGACCCAGGACATGATGGTGGTCAAGCGCTACATGCGCCGCTACCGAGCGCAGCAGAAGATGACCCTGACCGGACCCAACTGCGCCGGCACCATCAGCCCCGGGCGGGCGCTGCTGGGCATCATGCCCGGCCACATCTACCTGCCTGGGAGGGTCGGGATCATCGGGCGCTCCGGCACCTTGGGTTACGAGGCCGCGGCTCAGATGAAGGCGCTGGGCATCGGGGTGTCCACCTCGGTGGGCATCGGCGGTGATCCGGTGAACGGGTCCTCGTTCCGGGACCACCTGGAGCTGTTCGAAGCCGACGACGAGACCGACGCCGTGATCATGGTAGGTGAGATCGGCGGCCCGCAGGAGGCCGAGGGCGCCGACTATGTGCGCGACCACATGACCAAACCGGTGATCGCCTATATCGCCGGGCTGTCCGCACCCAAGGGCCGCAAGATGGGCCACGCCGGCGCGATCGTGTCCGCTGTCGGCGAGTCCGCCCAGGAGAAGGCCGAGATCCTGGCCGCGGCGGGCATCACCATGGCCCCCAACCCCTCGGCGATGGGCGCCACCGTGGCCCACGTCCTCGCCGAGCACGGCCTAGTTGGCAGCTCTTCAAGACAGGCCAACCCCCTTGTCGATCATCGTTAAGGACAACCAACCCCGCGGGGAGGATCGCCGTGTCCGAGCCAGTGATCGTGGTGACCCGCCGGTGGCCGACGTCGGTGGAGCTGGAGCTAGCCAGGCGCTACCCGGACGTCCGGTTCAACGCCGACGACGTCCCACTGGGACGCGAGGGGCTGCGCGCCGCGCTCGAGCAGGCCGACGTGGTACTGCCGACCGTCTCCGACCGACTGCCGGCCGAGCTGTTCACTGGTGAGCTGCGGACAAGGTTCCTCGGCAACTTCGGGGTCGGCTACAACCACATCGACACCGAGGCCGCCGCCAAGGCGGGGGTCGTCGTCACCAACACCCCGCGAGTGCTCACCGACACCACCGCCGACACTGCGATGACGCTGCTGCTCATGGTGGCTCGGCGGGCCGGTGAGGGTGAGCGGGAGGTCCGCGCCGGCCGGTGGACCGGGTGGCGGCCCACCCACATGATGGGCGCCGACGTCACGGGCAAGACGCTGGGCATCGTGGGCATGGGCCGGATCGGGATCGCGATGGCCCGGCGCGGACATTTCGGCTTCGGAATGCCGGTGGTCTTCTACGACCCGGTCGACTTTGAGCCCGACCACGGGATCCCCAGTGCCCGCCGGGTCGCCACCGTGGCGGAGCTGCTCGGCGTCGCGGATTTCGTGTCACTACACATGCCCGGCGGCGGGTCGAACACCCATCTCATCGACGCTGCGGCGCTGGCCCGGATGAAACCGACCGCGTTTCTGATCAACAGCGCCCGCGGCGACGTCGTCGATCAGGACGCGCTGGTCAAGGCGTTGCAGTCGGGCACGATCGCCGGCGCCGGGTTGGACGTCTACGAGAACGAGCCGGACGTCCCGCAGGCGCTGCGGAACCTGGACAACGCCGTGCTGCTGCCACACCTGGGCAGCGCCACCCTGGAGACCCGCACCGCCATGGGCATGCTCGTCCTGGACAACCTCCAAGCTTTTCTCGAAGGCCGCCCCCCCAGCTGCCGCGTCGCCTGAGGTTGGAGCGCCATTCGGAGCCGAATGGCGCTCCAAACGGCATGCGCAGAGCGCTATTCGGCTCCGAATCTCGGTTGTGATCGCTCGGCGGCTAAGGCAGCGGGAAAGGCTAGCTCTAAGGCTGTCATGAGATCGTCTGCGGTAGGGGCTCGGGTGGGGTCTAGCAGCCATTGGACTTGCAGGCCGGCGTAGACAGCAATGAGGAACGAGGCGACGTGGCGCGCGGTGGGATCCGGCAGGTCGCCGACCGAGGCGCGCACCATCTCGGCCACCCTGGCCCGTAGCCGCTCGTAACAGTCAGCCAGCTCGGCACGCAATTCCGGGACTCGCTCAGTCTGGGCCAGCGCCTCAACGAAAGCCACCTGCAGCGGGCGATGCTGCTCGAATGTGCTGACCAGCACCTCCCAGGAGGCGCGCACTCGCTGAAAGGGGGTGGAGCCCGGATCGGCGAACACGCTCTGGTCGATCTGCTTTATGTATTCATCGAAACACTGGCGCATCGCCGCGTTGAGCAGCGCCTCCTTGGAGCCGAAGTGGTAGCCGATCGAGGCGAGGTTGGTGCCCGACGCCGCCACCAGATCCCGTGCTGTCGTGCGCGCATAGCCCCGCTCCAGCAGGCAGCGCCGGGCGCCGACGAGCAGCGCCTCCCGATGTCCCATGGCCGGAATGCTACCAAACTTAGACAAACGTATGTATAATTCCGGGGCATGGTGCGCACGCTGCCTCCCGGTCCGCCCCTGCCGGCACTGCTGCAAGCCGGGTTGATCTGGTTGGACCCCCTCCGCTTCGTGCACGCCTGCCATCGCCGTTACGGCGATCGGTTCACGATCCGAATTCCCGGGATCGGCACGCTCGTCTTCCTCACCGACCCGGATGAGATCAGATCGGTGACCCGGGGCGACCCGGCAATCTTCCATGCCGGCGAGGCGGCCGCCCCGCTCAGCGCGATCGTCGGGCCCCGCTCGCTGCTCATGCTCGATGACGATAAGCACCGGCGCAGCCGCGGGATCATGCTGCCCGCGTTTCACGGCGACTCGGTACGCAGACAGATCGCCGAGATGGTCACCATCACCGCCGAGGAGGTCGCACGCTGGCCGGTAGGCGAGCGGTTCGCCCTGTACCCACGGATGCAGCGGGTTACCCTGGAGGTCATCCTGCGCACCGTCATCGGGGTGCACGACGAGGGCCGGCTCGCCGCGCTGCGGGCGGCGTTGCCGCCGATGCTGGAGATCGGCTCACCGCTGGAGTTGATCCCGCCTCCGGAGGCGCTACACCGGTTCGGCGTGTGGCGCCGCCGCGCGCAGCGCAGGGCTGTCGCCCTGACACTGCTCGCCGACGAGATCACTCGCTGCCGCGCCGACCCGGAGCTGTCGACCCGCACCGACGGGCTGGCGATGATCGTGCGCAATGTCGACGGCGCGGGTGCCCCGATGGCCGACGACGAGCTCATCGATCAGCTCGTCACCCTGCTGCTGGCCGGGCACGACACCACCGCCACCGCACTGTCCTGGGCTTTCGAGCGGTTGGTCCGCCATCCCGCGCTGCTTGAGCACACCGCGCAGGCCGCTGCGGACGGCGACGACGCCTGGCTGGAAGCAGTATGCAAGGAGACCCTGCGGATACGACCGGTGGTCTTCGAATTCGCCCGCAAGCTGACCGCACCGGTCCAGCTGGCCGGTTACCACATCCCGGCTGGCATCATCTTGGCACCGAGCATCAACCTGGTGCATCACAACAACCAGCATTACCCCGATCCGGACGTGTTCCGGCCGCAACGATTCCTCGATCAGCGGGCCGACCCGGCCGTCTGGCTTCCCTTCGGCGGCGGAGTGCGACGCTGCCTCGGCGCTACCTTCGCCCAGGTCGAGATGCGCACCGTGCTGCGGGAAGTCCTCCGCAGGGTCGAACTGTCCCCAACCACCACGCCGGACGAGCCGATCAAGCCGCGCCACGTGACCATGGTGCCACGCCATGGGGCGATGGTGACCGTGCGCGGCCGCATCGCCACCGCTGACCGCGCCGCATGACATTTCGGCTCGGATCAAATGAGTTCGACGACGAGGAACTCATCGTGATGGCCGGCACTGGCCGGTGCTGGTATCAGTCTCCCACAAGGATTTCATCGGCGAGACCCTCGACCTGCCCGTGACGCAACGCTTGGAGGGCACGCTGGCAACGTTGGCGATCTGCGCGCAGCTCGGCGCACGAGTGTTCCGGGTGCACAATGTCGCGCCGGCACGCCACGCCCTCGACATAGTCGCCGCCATACGTAAGGGAAGATGGCCGGGACAGCAAGCCGGACGGCACTGCACGTAAGCTGATGCTCTTCACCCCGTTGTTCCCCGAGGCATGGGCACAGTGTCGTCAGATGAGCCGGTCGGTGAATCCAGCGTCGATAAGCCGTTGGCAAGCCACCTGGACCCGCGGCGGCATTTCTTGCTCGATCGCGAAGCCGCGTTTGGCGTACTCGGTGATACGCTGGGTGTCACCCACGAGCATGCTGATGACGAGCTTGGCGTCGCCAATACTTGCGATGTATTCGTCCAGCAATAATGGACGAGAGACGCAGCGGACTTCGACTTCGGGCCAGAGTTTCTTGCAGGTGGCGAAGGCACGTCTCTGCTGGTATGGTCGGGAGACTAGCAGGATCGAACATACGTCCACGCCTTCGTCAGCGAGTATCCGGCGGGTGAACTCAATGTTCTGGCCGGTGTTGGTGGCCGCAGGCTCGACTCGGATTGCCTCGGGCGGCACGCCGAGTTCGATCGCGTAGTCCCGGTAGTGGACGGCCTCGCCGCGAGGAAATCGGTCTACCGTCGTCGGTGCATTCGCGCCGGTAAAAACGACAAGCGGGAACATCGCGCGATGGAACAACTCGGCGATGTAGATAGCGACGCCAGGGTCATGGCTTCCCAGCCCGATGGCGACACCGCACGGGCGCAAGTCGTGGCACAGGTCGTGGTAGTCCCAGAGAAGTTCAACATCTGAGCGGAGAGAAGCGGGGAGGGTACTCTCCTCAGCGGCCATTGAATAAGGCACCTCCCACACAGCTCAGCAGGATTTCGACCCCGCTACGCCAGGTTACCTGGGTGCTGACCAGAGAGAACTCTACGGTCTGTCCAGCGGGTCGGTTCGGTGCACACCTATGCGCGCAGCGAGCTCGATCGCCCGGGACGGCGGCCGGGGGCAGCGCAGCATTTCCTGGACAAGGATGCGGGACAGCCGATGGTATCGGACCTGCTCAGGAGCCTGGAATTCGGCGTCGAGCAGTGTGTCAAGCGCGGACTCGGCGCGGTTCCAGCGAGCGAAGGCGCGGGCGGTTTCGATGGCGTGGCGCACCTGTCGCTCGGTCGGCAGGCCGGTGGTGTCGATGCAGGGTCCGAGATCAATAGCGACCTGCACGTCGCCGAATTCCATCGCCGCGCTGACCCGGTGGATAGCCACATTGGTGGGGCCGAACGCGGTCCACAGGTAGTTCGCGTCGTGGCCGAGTCGCTGCGCGGACTCTTCGGCTTCGGCCAGGAACGTCGTGGCGTCAGTCCGGTTGTCCTGGCGGGCGGCCGCCACGACCCCGACCAGCTGCAACGTGCCGTACATCGACAAGTACTCGGGCGTAGCGGCGCCGAGACCGGACTGCAGACGGTCCGACACGACACGAGTCAAGGCGACGGCCTGCTCGTACTCGCCGATGGCTAACAACGCGTGGGCAACCGACCGGTACAACGACCCGATCATCAACTCGTTACCGGAGGCATGCGCCGCGCTCAGGCCCTTGGTGGCAGATAGCGAGGCGAGATCAGTCTCCCCAACTTTAGTCAAGAACCCAGTGGTCAGTTGGTACACCGAGGCCAATAACCGCTGGGCGTGCAGCCCATCGTCGGTGTCCACGCTGTGCTGTTGAGATGCGGTCAGCGCGTCGGTAATCAGCGGCGGCAGCCAGCGACTCAACCGGGAGTACCGGGACTGCTGGTAGCTGTCCCACTCGCTCGCGACCTCCCGCTCCAGGCTGTTGAGGCGGATTACCTGGTCGGATTGAGCTTCCTGGAGCAAGAACTGCCGATGTCCCATCAACGCCACTCGCAACGCCGGCACGGTCCGCTGCCCTGACTCCTCGGTCCACTCCAACGACGCGTTCCCCGATCGTCATGTCATCTGTCATCCCACGCACCACGGCAGCCTTCCAGAACTCACGGCAAACAACCCCAGAAAATCTCTCCCAGTCAGTGAGCGAACGTGCGCTTAGCGTCATACGCATGCGGATCGACAACCTCGACCAGGGCTTCACGGACACGGCCTCATCGTGTTCACCCGACCACCCGAGCCCGGCCTGCCAGGGCAGGGCGTTGGTGCTGGCAGGAGATTATGACATATCAGATTTGATCGGCACCGAGGATGGGCACCGGGCGTGGCGGACTATCACCGTCCTGGTGACCAGTGTTCGGGACGGCTTCGAGCACTTGGTGGACGATGCGGCGATGACGGCCGAGAACGCGGGCCGCTATGTCGCCCTGTGCGGACACGCAGTGCAGGCGGCTGCTCTGGTCTGTCCGCCGGGTCCGCCGTGTCAGACCTGTGCCGCAGTGCGCAACGCCGTCGCGGCGGGTGGGCGACGGCACCGCCGAACGGACCAGCACGGGATGTGGGCGCGGCTGACCGCCCGGCTGCGCCTTCCACGCTCACCGCAGTACCTGATGCACCGGGACCTCCGGCGATGAGTGCAACCAACGACAGCCACCCGGCGGCCGGTGCGCGCCCGGTGGCGCTGGTTCGCTACCGGCCCGGCGTCACCGGAGAAGCTGCACGCACAGTGCACCTGATCCCACTGCCGAACGGTGGCCAGGAAAACGCCGCCCACGCTCTCTGCGGGGCACTGCTACGCATCGCCGACATCGAGACTGAGGGTGGCCGGTCACCGTGCGCTGCGATGAGGTATGGCTGAACCTGGAACCCAACGCAGTGGCGCTGATCATCCCGCAGCAGCTCACCGTCCGGCACGCGCGCCCGTGCCCGGGGTGTCTGGGCCCCACGCCCTATGATCCTGGCGTGGACATCGTCGCCTCGTCCGGTGCGCCGGCTCGGCATGTGCTGCTCGCGCCGTGAACGCTGAGTCCAGCGGCAACGACGCATTGCAGGCCGCTGCCGAGCGCGCGCAGCGCACCCGCGTCCGGAACCTGCCCGAGTTCACCGACCTGCCGGTCGCCGGGGACACCGCGAACCTGCGCGAGGGACCCGAGCTGCACCCCGACTGCCTGGCTCTGCTGCCGCTGGTCGGGGTGTGGCGAGGCAAGGGCGAAGTGGTCTACCCGACCATCGAGGGGCCGTATCGCTTCGGCCAACAGGTGGTGTTCTGCCACGACGGGCGGCCATTTTTGCGGTACGAATCACGGGCGTGGCTGCTCGATGATGCTGGCGACGTGATCCGCCCGGCCGCCCGGGAGACGGGGTTCTGGCGGCCCAAACCCGACGACACCATCGAGTTGCTCGCCGTGCACGCCACCGGCATCGTGGAGATCTATTACGGGCAGCCCCGAAACCAGACCTCGTGGGAACTGGCCACCGACGCGGTGATGCGCACCTCGTCGGCCAAGGAGGTCACCAGCGCGCACCGTCTCTACGGCATCGTTGACGGTGGCGATCTGGCCTACGTCGAGCAACGCGCTATGGTCGGCCAACCCCTCCAACCCCACATCTCCACCCGCCTCACCCGGGTCATCGGGTAGGCAGCCGCAAGACGCGCGTGACATAGGGTCAGCCCCCGGGTTCTCGCCGCCGGAGGCGGCGAAGCCGAGCGGGACTAGTGCTCGACTAACCCGGGGGCCGGGTGACTGCCTTGGATTCACCAGCCGCCGCACGCAGTCCCGGCTGGTGCCGGAACCGGTGGAGGTGGCACTTCCACGGCCGTCGGCGGCGCTAGCTGGCAGCCACCTCACGCGTCCAATAACCGTTCAACGTTGGACCACCTCCTTTCCCGTGTACCTGCCACGCTAACCGCGCCGCGGCGAGCCCGGCAACGCCAATACCAAGCCACCGGGAGCATCGAGCAGCGAGTCAGTACACGTTTGGACACAGCACGCGACGTCACCCTCGGCTTACCATCATGGTCGTGGACACCACTTTGCGCCGGACGTTGCACGAGCGGGGAATGCGGATGACTCCGCAACGGCAACTGGTGCTCGACGCGGTGCACGCGTTGCAGCACGCCACTCCGGAGCAGATCTGCGAGCACGTGCAACGCCGTGCACCCGCGGTCAACATCACCACTGTCTACCGCACCCTCGACCTGCTGGAGGACCTCGACCTGGTCCGGCACACCCACCTCGGGCATGGTGCGCCGAGTTACTCCACCCAGGCACATGAGCATGTGCACCTGGTGTGCCACCGTTGTGGGGTGGTCACCGAGATACCCACCGACGAGCTCACCGAACTCACCGAGCAGCTGCGACACCGGTTCGGGTTCGTCCTGGACCCCAGCCATCTGGCGCTGTCCGGGCGCTGCGTGAACTGCACCGAGCAAACCGAGCAAGACGGCTCATGACATCGCCCCTGCTCGATCTGCCGGGTGCGGTGCCCCCACCCGATGGATCTCCGGATACCGGAGTGGCCTGGCACCACGGCAACCCGTTGGGTGAGCAACGCGCCGCCGAGCGCGACGTCGTGGTCGTGGACCGGTCGCACCGCGACGTGCTCGCCGTGCCCGGAGCGGACCGGCTGACCTGGCTGCACACCATCACCTCCCAACACCTGCTCACCCTCGGCGAGGGTGAGCACACCGAGGCGCTAGTACTCGACCTGCAAGGTCGCGTCGAGCACCACGCCGTGGTCTCCCACGTGCACGACACGGTATGGCTGGACACCGAACCCGGCAGGGCCGGCGGGCTGCTTGCCTACCTGACCTCGATGGTGTTCTGGTCGGAGGTGACGCCGCGGGATGCGACGCCCGAGCTGGCCGTGCTCTCGCTGCTCGGCCCGTCCACCGACAAGGTGATCGCGCAGGCCGGGCAGCTGGGTGGGTTCGTGCGCACCGGGCACAACCAAGCGGACCTGCTGGTGCCGCGCGGCGACCTGACTCAGGCTTGGCAACGCCTGGTTGAAGTCGGCGCCGTACCAGCCGGTACCTGGGCGTATGAGGCCATCCGGGCGGCGGCGCTGCGCCCGCGGCTGGGCGTGGACACCGACGAGCGCACCATCCCGCACGAAGTTGGCTGGATCGGGACCGCGGTGCACCTGGACAAGGGGTGCTACCGGGGTCAGGAAACGGTGGCACGGGTGGCGAATCTGGGCCGCCCACCACGACGGATGGTGCTGCTGCACCTGGAATCACCCGAGACGCTGCCTGCCACTGGGAACCCGGTGCACGCCGAGCAACGGCTGGTCGGCCGGGTCGGCACGGTGGCCACCCACCACGAACTCGGTCCGATCGCGCTGGCGCTGCTCAAACGCTCGGTGGCGCCCAGCACGCCGTTGCTCGCCGGAGACACGGCCGCAGCGGTCGACCCGGATTCGGTCCCATCCGACACCGGTGAACCTCCCGGCCGGGTGGCGCAGCGTGGCTTGAAAGCATGACCGGCAGGAGGAGCCATGATCGAGGTTCGTCCGGGCGGGCGGCGGCGGATCGACCGGGTGTTGGATCCCGGGTATGTCACGGAGCTCGGTGAGCTGACGCTGGGTGAGGTGCGCGCGCGCCGGAACGACGCGGCGCAGGAGGAGACCGACCTGTCTTACCTACGCCGGCT
>DATEMN010000214.1:0-4908 GCA_035275565.1 Pseudonocardiaceae bacterium | reverse complement strand
CTGGAGCGTCGCGATCTTCGAGGCCGTTGGGAGGACAGCGCCCCAGGACCATGGCCACCCTAGAAGCACCCGCCTCGAACGCGTCCCGCTCAACAACCACGATCGATGGTGCTCGGTGTCGCTCGTGGTCGAAGGCGTGGCTCTGGGGCCGCGGCGGTCGATGGACCGCGCCGACGAACCGGGCCGGGTGAGAGAGCGCCGCGCGCTGTGCTGGTGGGCTGACCACCAACAGCGCGCCGCGGTCGTCGCTCGCCCGCATCCTGGCCCTGGCCAGCCGCCGAGACTACCGTCGTACTACAAAACATCCCCGGGGTCGTCGCACAGAACTCACCCAGCGATACACACCGTGTTCGGTCGACTGGTTGCCGAAGATCGCGGAACCGGGGACCACCACGCGAACCTGGTACGACCCGGCTTGCGAACACATCCACTGCTTGGCGACGGGGCTACAGAACGTCTCGTGCCGCTCGTTCGGCAGCCCCCTGGGCGCCTTGCGCGATGCGGAAGATCTTTCCCTCCCCGTCAGCCGGCTTCGATGGGCTTACCGAGAACTGCGGTCAGTGCTTCCTTGAGCTGCCCGAGCGCTTCGTCCTCGTTCCAGACCGCAGCCGGCTGCCGCCACGCGATGTAGCCGTCAGGGCGAACCAGCAGCGCACCCCCTTCGTGCACCTCGCGCGTGCGGGACCACGCGAAGTACGGGTCCTCGCTGCCCTTTCCGCCGGTTACAACGGTCCGAAGATAGGGCAGGCCCAGGCGCTTCGCCGCGCTCACCCACGCACCGCCGGCGAGTCCGGTCACCAGGGAGAACTGCCCCTTGCCGACCACGTCCAGGGTGGAGATGCGGTGGCCGCGCTCGTCAACCAGCCAGGCGTGCGGCAGCTTCGCACCCGGCCGTGTGGTCGCTTGCGCGTACAATTCAGGGTCGCGAACCCACTGTTCCTCCCCAACGGTGGGGTCAGGTATCACTGCCGGTGACGCATACCGCTGGTTGAGTTCGACACCGTGGGCGTTGAGCTCGTAGTCCTTGAGCTGCAGGGCGTCTGACAACGACTGCCGCACAGCGACGCCGTCGGGGCCGGGGTCGCGCAGTCTGTTGATGGTGGCGGCCACGGGGTCTTCGGCGTGACCAACCGTGCGGAGTGCCTCATGCACCTTGGCGTATTCCATACGTGACTTGTTCGCCCGGAGGACGACCTGTCGGCCCACCGGCGCTCTTTCCGGCGAGTACGTCGCGAGCAGGGACTCGTCGGCGTGCCCCTGCAGGACATAGGCCAGCTTCCATGCCAGATTGAAAGCATCCTGGATCGATGTGTTCGAGCCCAGCCCGTTGCTCGGCGGGTGACGATGGACGGCGTCACCGCCGCAGAAGACGCGGCCCGAGGAGTAGTTCGTGGCGTAGGCCTGATTGACGTACCACGTCGACGTGCTCACGATCTCGAGCTCGAGCTCGGGATCACCGACGAGACCACGGATCCTGGATCGAACGGCTTCTTCGGAGAAGTCGGGCTCACCGGCGGACATGTCGAATCCCCAGCCGGTGATCCAGGTATGCCAGGGACGGACCGCGCGCAGCATGCCCAGTCCCATCTCGCCGTAACTGGCTGCCGGTGACACGACGAAGTGGATGACGCTCGGGCGATGGGCGACGTAGCGCGAGAGATCGGCTTCGAACTGCACGTACGCGGTTACCGCTCGCGCCATGTGCCCTTCGAGAGGCAGACCGAGTTGCTCGACGATCTTCGAGCGCGCGCCATCCGCGCCGATGAGGTATTTCGCCCGTATGGTGTAGCGACGGCTGGTGCGGCGATCCTCCACCGTGGCGGTAACGCCTCGTTCGTCCTGGACGTGGTCCATGTACTCCGTACTGAAGGCGAATGAGGCTCCCCGAGCCGCGGCGTTGTTGACGAGAACGGGCTCCAGGTACAGCTGCGGTATGTCCACCATGGGGCACGGGCTGGCCTGAACGTAGTCTGCCCTTCTGTCTTCACCGGTACCGCAGATACGGGTCCGCGCCAGTTCCTCGCCGACGAGACTGGTGCTGAACACCATGTCGCCCATGAGGTCCCACGGCATCCCGTACTGGGTGGCCTCCTCCTCGACCCCGAGGTCGCGTAGTGCCTCGAGCGTGCGCTGGTTCGTGATGTGGGCGCGGGGACTGTTGGCGAGCCAGTTCCACCGGGTGACGACGTGCACCCGAACCCCGTACGTCGCAAGCGCGAGTGCCGCCGCCGCGCCCATCGGGCCGGTCCCGACGACGAGAACATCGGTGTCGAACTCAGCGGTCCCGTTCACTGCGCCGTGCTCCGTTCCATCGCCACAGTCCGACAACTCTTCCATGCGACTCCACAAACCATGGAAATTCCTTTCATTTAACGAAAATCGATGAACCGGGTGGCATACCAGCGGCCGCCTCAGGTCCGCAGGGTCTTTCGCTCGGCTCACCGGCCAGAACCGACATCACGACGGCGCGCCGGTTGTGCAAGCTCTGTGGCGCGGACAGCAGAGCCGGCGTCGACTGGCAGGCGGTCGTCTTCGCCTGGTCCTCCATGGCTGACGGTGAACGGAATAGCCTGCGCCGTCGTGGCCAGTGACCATCCTGCGCATGGTGATGCTCCTGTCAGCGAGCGGAAGGCGCGGAGGAGGCGAGGACATCGAGGACCAGTGCTCGGCGGACGGCGTCGGCGAGGACATCACGTACTGATTCCGGCCTGGTCAGCGCACGCCATGCGATGTGCAGGTCGGGACGGACGAGCAGCGCTCCACGGTCGTCGATCTCACGGAGCGCGGCCCAGTCACCTAGAACGTCGTCGTAGTCGCAGCGGGAACCGACCGCGAACACCGGCAGTTCGATGCCCAGTTCAGCACTCACCGACGTGGCCGCCTCAGCCCACGGCTTGCCTCCGATGCCCACGATCAGGCTGAAGCGTCCATGGCCCGCCAGGTCCAGCGTGGAGATCCGGCGCCGCTCGTGCTCCACCCAGACGTGCGGCAGGTGTGCCCCGGGGTGGGTGGTCGGGTGGTAATAGAGCTCCGGGTCATGCGTCGGCTCCGGGAACGGCGTACCGTCATCGACCACCGCCTGGGAGGTGTAACGCTGGCCGATCTCCACACCATGAGCGTTGGAACGGTAGTGCTGCAGTGCACGAACCGCCGCAAGAGCGTCGCGGCGCTCGGCAGCTCCGGTCTCGTCGGAGAAGAGTGAGCGCAGCGAGGCCCAGCCTTCCTCGGGCGACTGCCCGCGGCGCAGCCCCAGCGTCTCTGCCACCGCGGATTTGTTCCTGAGGTTGTCCATCGCTCGATCCACGATCTGCTTGCCGACCGGCTGTCGCTCCTCGTGATAGCTGTCGAGCAGTCCTTCGCCGGCCAGCCCCTTGACCACGAGCGCGAGCTTCCAGACCAGGTTGAAGGAGTCCTGGATCGAGGTGTTGCACCCCAAGCCACCCGACGGGCTGTGCCGGTGTGCGGCGTCGCCAACGATGAACACCCGGCCACGCCGGTACTCCTTGGCCACCAGGTTGTTGACCTGCCACTTGCTTGTCCCCTTGACCCGCACGGGAATCTCGGGATCGCCGATCAACGTCCTCGCGACCTCGGCGACTGCCTCGTCGGAGAGGTCCGGCTCACACTCATTCGGGTCGTACTCCCGAACCAGCACCCACTCGTTCCACGGCTTGACCGTGACGAAGGAACCGGATCCGACCCATGAACCGCCCCCCGGCTGGAGAATCATGTAAATGCCGGCCGGCCGGTAGGCCACATGCTCGCTCAAGTCGACCTCAAGCCACGCATTGACCATGTGCATGAGGGCCGACTCACCCTCGAACGAGATGCCCACCTGCTCAGCGACTCGTGATCGGCCGCCGTCAGCGGCAATGGCGTACGCCGCCTGGATCAGGTATTCCTCCCCCGAGTCACGATCCCGGATCCGCGCCACCACCGCCTGATCAGTCTGCTCGATCGTCAGCAATTCGTGCGAGAACCGCACATCCGCACCGCGTTCGACGGCCGCCTGCAGCAACACCGGCTCGATGACGTGTTGCGGCGCGTTGTAGGTCTCACACGGGCTCGCCATGGCGTGGTCAGCCAGGCGCCGGCCGACACCGTACGACTGGTAGCGCAGAATCTCCTGACCGGTGAAGCTCGTGGCCATCACGTTGTGCCCAATGGTCCGCCCCGGCGTCGCCACCGCACGCAGCCGGTCTTCGATGCCGAGGTCCCGGAACACCTCCACCGTGCGCTGATTGGTGTACGACGCGCGCGGCTGCGGAGCCGTGCCCGAGTGGCGGGACAACGCGATGGCCCGGACACCCGACGCCGCCAGGAGAGCGGACGCGGTCAGCCCGGCCGGCCCAGCGCCGACTACCAGAACATCAGTTGACACGGTGCGCATTCGTTCTCCTCGGATGCGAGCGGAATTCCATGGGGTGCGCCGCAGCCGATCTCGACGCATCCCGACCAGAACGGCCATGGCCTGCTTCAGGCTGCTTCTCATCCGCTGGGGCTACTCCGCGAACCGCGGATTCACCGTCCAGCAAGTGGGAGAGACGGCGCGGGTGATTCTCTTAACACAAGCCTTCACTCGGGGCATGGAGTCCGGCTGGCCAGAGCGCACTCATCTCCGGAGCACATGCGTTCGAGGGACGGCGAAACTTGTGGGCCAGCTTCACAGTCCAACATGTGCTCCTCCTGAGGTGCGCCCCACACCAGGCAACCCTGTCCTGTGGGGGAGGTCACCCAGTCGGTTCCGTCCAACGGAACCAGGACACGGGGCCTTCCCGTGTCGCGTGTCTGGGCACGGCCCGCAACGTAAGGAGAGCGGGCGAGTCCCGTACAGACCGCGGTTCCACTGGGTGGCCTTCCGCAGGCGGACCACTGCTGGTCAGGTACCAACTGCCCGCACAGCGCACC
>DATEMN010000213.1:0-35276 GCA_035275565.1 Pseudonocardiaceae bacterium | reverse complement strand
TCCGGCCGGAGTCAGGGTGACGTTGCCTCGAGCCCGATGGAACAGCTCACTGCCCAACTCGCGCTCCAGGCATTGGATCTGTTTGCTCAGCGAGGGCTGGGCGACATGCGCGAGCTCAGCCGCCCGAGTGAAGTGGCGGGTGCCGGCGACGGCGAGGAAGTACACCAGTTGCTGTAGCTGCACCCCGATAGCGTAGGGCTATCGAGACGAGCGTTACCATATCTTGGACCCCGTTCCACGAGTTGGCCTAACGTCAGTCATCGCCGTGCGAAACCGCCGGACCTGCGCGGATCGTGGCGTGTCGCTGAACTGACCACGCTGGCCTGTGCCACCGACCTGAATCGACGTCATGACCACCACATCACCGTCTCCGCTGCCCAAGGCCGCTCCCTCCGGCCGGACACAGTCCGGTCGGGCAGCGATCCCTGCGCGGACCCTCCGCACCGACCGCTGGTGGCTGTCACCCTTGGTGACCGCCATCGTGCTAAGCGTTTTCATCATCTACACGACGGCCCGCCTGTTCATGCGGGATTACTACTGGGTCGGTGAATACAGCTACCTCACCCCGCTGTACTCACCGTGTCTGAGCACCTCCTGCGTGCCAGGTTCGTCGCATTTCGGCACCCCGCTACCGGCGTTCCCGCTGGCGCTGCCATTGCCCATTCTAATCTTCCCTATCCTTGCCGGATTCCGGGCAAGCTGCTACTACTACCGCAAGGCTGGCTACCGGGCGTTCCTCATGTCGCCGCCCGGATGTGCGGTGTCCGAGCCGGCGAAGAAATACACCGGGGAGACCCGCTTCCCCCTGATTCTGCAGAACTTACATCGGTATTTCTTCTACCTGGCCAGCGCGCTACTGTTGATCAACACCTATGATGCGGTACTGGCGTTCTTCCCCACTACCGGCGGTTTCGGGGTAGGTCTTGGCTCGCTGATCCTGCTGGTCAACGTCACGATGCTGTGGCTGTACTCGCTGTCCTGTCACGCCTGCCGGCACATCTTCGGCGGCCGGCTCAAGCACTTCTCCCAACATCCTGTGCAGTACTGGTTCTGGACGCAGCTGTCCAAGCTCAACGGCCGCCACATGCAGTTCGCGTGGGTGTCGTTGATCACGGTGATGCTCACTGATTTCTATGTCATGGCCGTCGCGGCGGGCTGGATTGCCGACCTGCGCCTGTTCAACTGATGAGGACTCGATACCTATGACCGAGATCGAGCGGCATGACTATGACGTCGTGGTGATCGGCGCTGGCGGTGCCGGGTTGCGCGCCGCGATTGAGGCCCGCGAGCTGGGCAAACGCACCGCGATCATCTGTAAGTCGCTGTTCGGCAAAGCCCATACCGTGATGGCTGAGGGTGGTATCGCGGCGTCGATGGGCAACGCGAACCCACGGGATAGCTGGCAGGTCCATTTTCGTGACACCATGCGCGGGGGCAAGTTCCTCAACAACTGGCGGATGGCCGAGCTGCACGCGAAGGAAGCACCGCAGCGTGTATGGGAGCTGGAAACCTACGGTGCGCTGTTCGACCGCACCACGGACGGCAAGATCAGCCAGCGCAACTTCGGTGGACACGAGTACCCGCGGCTGGCGCATGTGGGTGACCGCACGGGTCTGGAGTTGATCCGTACGTTGCAGCAGAAGGTTGTGTCGCTGCAGCAGGAGGACTTCGCCCAGCACGGCGACTATGAGGCGAACCTCAGGGTTTTCGCCGAGTGCACGATCACGGACTTGCTTGAAGACGGCGACGGGGTGTCCGGGGCATTCGGCTACTGGCGCGAGACCGGTCGCTTCATCCGATTCGATGCACCTGCCGTGATCCTCGCCACCGGCGGCATCGGCAAGTCTTTCAAAGTCACCAGTAACTCTTGGGAGTACACCGGGGACGGCCATGCGCTCGCGCTACGTGCGGGCGCTGCGTTGATCAACATGGAGTTCGTCCAGTTCCATCCCACCGGCATGGTATGGCCGCCCAGCGTCAAGGGGATTCTGGTCACCGAGTCGGTCCGGGGTGACGGTGGCGTGCTGCGTAACTCAGAGGGCGAGCGCTTCATGTTCGGCTATATCCCTGAGGTCTTCAAGGATAAGTACGCGACCTCAGAGCAGGAGGCGGACCGTTGGTACGACGACCCCGACAACAATCGCAGGCCGCCGGAGCTGCTGCCTCGTGACGAGGTCGCGCGTGCGATCAACTCCGAGGTCAAGGCGGGTCGTGGGTCACCGCATGCAGGGGTCTATCTCGACGTCTCCACCCGGATACCCGCTGAGGTCATCAAGAAGCGACTTCCCTCGATGTACCACCAGTTCAAGGAACTGGCTGACGTCGACATCACGGCTGAGCCCATGGAGGTTGGTCCTACCTGCCACTATGTGATGGGTGGCGTCGAGGTCGACCCAAACACCGCGGCAGCCTCGGTGCGCGGACTCTTCGCGGCCGGCGAGGTTGCGGGCGGGATGCACGGCTCCAACCGGCTGGGTGGCAACTCACTGTCCGATCTGCTCGTGTTCGGTCGCCGAGCCGGCCTTGGGGCGGCGACCTACGTGGACTCGCTGGGTGGGTTTCGACCGTCGGTCCGCGAGGCCGACGTCGACGCCGCAGCGCGGCGGGCGGTCGCTCCCTTCGGTACGGGGGCACACGGTGAAGGCGTCGAGAATCCGTACCGGATGCATCAGGAGTTGCAACAGGCCATGAATGATCTGGTCGGCATCATCCGCCGGGCCGACGAGATGGAGCTCGCGCTCAAAAAACTCGACGAGCTGCGCCAGCGAGCTCAGCACATCGGGGTAGAAGGACACCGTCAGTTCAACCCAGGCTGGCACCTTGCGTTGGACCTACGCAACATGCTTGTGGTGAGCGAGTGTGTCGCTCGGGCCGCGCTGGAGCGCACCGAAAGTCGGGGTGGACACACCCGGGACGACTACCCGGTGATGGACCCCGAATGGCGGCACGTGGTGCTGGTGTGCACGCAACCCACCGACGGAGCTGTGCGCGTCGAACGCAAGGAGCAACTGCCGATGCGCCCAGACCTGGTCGAGTTGTTCGAGCTTGATGAGCTGAAGAAGTACTTCACGGCCGAGGAGCTCCCAGGAGGGGCGGACTGATATGGGCTACCAGCAGCACTTCCGGGTGTGGCGGGGCGATACCGACGGCGGAGATCTGATCGATTTCGACGTGGAGGTCAATGAGGGCGAGGTGGTCCTCGACGTCATCCATCGGTTGCAGGCCACTCAGGCCCCCGACCTCGCGGTGCGGTGGAACTGCAAGGCGGGTAAGTGTGGATCGTGCAGCGCTGAGATCAACGGCCGGCCGCGCCTGCTATGCATGACGCGGATGTCCACGCTGCCGCCACCGCAATCAGTGACGGTCACCCCGATGCGAACCTTCCCGGTCGTCCGCGATCTCGTCACCGACGTGTCATACAACTATGACAAGGCGCGCGAGATTCGCGCGTTCGTGCCGCCGAAGGGCGTACAGCCTGGCGAATATCGGATGCAGCAGGTGGATGTGGAGCGCTCGCAGGAGTTCCGCAAGTGCATCGAGTGCTTTCTATGCCAGAATACCTGCCACGTAATCCGCGACCACGAGGAGAACAAGGGGAACTTCTCCGGGCCGCGTTTCCTCATGCGGATCGCCGAACTGGACATGCACCCGCTGGATGCCGCCCACGAGGAAGGCGTGGATCGCAGACAAACCGCGCAGGACGAGCACGGTCTTGGATTCTGCAACATCACCAAGTGTTGTACTGAGGTCTGCCCGGAACACATCAAGATCACGGACAATGCCCTGATCCCGATGAAGGAACGGGTGGTTGACGTCCGCTTCAACCCGTTGGCCCGATTGTTCCGTCGCAACCGGTAGGTCAACGGAGTACTGGGGGATCGGGTATCGGAGTGCCGAGGTACTTGGCGTAGAGACGGGTCCAGGTGCGGTCGTTGATCGCGTGGCGCAACACCGTGGTGACCCGGTCGCGGAGTACCGTGTCACCTGGTGCCAGTCCGATGCCGTACTCGGTGGTCCCCAGTGGCTCACCGATTAGTCGGAGCGTGCCGGGCGCCTTGGCGAGCACCGCCGCCACGGCGGCCTGGTCACCGGCGATCGCCTCGACGTGACCCCCGAGCAGATTCACACAGCCCTCCAGGGTTGCCCGAGTCTGCAATTTTACGCCGCGATCGCCTAACGCTGCTGCGGCCGGGGAGCCCGCAGGCACGCACACCTGCCCCGCATCGAGCGTGTTCAGCCCGGTCACTGGGCTACTTACGGGCACCGCAAGCTGCAATCGGCGTACCAGATAAGGACCCGCAATATCCACCTGCGCACGTCGCTGCGGGGTGATCTCGTAGCCGCCGAGCACGAGATCCGCTTCGCCTCGGGCCAGAGCCGCCTCCCGGCTTCCCGCCGTGAGAGGCTTGAAGCTAGTGGCGGCGGGGTCCAACCCGAGATCGCGCACGATCAGATCCAGTAGTGCAATGTCGAACCCGGTGTAGCTGCTCGAGCCTGGCGCGCGCTGCGCCAGACCCGGAGCCTCCTGGATGGCCACGATGAGCTTGCCGCGTCGGGCAATCCGATCGATGGTCGGCGATCCGCTGCTCGCCGGGCTTGGTGGGGCGACCGTGTCGAACGGGCTTCCGGCCACCGGGGCAGGGTCGTCGCTGAACAGGCCGGTGACCCCCTCGACAACCCGACCCAGCACCCACAGTGCCGCGATCACGAACACCACCAGCAGACAGCCGATCCGCCTCGGCCGCAGCCATCCGCGCCGCCGCATGACTTCCAGCACTGGTACCCCCACCATCACTCTCGTGGTCGTGATGAAGCGGACTACCGCGGCAGTCACGGATCGAGCTTCCGCGCGGAGAACGCCATCGCCGCTTTCAGGATCTCATTTGCCTGCCGTGAGCGTTCGTCCGGAGTATGCGGTGGCCCCGGGCGTTCGCGCTGCGATGCGGCGATAGAGGGTGAGAGTAGCCGGGATGACCATGATGATTCCGACGATGACGGCGTCGCGTGTCGTGACCAGTTCGATGCGGATGAGCGCTTCGGTGAGCAGGTAGAGACCGAGGAAGATCAGGATAGGACTGGCGAGGCGTTCGATGCACTCACGCACGTGTTCGCTGATTCGGACGCCAAGAGACAACCCGAGCTGAGAGACGACCAAGGTTTGGATCGCGATGACGGCGATGATGGTTGTGGGTACGGTGCCAAGACCGAAACTGAATCCGATCGCCAGCTCGTCGAGGCTGATCGATAATGCGAGCCCGACCAGGACGAGGCCACGGGCATGGGTGATCCGCCGGGCCTTGGCGACCTCGTCGTCATCGTCGTCGGCCCACCATAGATAGCCGCCGAGTAGGACGAGCAGCCCACCGGCGAAGTAATCGGCGACGCCTCCGATCGCTTGTCCGATGGATGAGCCGAGGGCGAAACCAACCAGGGGCATACCCCCTTCAAAAATGACGAAGATCGCTGAGGTCCGCAACCGGGTCCAGCCGGAAAGTCGGCTTGCGCCTACCGCAGCGGCGATCACGAACGTGTCCACCCCCAGCGGTAGCACGAACAGGAGAAGACCAAGAAAAGCGCTGCTCATGGGCCGTACTGTCCCCAATCACCTCGTGCCGTCGGTACGCATTCGACTAGCCGTTTCCCTGCGCCCGTGATGGTATGGGCTGTTTCACGCAAAGGTCTCACGGCACGAAAAACTTACAGCGCGGAGCAGTGGCCATCGGTCGATTAAGGGAACTCGTCGCCGAGGTGACGCAGAGACGCGCTGGGCGGCGCTGATCTGTCCGATTCGGCGATTAATGTCGTGAGCTGACGACCCAAGTCATCACCATACGAGCACGTATGGTGATGATCAGTTCAGTCGTGACACCAGCAGTTCAGACTGAACGCGGTTCCTGAGAACTGGTTCGTCCGGACGGACCACGAGCTGGGGATTTCGGAGCAACCCATGGGCCTGCCGGCGCTCGGAGCGGACCGTTGGGCGCAGCCGTTATAACAGGACTCTCAGGTCACGATGGTGCTATGCTCGATCTCCCATAAGGTTGCCTGCCATGCGAACATCGTCTCAGCCGAGGCAGCCGTGGCGCAGCAAGATTCGCGCTCCCGCTTGGACCGTCGCCAACCTCGCGCTGGCCATTAGCGCCTTAGCGGGCTGTGGCAAGTCGAACGAGACACTCAGCGCAGAGTCGTTAGCTAGTTCCGGATCTCAGACTGCAGTGGTTCCCGACTCTTCGGCCCTAACTGCTGGCGGCCTGGTCGTCGGTGATAAGAACTTTCCGATGTCTGCTCCTAACACCTGCAAGCTGGGTCAGGATAACGGTCTGCTCTTGCCGGATCCGCGCTGTACGCTTGGTGCGATCGACCCTGCAGTCACTCAGGTCAACCTCACTGACACGATCTGCAAGCCTGGTTGGCGGGACAAAGCATACCCATCGGTCTCGGTTGACGGCCGGATGAAGGCGGACTCCGCCCGTTCCTACGGACTTCCGCCTGACTACGAAAGCGAGTACGATCACCTTTTCTCAAGGATGCTCGGCGGTTCTTCTGAAGATCCGCGCAACAGGTGGCCGCAGCCAGAAGCCAGGCCAAACCCCAAAGATCGAATTGAGATCGCGCTTCACGAATCTGTCTGCGCAGGCATGATCTCGCTTGCTGCCGCTCAACAGGCCATAGCCGCCAACTGGGTTACCGCAGCCGAAGGCGCCTGTCTGCAACTCATCGGCGATTCGAATAAACCCGTCGAACAGAGCAAAGTGTGTCTACGCGGCAATCCTATTAAGTGCCGCACCCTCCACAAGTCATATGACGACTGATGGGTGATATTCGCTTCTCGACGGGGCAATCCGCTGCCGGTGACGTTACCGCAGGCTGGCTCAGGTGTTGAGGTTCGCGGCCAGGCTGCGCACATCCGGAGCCGGCAGTTGCCGACCACTCTGCCGACGGTGCCGGTTGCGCTGTTCCAGGTAGCTGGCCAGCAGAGACAGCGCTAGGCACAGAATGATGTAGATCGCGCCGATCACGAGTGCCGTGGGGATGATCGGGCGGTCGAACTCGACAAGACCGCCGAGGTACCGCGCCTCGAAGAGTAGCTCCTGATAGGTGATGAGGAAGCCCAATGCAGTGTCCTTTAGGAGAACCACGAGTTGGCTTATGATCGTCGGTAGCATTGCTCGTGTCGCCTGGGGAAGCAGGACCGCCCGCATGACCTGATTTTTGCGCATACCCAATGAGTATGCGGCCTCGCGTTGGCCTCGCGGCACGGCCAAGATCCCGGCCCGGAACACCTCGGCGAGTACCGAGCCGTTGTAGAGTGTCAGGCTCACCACGAGGGACCAGAAAAGGCCGAGCTGTAGCCCGGCCTGCGGTGCCGCGAAGTACCAGAAGAAGATCATGACGACCAACGGGATGGCCCGGAAGAACTCGACGATCGCAAACGCTGACGTGCGCAGCCAGGTATGCTCGGACAGCCGCGCGACCGCGAGCAGCAAGCCGAATACCAGGGCAAGCAACGCGCCGACGACGAAAGCACGCAGGGTGGCGCCGAGCGCGGCGAGGAGCCGCAACTGAAGATTCTCGTAGAGCAACCACTCCCATTTTGCGCCCTCGAACTGACCGGTAGCCCAGAATCGGTAACCGATGAAAGCGGCCACTGTGACAATGCCCATGATGGTCAGCAGGCTGAGCGCCTTGTTCTGGATCCGTGTCCGGGGTCCGGGTAGGTCGTAGAGCACCGAACTCATCGGGTTACGCTCCACCGCTTCTCGAGGGTCCGTTGCGTGGCAGTCAGTGGGATGATGAGGCCAAGAAAGCCGATCGCGATCCAGAACATGCCGATGAGCAGTGGTGCGCCACGCTCGGACAGCGCCGGGGTGATCTGGCCCGCTTCGGCGACGGAGAAGCCGGCCGCGATCGTCGTGTTTTTCAGCAGTGCGATGAGCACGCTGGTCATCGGCGGCACCACGGACCTGACCGCTTGCGGGATGACGATCGAATTGAGCGTCTGAATGAAGGTGAAGCCCAGCGCCCGTGACGCCTCCGACTGTCCCACGTCAACGGTATTGATACCGGAGCGCACCACCTCGCACACGAACGCTGCGGTGTAGACGAGCAGAGCGAGCACGGCTCTGGTGAAGAAGGAGACGTCCACCAGCTGTAGGCGGGGGTAGGCGAAGGCAAAGAAGAAGAACACCAGCGTCAGCGGCGTGTTCCGGAAGATCGCGACGTACCCGGTGCCCAGGAGACGTAGTGCCGGGACCGGGCTGACCCGCATCCCCGCCAGCAGCGTCCCCAGCATGAATGCGCCGACTCCCGCGAAAATAAAAAGCAGGATCGTGTTCCGGAATCCTGTGATGAACAGGTCACGGTTGTCGACGAGCAGTTCGATCACACGGAGCCTCTCGTCGTGGGATGACGGTCAGTACCGATCGACTGGCGGTGGCGTCGCATCCGAGCCGGAAGTCCCTAGCGTCGCGTCGTAGATCTGCTTCCAGGTGCCGTCCTGAACAGCGGCTTCCAGGATGTCGTTGATTTTGGTACGCAGGGCGTCATCCGCAAGCGGCAAGCCCACCCCGTAGGGCTCCTGGGAGAATGTTTTACCGACTACCTTGAGTCGCTGGGGATCCTGCGCCGCGTAACCCTTTAGGATGGCGTCGTCTGTGGTCACGACATCAACCTGGCCGGCGAGTAATTGGTCCACACACTGTGAGTAGGTCTGGAACTCGACGATCTGGTCGGTGAGACCTTGGTCCCGAATTCGCCGGATCGGCGTCGATCCGGTGACTGAGCAGACCCGCTTGCCCATGAGTGCGTCGAAGCCGGTAATCGTGTTGTCATCGGCCTTGACTAGAAGATCCTGGCCGGCGATGAAATATGGACCCGCGAAGGAGATCTGCTTTTTCCGACCATCGTTGATCGTGTAAGTGCCGACGTAGTAGTCGACGTCCCCGTTGATGATGGCCTGCTCGCGGGCCGGTGTCGGGATCGGCTTATATTCGATCTTGGTCTGGGGGTCGAACCCGAGCTTAGCCGCGATGAGCCGGGCGATCTCGACGTCGAAGCCCTCGTACGTGTTGGTCGTCGGGTTGAGATAACCCAGGCCCGGCTGGTCGTTCTTGACGCCAATGACGACCGTGCCGCGCTGGATCATCCGATCGAAGGTAGGCGATCCCTGGACGGTGACGTTCTGCGCCACATCCGGATGCAGAACCTTGGCGCCGTCCGCTCCCGTGGAGCTCTCCCGGCCGCAGGCGACCAGGACGAGGCTACCGACCAGCAGGCCGACCGCCATGGTGCGCAGCTTCATGTGCCACTCCATCCCTCTCGTTGAAGCGGGCATCGGTTGATGCCCATGGTCGGTGTCAGTGAGTCAAGATCTTGCCGAGGAAGTCCCTGGCGCGTCCGGACCGCGGTGCTGTGAAGAACTGATCAGGCACCGAGTCCTCGACGATCTCCCCGTCGGACATGAACACCACACGGTGCGCGGCGCGGCGCGCGAAGCCCATCTCGTGGGTGATCACAAGCATGGTCATGCCCTCGCGCGCCAGCGAGGTCATGACGTCGAGCACCTCCTGGACCATCTCGGGGTCCAGCGCGGAGGTTGGCTCATCGAAGAGCATCACCTTAGGACGCATAGCCAACGCGCGAGCGATCGCAGCCCGCTGCTGCTGCCCGCCGGACAGCTGCGCCGGATACTTGTCGGCCTGCTCGCTGATCCCGACTCGCGTGAGCAACTGCATTGCGGCCTCATGCGCTTCCCGTCGGCCGATCCGGCGCACCCGCACCGGCGCAAGCTCCACGTTCTCCGCGATGGTCTTGTGGGCAAAAAGGTTGAACTGCTGAAAGACCATGCCAACGTCGGCCCGCAACCGGGCCAGCGCTCGACCCTCTGCGGGCAGCGGTGACCCGTCCACCTCAATGCTGCCCCCATCGATCGGCTCCAACCGGTTGATCGTGCGGCACAGCGTCGACTTGCCGGATCCGGAAGGCCCGAGCACCACGACCACCTCGCCGCGGGCAACTTCCAGGTTGATGTCGCGTAGCACATGCAGGGCCCCGAAATGCTTGTTCACTCCGGCCATCCGAATCATCGGCGGCTCGGCTTTCACGGGCGAACTCATCCAGCAACTCTGTCACGAATCGCCCATCGGGGTACATCCTCACCCGGGCAGCCCGGAGGCAGGTGCGGCCTGGGCCTACCCTGGACTGATCCTGCTCTGGATGGACAGCGAGATATGGTCGGCAGATGACGGTAAGCATCGAGCCGCGCCCGCGTAGCTACCGCGTGCGCACCTACGGCTGCCAGATGAACGTGCACGACTCCGAACGGCTGGCCGGGTTGCTCGAGGCGGCCGGATACGTCCCTGTCGGGCCGAACGACACCCCCGATGTGGTCGTGCTCAACACCTGTGCGGTGCGGGAGAATGCGGACAACCGGCTTTACGGCAACCTCGGTCAGCTCCGCCCGGTCAAGCGTGCGCACCCCGGGATGCAGATCGCCGTCGGTGGCTGCCTGGCCCAGAAGGACCGCGGGGAGATCACCCGTCGGGCGCCCTGGGTCGACGTGGTGTTCGGCACCCACAACATCGGCTCGCTGCCGGCGTTGTTGGAGCGGGCCCGGCACAACGACGCCGCCCAGGTCGAGATCGCCGAGTCGCTGCAGGTGTTCCCCTCCGCGCTGCCCGCCAAGCGGGACTCGGCGCACTCGGCGTGGGTGTCGATTTCGGTGGGCTGCAATAACACCTGCACCTTCTGCATCGTGCCCGCTCTGCGCGGCAAGGAGGTCGACCGGCGTCCCGGCGAGGTGCTGGCGGAGGTCGAGGCCCTGGTGGCCGAGGGCGTGCTCGAGGTGACCCTGCTGGGTCAGAACGTCAACGCCTACGGGGTCGGGTTCGGCGATCGGCGCGCATTCGGTGACCTGCTGCGCGCCTGCGGGCGGATCGACGGTCTGGAGCGGGTGCGCTTCACCTCGCCGCACCCGCGGGACTTCACCTCGGACGTCATCGAGGCGATGGCGCAGACCCCGAACGTCTGCCACCAGCTGCACATGCCGCTGCAGTCCGGGTCGGATATGGTGCTACGGGCGATGCGCCGCTCCTACCGGGCGCAGCGCTACCTCGCGATCATCGATGAGGTGCGGGCCGCGATGCCCGATGCGGCACTGTCGACTGATATCATTGTCGGTTTCCCCGGCGAAACCGAGGCCGACTTCCAGGCCACTCTGGAGGTGGTACGGGCGGCGCGTTTCAGCCAGGCTTTCACCTTCCAGTACTCGCCTCGACCGGGTACGCCGGCCGCGAACATGGCCGGTCAGGTGTCCAAGCCGATCGTGCAAGATCGTTACGAGCGGCTCATCGCGTTGCAGGAGGAGATCTCCTGGGAGCTCAACCGCGGCCTGGTCGGCAGTCGAGTGGAGGTGCTGGTCTCCGCGGGGGAGGGCCGCAAGGACGCGGTGACCCGCAGGATGAGCGGGCGAGCCAGGGATGGCCGGCTGGTGCATTTCGAGCCGGGTGAGGTCGAGGTCTGGCCGGGGGACGTGGTGGTCGCGGAGATCACCTATGGGGCACCGCACCACTTGGTGTCCGACCTGCCGTTGCGAGCGCACCGCCGGACCGCTGCGGGTGAGGCATGGATAGCCGGTCGACGCCCGATGACCCCGGGGGTGGTGCTCGGGTTGCCGTCGTTCGACCGCCCAAAGTGACCACCGACGATCCGGACGGTATCGCCGAGCTGCGCGCTGAGATCGACGCAGTGGAGCGCTCGGCGTTGCGCTGGGTGGATCCTGGCGTCCGCGCGGCGGTGATCGCAGGTGCGATCATGCTGCTGTTGCTGGCCATCACGCTGCCGTGGGTCGGGGAGGCCAGCGGTTGGAAGGTGCTGCTCGGTACGGCGAACCCGGTCGATCGGGTCGGGCTGCTGCCGAGACTGTTCGGTGCCGTCGCGCTGGGGTCGGGGGTTGGCCTTTCCGTGCTGGCGCTCGTCACCCGCCGCTGGAGCCTAGTCTGGGCCAGCGGGTTGGGCTGTGCTTACGGTGCGCTCGACGGAGTGTGGGCGATCTGGTCTCGGCAGACCGTGCTCGGCCCTGGCCCAGGCATCGGGATGGTGTTGGCCGTCGTCGCTATGTTGGTGCTCGCCGCACAATGGTTGGGGCTCGCTTTGTCCCACCGGTAAGCCCAGTTCCGTCGGTAGGCCGACGCGGCCAGTCACCGACTGGTGACCGCCTGTTCGGCGGTGGCCAACCACTCCCGCCACTGGTCGGCCTGGGCCTGCGCGGCAGTGGCGCGGCGGTCGTCGCCAGCGGCGCGGGCCTTGGCCGCCTGCGCCTCGAACTGCTCTACCCGCTCCCGGAACTGGGCGACCCGGGCCTGGACTGCCGGGTCGGTGTGCCGCCACTGCGCGTCGGCCGCCGCACGGACCCGCTCTTCGACAGCCCGCAGCCTGCCCTCGAATTCTCTGATTCGCTCTCGAGGGATCTTACCGACAGTCGCCCAGCGCTCCTGGATGTCCCGAAGCTGCGCTCGGGCTGCCTCGATGTCATCCGTGGTGTCGATCCGTTCTGCAGCGGCGATCAATTCCTCTTTGCGCTGCACGTTGTGGTCGAGCTCCGAACTCCTCCCGGAGAACGTAGCGGAGCGGCGGTTGAAGAATCGTTCTTGGGCAGCGCGGAACCGTTGCCACAGGGCGTCGTCGGCTTCCTTCGTGGCACGCCCAGTCGCCTTCCACTCCGCCATCAGGTTTCGGAATTGGCTCGCTGTGGCGCCCCAGTCGGTGGATTCAGCCAGCTCCTCGGCCTGGGTGACCAGTTCCTCTTTACGATTCCGGGCTCCGACACGCTGCCGGTCGAGTTCGGCGAAGTGCGCTCCGCGGCGCCGCGCGAAGGCGTCCCGGGCCTTGGCGAAGCGGCGCCACAACACCTCGTCGGTCTTCCGGTCGACACCCTTGATCGTCTTCCACTCGTCCAGGATGGTGCGTAGCCGGTCACCGCTGGCCTTCCACTGGGTGGACTCGGCACCGATCTGCTCGGCTTCCTCCGCCAGCGCCTCTTTGCGGGCGGTTGCTCGTGCCTTGGCCTGCTCCCGGGCCGCCTTCGCGCTGGCCAGCGCCTCCTGGGCGTGCCGCTGCAGGTGGTTCAGGAGCGCGATGAGTCCGACGAGATCACCTACTACGGTTGGCTCGACGAGCTCGTCACGTAATGTCCGGACCCGGGACAGCGCCTGCTTGGGATCTCCTACTCCCGAGGTCAGCCTGGACTCCAACAGCTCGGCTTCGGTGAGTAGGTCATCGAATCGGCGGGCGAAGTGCGCCAGACCCTCCTCGGCGGTCCCGGCCTGCCATGAGCCGACCACCCGCTCGCCGTCGGCGGTGTGGGAGTACACCGTCCCGTCGGCAGCTACCCGTCCCCAGCGCTGCGGATCCCGGCAGGCTCGCGAGACCGAGGGTCGGTGCCCGGTGGGTGGCGCCCCGGTGTGGTCTTCTTCCGGGCTCGGCGGCTGGGTGGCGGCGGGGAGCTCGGTGGACGTGTTCTTGGTGTGGTTGTGCTGGGTCATGTGGTTGTGCTGGGTCATGCCGGCCTTCCTCGACCTCGTGCCCGCCGCCGCGTCTTGCGGCGCTCTGGACCGCAGGCGGTGCTTCGACCGGAAGTCGGCGAAACAACCGGCGACGGCCGCATTGAAGCAGTTCAGGTGCGCGGGCGGGAGAGCAGGTGCGAAGTGGGCACTAACCTGCACGGGTGATGATACGCGTGACGATGGTGGCGCAGCCACCGACTCCGGTGCTGCGGTGAGGCCGCGCGCTGTTGCGGTGGTGGGTCCGACCGCCACCGGCAAGTCCGACCTTGCGGTCGAACTGGCCCGCAGGCTAGACGGTGAGGTGGTCAATGCGGACGCGATGCAGCTCTACCGGGGTATGGACCTCGGTACTGCGAAGCTGCCGCTTGCCGCGCGGCGGGGAGTGCGCCATCACCTGCTCGACACTCTCGACGTTACCGAGACCGCTTCGGTGGCCGCGTTCCAGCGTGCGGCTCGCCACATCATGGAAGGGTTGCTCGCCGCGGGGCGGGTGCCGGTGCTCGCCGGGGGTTCTGGGCTCTATGTGCGGGCCGTGCTCGACGACCTGGATTTTCCAGGAACCGATCCCGAGGTGCGGGCCGGGCTTGAGACCGAGCTGGCCGAGCACGGGGCTGAAGTGTTGTATCGCCGGTTGCACCGGCTCGACCCGGTAGCGGCCGGCTGCATCCTGCCCAGCAACGCACGCCGCCTGGTGCGGGCGTTGGAGGTCATCCGGCTCACCGGACGCCCGTTCTCGGCGACGCTGCCGCAGCCCGGCCCGGCGCGCTACGGCACAGTGCTCATCGGGCTGGACAGCGATCCCGCGGTGCTGGACGCCCGGATCGACGCCCGGGTCGATCGGATGTTCACCGCCGGGCTGATCGATGAGGTTCGCGGGTTGCTGCCGCACGGTCTGCGGGAGGGACGGACGGCGTCGCGGGCGCTGGGCTACCAGCAGATCCTCGCCGCATTGGATGCGGGCACCGACCCAGCCTGCGCGGCTGGCCCCACGGCCCGGGCGACGCGGCGCTTCATCCGTAGGCAGCGCACCTGGTTTCGCCGGGACGACCGGATCAGGTGGCTGGACGCCGCCCGCTGCGACCTGCTCGACACCGCGCTCGCGCTGGCGGCGGACGGATAGGCTTGGGCGCTATGGAGCCGCAATGAACCAGGGCATCGAGTTCCTCAAAGGGCATGGGACGGAGAATGACTTCGTTCTGCTGCCCGACCCCACCGGCTCGTTGGACCTGACGCCGTCCCGAGTCCGCGCCCTCTGCGATCGGCACCGTGGGCTAGGTGCCGACGGGGTGCTGCGGGTGGTGCCGGGTGCGCTGGTGCTCGATGCGCCGCCGGGCACGTCACCTGACGACTGGTTCATGGATTACCGCAACGCCGATGGCTCCGTCGCCGAGCTGTGCGGCAGCGGAGTGCGGGTATTGGTCCGCTACTTGACTGACACCGGGCTGGTCACCAGTCCTGAGTTCCGGATTGGCAGCAGGTCCGGTCCGCGGCGGGTGCGACGCAACGACGACGGTTCGGTGACTGTGGAGATGGGGCGGGTGCGGCGCGACGGCATCTCCACGGTGACCGTTGAGGGCGAGGCGTTCACTGGGCTTGCGGTGGACGTCGGCAACCCACACCTGGCCTGCCTGACCGAGGTGCCGGTGGAGCACCTGGATCTCACCGTGCCGCCGGGGCACGACCCCGCAGCTTTCCCGCACGGCGTCAACGTTGAGTTCGTCAACGTGCTGTGTGCTGGGCAACTGCGGATGCGGGTGCACGAGCGAGGGGTGGGGGAGACCCGCTCCTGCGGCACCGGGACGGTGGCTGCGCTCGCTGCCGCGCTGGCGGCGGAGGGTCGAGAGAGCGGCGAGGCCGACGTGCAGCTGCCTGGTGGGCGAGTACATGTCGCGATCGCTGAGGACGGCAGCACCCTGACCGGCCCCGCCGTCCTTGTCGCCGCGGGCTGGCTGGACCTTAACTGGTGGTCGACACACTGACCACCCGCCCGCGCCCAAGCCGCCAGTCTTGATGCAGACTGGCGATAATTCACGCCCTGTCAGCAGCAAGTCTGCATCCAGAACGCGAGATCTTTGGCGAATTCCGGTGGGCGTGACGAGCCGGACGTGCCACGATGAGAGGAGCATGACGACCTCACCGATTTTCCCGGCCCATGATCCCAGCCCTGTCTCCCGAAGTGATCTGGACCTTGCGGACCGCTCCGCGCTACGTCGCGTGGCGGGTCTGTCCACCGAACTCGCTGATGTCACCGAGGTCGAGTACCGGCAGCTGCGTTTGGAGCGCGTGGTACTCGTCGGGGTATGGACTGAGGGCTCCGCGGCCCAGGCTGACGCGTCGATGGCCGAGCTGGCCCGGCTCGCCGAGACTGCCGGGTCGCAGGTGCTCGATGGTCTCGTCCAGCGTCGCGACCGTCCCGACCCGGCAACCTATATCGGTTCCGGCAAGGTCATCGAGCTGCGCGAGATCGTCCTCGATACTGCCGCCGACACGGTGATCTGTGACGGCGAGCTCACTCCTGGCCAGCTGCGGCAGCTGGAGGCCAAGGTCAAGGTCAAGGTCATTGACCGGACCGCGCTGATCCTCGACATCTTCGCCCAGCACGCCCGCTCCCGTGAGGGCAAGGCGCAGGTCGAGCTGGCGCAGCTGAGCTACTTCTTGCCGCGGTTGCGGGGCTGGGGTGAGTCGCTGTCCCGGCAGGCTGGGGGCGCTGGTGGTGGGACCGGTGGTGGCGTGGGCACCCGTGGACCCGGCGAGACCAAGCTGGAGACCGACCGGCGGCGCATTCACCGCCGGATCGCCAAGTTGCGCCGCGAGATTGCCGCGATGCGCACGGTCCGCGAGACCAAGCGGGGCCGCAGACGTGCCAATGAGGTGCCCCACGTGGCCATCGTCGGTTACACCAACGCGGGCAAGTCCAGCCTGCTCAACGTGATCACTGGAGCCGATGTACTGGTGCAGGACGCCCTGTTCGCCACGTTGGACCCCACCACCCGCCGAGCCGTCACGCCGGAGGGACGGAATTACACGCTCACCGACACGGTTGGTTTCGTCCGCCACTTGCCGCATCAGTTGGTGGAGGCGTTCCGTTCCACCCTGGAAGAGGTGGCCGACGCCGATCTGCTGCTGCATGTGGTCGATGGGGCCGATTCAATGCCCGAGCTGCAGGTGGAGGCAGTGCGCGACGTGCTCGCCGAGATCACCGAGGGCCGCGACGCGCCGATGCCGCCTGAGGTGCTGGTTGTGAACAAGATCGACAACGCCGATCAGTTCGTGTTGTCGCGGCTGCGTCACCTGCTGCCGAACGCGTTATTCGTCTCTGCGCACACGGGCGCCGGTATCGCCGGCTTGGCCCAGCGGATCGCTGACGCGTTACCCCGAACGGAGATCGAGGTCGACGCATTGCTGCCGTGGACCCAAGGCGCCTTAGTCGCACGGGTACACGCCGAGGGTGAGGTGCTGGGTACCGCCCACACCGAGAACGGCACCTGGCTGCGCGCTCGGGTACAACCGGATCTCGCCGGCGCGCTGGCCGGATACCGGGTATAGGTTTGGCACCGGATGGCTTACAGACGCCGCAGCACCGCCACCACTCGGCCGAGCACGATCGCTTCGTCCCCCTGGATGGGCTCGTAGGCAGGGTTGTGCGGGAGTAGCCAGACATGCCCGTCACGGCGTTTGAATGTCTTCACGGTCGCTTCGCCGTCGATCATGGCAGCGACAATGTCCCCATTCTCGGCGGTGGGCTGCTGCCGGACGACCACCCAGTCCCCGTCGGTGATCGCCGCCTCGACCATGGAATCACCCGCTACCCTCAGCAGGAACAGCGATCCGCCACCGACGATCTCCTTCGGTAGCGGGAAGACGTCTTCGACAGCCTGCTCGGCAAGTACCGGACCGCCAGCCGCGATCCGGCCGACCACGGGCACGAAAATGGGCGTGGGGCGGGCGCTTGTGGCCTCCGAGGCATCAGACGGGGCATCTGGCGAGGTATCGGGTGCGCTCTCCGCGGGTCGGATGCCGACCGCGCGAGGTCGGTTGGGGTCGCGACGTAAGTACCCCTTGCGCTCCAGCGCGCGCAGCTGGTGCGCAACTGAGGAGGTGGAGGTGAGCCCCACGGCCTCGCCGATCTCCCGCACACTCGGTGGGTAGCCGAACCGCTCTACCCAGTCTCGCATCACCTCAAGAATCCGTCGCTGCCGTGGGGTGAGGCCGTCAGCGCTGGTGCTGACGGTGCTCTCGGCGGGGTCAGGGAAGGCGTGCACCTGTGCGGCATCGCTCACGCCCGGTGTCTGCGCTCCGGAACCGGCGACCTCCGGTTCGTTACTACGCTGTCGTCCCACCACTCCTCCTCAGACCAACACGGACCAGCCTAGAACCGACACAGACCGGCTCGGTCCGCGCTCGTAGCCGACGTTAACCAGCGTCTCGCCAGAGATCAAACATCTGTTCGAACAACACGCCGCGTAGTCGTCGGATTCTGTCGGACCGCCGTGATAGACATCGCCAGTAGCTTGATCGAACCCCTGTTCGATGGTACTCGGTGATGACGAGGAGTCCCGATGACGACACCAGCACAGCTGAGCAGCTGGCCCACGGTAGGCCATTCGAAGATGGGGCCGAGGGGCGCCGGTGCGCTGGGTGAGGCGACGCTGACCAGGTCGTTTCCGCCACCTCCCGCACCCGTGTTACCGCTCGCCCCACCAGTGCAGGGGGAGGTGACGTCCCGGGCGTTTCGGCGGCTGAACGGAGTGGTGCGCCTGGTCGCTGCCGCCGCTGTGACGTTAGTCGTGGTTGGCGGCCTGGGCTGGATCGGACAGGCTCCCGGCTCCGGGGTTCCAGCGCAGACGGTGGTGTCCTGGGTAGGCGCCGGCGAGACGGTGTGGGACGTTGCGCGGCGAGTAGCACCGAAGTCCGACCAGCGGGCGGTGGTGGAGCGGATTCGGCAGCTGAACGGGATGGCGGGCTCAGCCCTGATGCCTGGTCAGCAGCTTCAGGTGCCCGACGGGCGATAAGTCGATGCTGTCGACCTGGCTCTGTTGCATCCCTCGCTGTCGCCGGGTAACCTCCCACATGTTGTAGTTACAAGGCTGTAGTTCATCAAGCAGTGGGGGTTAGGAACGCCGCGGTAACTATCGGCTGCGTTACCTCAACGCGAGTCGTCGAAGGGGGGTTCGCTGTGCACTGCCCTTTCTGTCGTCACCCGGACAGCAGGGTGATCGACAGTCGCCCCACTGAAGACGGAACGGCCATCCGCCGACGCCGCTCGTGCCCAGAGTGCGATCGGCGGTTCACGACGCTGGAGATGACCATGTTGGTGATCGTGAAGCGTTCCGGGGTCACCGAACAGTTTTCTCGGGAGAAGGTCATCGCCGGGGTGCGCCGGGCGTGCCAGGGGCGGTTTGTCGGTGAGGACGCGCTGGCGCAGCTGGGTCAGAAGGTGGAGGACGCGGTACGCGCCCTGGGTCGCGCCGAGGTGCCCGCACACGAGGTGGGACTCGCGATTCTCGGGCCGCTGCGGGACCTAGACGAGGTGGCCTACCTCAGGTTCGCCTCGGTGTATCGCGGTTTTGAGTCGCTGGATGACTTCGAGGCCGAAATTCAGAGGCTGCGTGCCGAACACCACCCCGACGCATCGTGAGGTACGTATGCCGCGACAGGACGCAAAGGGACGAGGTAAGCATGACGGAATTGGTCGGTAACTCACGCACAACCCGCAGTGGAACAGGTACCGGGCTTGGCTTTTCACGCATCTATACCAAGCCCGGAGTGCACCCCTACGACGAGGTGACCTGGACGCGGCAAGATGTCGTGCTCGCCAACTGGAGGGACGGCTCGATCAATTTTGAGCAGCGGGGTGTCGAGTTTCCCGACTTTTGGTCACCGAATGCGGTGCAGATCGTGACCAGCAAATATTTCCGTGGCGCGGTGGGCACACCGGCTCGGGAGTGGAGCCTCAGACAGTTGATCGACCGGGTTGTGCTCACCTACACTAAGAGTGGCAAGGATCACGGCTACTTCGCGACCGACCAGGACGCCGAGATCTTTGAACACGAAATGACCTACACGCTGCTGCATCAGATCTTCAGCTTCAACTCACCAGTGTGGTTCAACGTGGGAACCGCAGCGCCCCAGCAGGTCTCGGCGTGCTTCTTGCTGGCTGTCGATGACTCGATGGACTCGATTCTGAACTGGTACAAGGAAGAGGGCTTGATCTTCAAGGGAGGATCCGGCGCTGGAGTAAACTTGTCCCGGATCCGTTCGTCCAAGGAACTGCTGTCCTCCGGTGGTAATGCCTCAGGACCGGTGTCTTTCATGCGCGGCGCGGATGCCTCCGCCGGGACGATCAAGTCCGGCGGCGCTACCCGGCGTGCGGCGAAGATGGCAATCCTTGACGTGGACCACCCCGATATTGAGGAGTTCATCGAGACAAAAGTCCGGGAGGAATCGAAGATCCGTATCCTGCGCGACGCCGGATACGATATGGACCTGGGTGGCGGGGACATCTACTCCGTTCAATACCAGAACGCCAATAACTCGGTTCGGGTCTCAGATGAGTTCATGAGAGCGGCTGAGAACGGTGCCGAGTTCGGGCTACGGGCCCGCACTACGGGCGAGATCATCGAGACCGTCGATGCGGCTGTGTTGTTCCGCCGTATGTGTGAGGCGGCGTGGGCGTGCGCTGACCCGGGTATTCAGTACGATGACACGATCAATGATTGGCACACGTGTCCGGAGTCGGGGCGGATCACCACCTCTAATCCCTGTGCTGAGTACGTTCACTTGGACAACTCTTCGTGCAACCTTGCCTCGTTAAACTTGATGAAGTTCCTGCGAGAGGCCGAGGACGGCAAACAGAGCTTCGACGTGGAGACTTTCGCCAAGTGCGCCGAGCTGGTAATCACGGCGATGGACATCTCCATCTGCTTCGCAGACTTTCCCACTGAGGAGATCGGGGAGATCACTCGGGCGTACCGGCAGCTTGGGATGGGTTACGCCAATCTTGGCGCGCTGCTCATGGCCACCGGGCACGCCTATGATTCCGATGGTGGTCGTGCTCTCGCCGGCGCCGTCACCAGCCTGATGACTGGTGTCGCCTACAAGCGGTCCGCGGAGCTCGCCGGTGTGGTGGGCGCCTACGACGGGTATGCCCGCAACGCCGATGGCCACGGCCGGGTGATGCGCAAGCATGCCGCAGCCAACGAGATTGCCAAGCGAGTCGGGGGGTTGGACATCCCCGTGTGGCACGCTGCCGCTAAGGCGTGGCAGGACTGCCTTGCGATCGGCGAGCGCAACGGTTGGCGCAACGCGCAGGCCACCTTGCTGGCCCCGACCGGTACTTCGGGGCTGGCGATGAACGTCGACACCACAGGCATTGAGCCGGCCTTGGGACTGATCACTTTCAAAAAGCTCGTTGGCGGTGGCTCGATGCAATTCGTGAACGCAACCGTCCCGTCGGCGCTGCGGAAGCTGGGCTACCAAGCAGAGCAGATCGAGGCGATTGTCGAACACATTGCCGAGCATGGCAATGTCGTGGACGCCCCGGGTTTGCGTCTCGAGCATTACGAGGTATTCGATTGTGCGATGGGTGAACGAGCGATCGCGCCAATGGGGCATACGCGGATGCTCGCAGCGGTGCAGCCTTTCCTGTCCGGCGCCGTGAGCAAGACGATCAATATGCCGGAGACTGCAACAGTTGAAGACGTCAAGGAGATCTACGCTCAGGGCTGGAAACTGGGGCTTAAAGCGGTTGCGATCTACCGCGACAACTGCAAAGTAGGTCAGCCACTATCAGTATCCAAGCGGGACGATACGACCGCAGTCGCGCCTGCCGCTGCGTCCGTCACTCCGACTCCGGCGAAGTACCGACCAGTTCGCAGACGACTTCCCAAGAACCGAACCGGTATCACGACGTCGTTCGCGGTAAGCGGCGCTGAGGGCTACATCACCGCGAACTCCTACCCCGGCGATGGCTTGGGCGAGGTCTTCCTGAAGATCTCCAAGCAGGGCTCGACCTTGGCCGGCATGATGGACGCATTCTCGGTGGCGATCTCGGTAGGTCTGCAGTATGGAGTGCCACTGGAGACCTACGTCTCGAAGTTCACCAACATGCGCTTCGAACCGGCAGGACTGACCGATGACCCGGACGTTCGGATGGCGCAGTCAATCATGGACTACATTTTCCGGCGGCTGGCGCTAGACTTCCTACCGTCCGAGAAGTGCGCTGCGATGGGCATCTACTCAGCCGTGCAGCGAGCTCGGCAGGTGGAGACCGGGTCCTATGATATCCCGGCAGAGGACAAGGAGCTACCGGCACAGTCCATGACCACTGATCACCGATCCGGGCACGCCGTAACGGCCCAGCCGGTGCCGCGTGCGGTGCACTCGCCCATGGAGTTGATCGAAGCCAAACAGGGACTGCACGCCGACGCCCCACTGTGTTACACATGCGGGGTCAAAATGCAGCCGGCCGGGTCGTGTTATCTCTGTTCATCCTGCGGATCCACCTCAGGATGCAGCTGATTCCCGAACGGAATTTCCTTTTCTTGCAAGCATTTCACTCATCTGTTCTACTCGGAACCGCCATTCGGAGCAGAATGGCGGTTCCGGGTGCCCTGTCGAGTGCCATTCGGAGCCGAATGGTGGTTGCAGGGACGGACTCGGATCTGGTGATTGCCGGATCTGCTCATCGGCGTGGTCGTGCCCGGTGGTGACAGCGATTCACGCGCTGGTGAAGAATCCAACCCGGGAATCGTCGCGCTCGTCTGCCGACACATGAGGACGGGTGATCGCTGCCCGCACAGCCACCCGGCGGGCGCCGGGAGGAGGCTGGGATGGCGAGTAGGGCGCTGGTGCTCGGCAGCGGTGGGATCACCGGTGTCGCCTGGGAGCTGGGGATGCTCGCCGGGTTGGCTGAACACGGGGTAGACCTGCGCGACGCCGACCTTGTCGTCGGCACCTCGGCCGGGTCTGTGGTGGGCGCGTTGATCACGTCGGGGAATGATCTCGAGGAGCTCTACGCCAGTCAGCTCGCCCCACCGGACCCGGAGCCGCTTGTCCGGATGGGGCTCGGGACGATCGTGCGGTGGGGTTGGGCCGTTGCCCGCTCCCGGAACTCGCAGCAGGTCGGAGCACGAGTCGGCAGGATGGCACTGGGGACGGTGACGGTCCCGGAAGCAGAACGCCGCGGGATCATCGAAGCCCGGCTGGGAATGCGCACCTGGCCGCAGCGGACGCTCCTAGTCACCGCGATCGATGCTGAATCGGGGGAGTTCGTTGCTTTCGATAAGGACAGTCAGGTGGGGGGCGCTGCAGTGACACTGGTCGACGCCGTGGCAGCCAGCTGCTCGGTGCCGGGGGTGTGGCCGGCGACCACTATCGGCGGGCGGCGTTGGATCGACGGGGGCGTGCGCTCGACGACCAACGCCGATCTGACCGCGGGATACGAGCGCGTCGTCGTGCTCGCACCGATCACGCGGGGTTTCCGGTCGGCGATCGGGGCGGCTGCTCAGGTGACGGTGCTGCGCGAACGTGCCCGGGCCACCCTCGTTGCACCCGACGCCGTGGCCCGACGCGCGATCGGTCGCAACGTGCTGGACCTGGCGCGTCGGGCTCCGGCCGCGCAAGCCGGCCGCGCCCAGGCCGCATCGACCGCCGTCGAGGTGGGCCGGGTGTGGTCGGCCTAACGCGGCTTAGCTCTCAGCGGTGCCATCCTGCTGCTCGGCGAGGAACTGCTCGAGTTCCGCGGCGATCTCGTCACCGGTGGGTATCGGCTCGGCATCGCTCGACAGCAGCGGTCGTCGATCGGACTTGCCCGTGACGGCGTCGAACTGTGCCTCCAGACCAGCCACGACCGACATGCTCTCCGGGGAGCTGGCGACCTGCTCCTCCACCGCGGCGAGAACCCGCAGCGCGGCGGGTCGTAGCGCCTCGACGGGCAGGTCCAACCCACTGCTGCGGGCCAGATGTTCCAGCAGGCCGCGGGCAGATTCCGGATACTCGATGCCGGCGAGGTAATGCGGCACATGCACGACGAAACCCATCGCATCGTGTCCGGCCTGGCCCAGTCTCAGTTCCATCAGCGCCCCGGCATGTCCGGGAATCTCCATGGTGCCGAACCACGGCTGGTAGCCAGAGATCAACTCGCGACGGGTGGCATGCGCAGTAACCGTCACCGGTCGGGTGTGCGGGACCGCCATAGGCACTGCGCCCAGTCCCACTGTCAGACCTACTCTGAAGCGCTCGACCAGCTCGCGGACCGCGTCGGTGAATCGATCCCACTGCAGGTCCGGCTCCGGACCAGCAAGCAGCAGAAACGCGGTGCCCGCGTTGTCGTGTACTTCGTGCAGGACCAACTCGGGCTGCTCATAGCTTGCCCAACGGTCCCCTTCGAAGATCATTTTTGGTCGGCGGGAGCGGTAGTCCAGCAATCGATCGACGTCGAAAGTGGCGAGTACGCGATGTTCCAGGTTGGCCAGCAGATGTGCTACGACGACGTGCCCAGCTCGGCCGGCATCGACGAATCCGGTCAGGGCGTGCACCAGGACCGTGCCCGCCGGGGCAGCAGACTCTGCCTCGATTCGGTACAGGTCGGCGGTCACTGTGACCTCACTTCGGTTTGGTTGGCCCCGGTCATGCGGGCCGTGCGATCGGTACAACGCGGCATACCGTGGAATCAATCCCGCTGGCAGAGGGCGCACTCAGGGCCACTGCGGGGGCACACCCTGCCACCCTTTAGTGGTAACGACTATCGTTTACGATCTCTTCAACCCGCTGGAAGGAGATCGGAGCACAGTGCGCATTGCTTTCGTCGGCAAGGGCGGCAGTGGTAAGACGACGCTGTCGGCCCTGTTCACCCGTTACCTCGCCGAGCTCGGCCGGCCCGTGCTGGCCGTTGACGCCGACATCAACCAGCACCTCGGAGAGGCGCTGGGTGTGGAGGACGAGCAGATCCCACCGTTGGGCGCGCAGCTGCCCTGGATTAAGGAGCACCTGCGCGGCAGCAACCCACGGATTACGTCAGCCGATGCGATGATCAAGACGACGCCGCCCGGCCGAGGATCCCGGTTGCTGCGGTTGGACCCGACCGAGGAGCTGCACCGGCGCTTTGCCCGTCCCGTCGGCGGCGCGCACTTGATGGTCACCGGGGAGTTCGAGCCCGAAGACATCGGGGTGAGCTGTTATCACTCCAAGACCGGAGCGCTGGAGCTTTACCTCAACCACCTGGTGGACGGACCAAGTGAGTACGTCGTGGTCGACATGACCGCGGGTGCCGACGTCTTGGCGTCCGGACTGTTCACCCGTTTCGACGTCGTGGTCCTGGTCAGTGAGCCGACCCGGCGCGGGATCCGGGTGTACCGGCAGCTCCGGCAGCACGCCGAGGGCCATGGGGTGCTGCTGCGAGTGGTCGGCAACAAGGTGGCCGCCGAAGATGACACCGCCTGGCTACGTGGTGAGCTCGGCACCGCGCTGTTGGCGACGGTGGGCCAGTCAGCCTGGGTACGGGCCGCCGAGCAGGGGCGGACCCCGGCGTTCGAGGCATTGGAACCCGAAGTGCGGCAGGCCCTGGATGCGATCCTCGCTGAGCTCGACGGGGTACAGCGGGACTGGATCGCATACCACCGTGACACCGTGCATTTCCACCTGCGTAATGCGAGGGCGTGGGCGAACCAGTCGACGGGCAGAGATCTCGTCGAACAGGTGGACCCGGAGTTCCTCCCTGCTGTTTGTTGATGAGTCACCGATCGAGGAGGACCGATGTCACTGGACGTTCCACCCACGATGATCGAAGCAGCGCGGCGCGGCGAGCTCGACGATGCGGCGTTCGTAGCCGTCGTACGGGATTCACTGCCCTACGCCTGGCAGGTGATTTCGCAGGTCGTCGGTGATCTCGCGATGGATACCTGGGCGGAGTTCGCCGATCATGCGGTACCGCCGCCGGACGAGGCGGCTCGCGGGCAGCTGTTGCGGGCGCTGGCCAGCGACGCCATCCGGGGTGCCCTGCAGCGCCATTTCGGGGTGCAGCTGGCCTTCCAGAACTGCCACCGGGTAGCGGCATTTCGCCCTGAGGCGGTGTCTGGCGAGACATACCGGCGGTTTGTCTCTGCCCGGGACCAGGTGCTGAACCAGACACCGGAGCTTCGGGACTGCTGAACCGCTGCACCGGTGGTATCGGGCTTCAGCAAGATCGATTTCACACTTGCGGTCTTGGCGGGCAGGCTTCGGCGCATGCCGCTGGTACCGCGACATCTCGTCGCCTTCCTCGCCGCCGCACTGCGTAGTCCGGCCACTGTGGGCGCTGTGGTGCCGAGCTCCCCCCACTTGGCGGCGAGGCTGGCCGCTGTGGTGCCCCGGGTCGGGGAGCCGGTCGTCGTCGAGCTTGGCCCGGGCACCGGATCGGTCACCACCGCTATTGTTCACCGGCTCGCCGGTCGAGGACGGCACGTGGCGGTGGAGATCGACCCGGTGCTGGCCGAGTACCTGCGTGCCGAGTATCCCGACGTCGAGGTACTGGTCGGGGACGCCGCTGAGCTAGCGCGGCTGCTCGCCGAGCACCAAGTGCCCACAGTGGACGCCGTGGTCAGCGGGCTGCCCTGGTCACTGATTGAAGCCGACAGGCAGCGCGTCATCGTCGACGCGACGGCTCGCTCGCTGGGATCGGGGGGTTCGTTCACGACCTTCGCCTACGTACACGCGCTGCCGACGATGCGGGCGCGTCAGTTCCGTGGGCTGCTCGGTGAGGTATTCGACGAGGTGCTCACCACCCGCACAGTCTGGTGGAACCTGCCGCCTGCGGTGACTTACGTCTGCCGACGGCCGCGTGAGATCATCAGCCGGCGGCCGCCTGGCGCGGCAGGATAAGCCACCTGTCCGACAGTGCGGTAATCACTGCGGTCCTGGTGGGGTAGTAGTCCACACCCATACCTGCAGTCCACAACCGGCACGGACACAGCTGTTCCCGTAGGCGCTGTCGGAGGACCGTTCGACGGCATGAGCGCACCCGCCGCCGGTCGTATCCGGCTCTCTGACCCGGCTGAACTGATCGCCGCTGTTCCGCACCTGCTGGGCTTTCACCCGCGTGACTCCGTGGTGCTGTTGGCACTGCACGGTAAGCGGCTGGGGTTGACCTTGCGGGCCGATCTGGTCGACGACGTCCAAGCGCCGCTGCTGGCTGAGCAACTGCTGGCGCCAATCGCCCGGCAGCGGCCCACCGCCGTCGCACTGGTCGTGATCGGGGGTGATCCCATCCCGGACCAAGCCGGACAACAGCCGCCGCTTCCGCATCGAGCATTGGTGGACGTCCTCGACGACATGCTGGCCAGCGTTGGGCTCCCACTGGTACACGCGGCGTGGACGGCGCAGATCGTGGGTGGCGCGCCGTGGCGCTGCTACGACGATCCGCTGTGTGCCGGCACGGTGTCCGATCCCGCGGCCAGCCCGTTGGCGGCCGCTACGGTCGCGGCGGGTGCGGTGACTTTCAGGAGCCGGGAGGAGCTGGTCGCCCTGCTTGAAGGGGAGGACCCTGCGGCCCTGCAGCGCCGAGCGGCGCTCTTGGACGCGGCCGATGCCGATCACCCGATGAGTCCCGGACTGATAGCCCGGCGGTTCGCGCGGCTGGCGGAGCTGCACCGAGTGGCGGCCTCGGGGGACGTCGTGCTGAGCGACAGCATCGTCGCGGAGGTCGCCTCCGCGCTGTGCGACCATCGGGTCCGCGACGCCTGCCTGGCTTGGTGCTCGGGGCCGGGTGCCGTCGCCGCTGAGCGGCTCTGGCTGGCCCTTGTTCGAGCGACCCCCGCACCTGAGCGGGCCGAACCCGCAGCACTGCTGGCGCTGGTCGCTTACCTCCGTGGGGACGGTGCGCTGGCGGGTGTCGCGTTGGACGCGGCGCAGCATGCCTGCCCGCAGCACTCGCTGTCCGGGCTGCTCCGGGCCGCACTGGACGGCGGACTGCCGCCGGAGGTGCTGCGCACCGTCGCGGCGGACGCTGTCGCGGCCCTTTCCCGACCAGCACGCAAGCGACGTTCGCGGCGGAAGCGATGACCGGGTCTCAGCCGATGGCACGGGCGAAGTTCCAGGCATCGGTCACGATCGCGGTGAGCTCGGCCCGTTCCGGTTTCCAGCCCAGTTCGTCGCGTGCTCGATCGCTGGCGGCGATGAGCACCGCTGGGTCGCCCGGCCGTCGCGCTGCGGCCTGTGCCGGGATGGGATGCCCGGTGACCTGCCGGCAGGTGTCCACCACCTGCTGTACCGAGAAGCCGGTGCCGTTGCCCAGGTTGTAGATCCGATGTTCGCCGGGTACCGCCTGCTCGAGCGCACGCTCATGGGCATCGGCGAGGTCCACCACGTGGATGTAGTCGCGGATGCAGGTGCCATCTGGAGTGGGCCAGTCCTGCCCGAACACCATGATCTTCTCGCGACGGCCGAGGGCGACCTGTAAAACGAGAGGGATGAGATGGGTCTCGATGGTGTGCCGCTCGCCGTAATGGCCGTAGGCGCCGGCGACATTGAAGTACCGCAAGCTCACTGCGGCGAGCCCGTGCGCGGCGGCGTAGGACCCGATCGCATGATCGATTGCGACCTTGGTCGCTCCATACGGGTTAGTGGGCGCGGTGGCGGCGTCCTCGGTGATCGGTACCAACACGGGTTCCCCGTAGGCGGCTGCGGTGGAGGAGAACACCAGCCGAGGAGTTCCGTGCTCGCGCATCGCCTCGAGCAGCCGCACCGAGCTCACCACATTGCCCAGCCAGTAGCGCTGCGGCTGCACCACCGATTCACCGACCAGGGAGCGGGCCGCGAAATGCAGCACCCCGTCGAAGCCCTCGGCCAGCACCGATCCGGCATCCTCGACGGCGCCCTCGATGAACCGGCAACCGGCTGGCACCGCATCCGCGTGTCCGGTGGACAGGTTATCCAGGACCACGACGTCGTGGCCGGCTTCCAGCAGTCGCGCGGCGCAGACACTGCCGATATAGCCAGCGCCGCCGGTGACCAGCAGCCGCATCCGGTTCAGCCCGTTCATCGCCGACAGGCTAGTCATCCCCGACAGCTCAGCCGCCGCCGGTGGGCCACCTCACCGCCAGCGGGCCAGCACAGCATGCGCAAGCGCATTGTCCACCTCGATCGTGGCCCCCCCGCCGGAGAGCACCACCGGATGGTCCGCCCGCGCCAGAGCAGCCACCTGGACCACATTGCCGGGCACCGCATCGACCTTGTGCAGGTCCGTCATCAGGGCCGGGTCCAGCTGCACGTGCTCGGCGATGCGACGCACCTCCACCGTGCCGCCACCCCGGCGGGCCACCTCATCCAAGCGGACCAGATCGGGCTCGATCGGCGCGGCGCCCTCCCCGACCCCGAGCTCGTCTAGGCCGGGGATCGGATTCCCGTACGGAGACGTGGTCGGATTGCCCAGCAGCGCGACCAACTTGCGCTCCACAGCCTCACTCATCACGTGCTCCCAACGGCAGGCCTCGGTGTGCACCTGCGCCCACTCCAGCCCGATCACGTCGACCAGCAGACGCTCGGCCAGCCGGTGCTTGCGCATCACTGACGTAGCTCGGTTGCGGCCCGCCGCAGTCAGCTCGAGGTGCCGGTCGTCGGCCACTGTCAGCAGGCCGCCGCGCTCCATTCGAGCTACCGTCTGGCTGACGGTAGGCCCACTCTGCCCGAGGCGTTCAGCGATCCGCGCCCGCAGCGGAACCACGCCTTCCTCCTCAAGCTCGAAGATGGTGCGTAGGTACATCTCTGTGGTGTCAATGAGATCGTTCACACCGGTCTCCCTCGGTTGCCTACATGATAGTGGTCTACCGGGGACACTGCGGAATACTCGCTGGTAGTGACCGGCAGGATAGACGGCATGCACCCGTTGATCACACCCCGCCAGCTAGCCGACCTCCTTCGTGGGCCCCAGCCGCCCACAGTGGCGGACGTGCGGTGGTCACTTACCGGTCCTCCCGGTCGGGTCGACTACCGGGCCGGCCATCTACCCGGGGCGATCTTCCTCGACGTAGATACCGACCTGTCCGGCCCACCGGGCACGGGCGGACGGCATCCCCTCCCGTATCCGACGGCGTTGCAGGTTACCCTGCGTGTCGCCGGTGTTCGCGAGACGGCACCGGTGATCGCCTACGACGCGGCGGATGGATCTGTGGCGGCGCGGTTGTGGTGGCTGCTGCGCTGGGCGGGACATCCTGCGGTGGCGGTGCTCGACGGAGGGATCGCGGCGTGGCGTGCGGCCGGGCTACCGGTGACCATCGACGTGCCCCAACCTCAAGCTGGAACGATCACGGTGCGGCCTGGGGGAATGCCAGTGATCGACGCGGCGCAAGCCGCCGTGCTGGCCCGCAACGGTGTGCTGCTCGACGCCCGAGCCGCGGCCCGTTACCGCGGGGACATCGAACCGGTGGACCCACGGGCTGGCCACGTGCCAGGTGCGTCCAACGCACCGTTCAGTGAGCTAACCACGGCGCAGGGACGGTGGCTCATGCCATCCCGGCTGCGGGAACTCACGCAGCGGTGGGGGGTCACCGGTGCGGAAGTGGGTGCGTATTGCGGCTCAGGGATCAACGCGTGTGCCCTGATACTCGCCCTCGAACTCACCGGTGTCACCACTGCGCAACGCCCAGCAGCCCTCTACGCTGGGTCGTGGTCGCAGTGGTGCATTAATCCCAACCGTCCCGTAGCCACCGGTCCGAATCCCGGGTAGTGGCCCTATTCGACCGCCCGGCCGCCATTCGGAGCCAACTCCGTAGGCGCTACGCGCGGCCCTGAGGGGTGAGATCGGGGTGGCCGCCGGTCGCGGCCACCCCGTATCTCGAAGCGAATCGCGGTCGCAGGGACCGGTAGCGTGTCAGGTTATGGGTAGGGGTGGCGGAGTTGTTGTGTGGGACGAGGCATTTCTTGGCTACCACCTCGGCGGGCGGCACCCACTGGATCCGATCCGGTTGGATCTCACTATCCGGCTGGCCCGCTCGCTGGGTGTCCTGGACGGCGTCTCGCTGCTGGCGCCGGTGCAGGCGACTGACGACGAACTGCGCACGGTGCACTCCAATGACTACCTCGCCGCGGTCAAGAACGCGCCGCGCGGATATGTCGGGCACGGCCTAGGCACGTCGGACAATCCGGTCTTCCACCGTATGCACGAGGCATCCGCGCTGGTCGCCGGTGGCTCGCTACAAGCCGCTGATGAGATTCTCACCGGCCGCTCAGCGCGGGCAGTGAACATCGCCGGTGGGCTGCACCACGCAATGCGCGACCGCGCATCGGGTTTTTGTGTCTACAACGACTGTGCACTGGCGATCCACCGGATGCTCGACGGTGGCATATCCCGGGTGGCCTATGTCGACATCGACGTGCACCATGGCGATGGCGTGCAGGAGGCATTCATCAATGATCCCCGGGTACTCACCATTTCGCTGCACCAGCACCCAGTCACGCTCTGGCCGGGCACTGGGAACTCCGCCGACATTGGGGCGCCCGGCGCTGAGGGCTCTGCGGTCAATGTGCCGCTTCCGCCGAGCACCAGCGACGACGGGTGGTTGCGGGCCTTCCATGCCATAGTGCCCGCTCTGCTGCGAGCGTTCGAGCCCGAGGTGCTGGTGACCCAACATGGCGCGGACACGCATGCCGAGGACCCTCTCGCCGATCTAGCCCTGTCGGTGGACGGCCAGCGGGCCGCGCACCGCGCACTGGCCGACCTGGCCGAGACGACAGCCGGTGGGCGTTGGCTGGCTCTGGGCGGGGGCGGTTACTCTTTGTTCCGGGTGGTGCCTCGTTCGTGGACACATCTGTTGGCCACCCTGCTGGACCGCGACATCGACCCGAACACCCCGGTGCCCGTCGACTGGGCCGAACACGCCGCCACGGTGGCCCGCGGAACGCGCTTACCGGATTCGATGACCGATGGTGTCGCGCCCCTTTGGAAGCCCTGGGACGGGACCGCAGACACCGGCGTGGATCACGCGATCTTGGAGACCCGGCGGGCGGTCTTCCCGCTGCACGGCCTGGATCCCATGGATACGCAAGACTGAGCGTTGCCGGCGTCACGCCGGGAAGGCCGAGATGAGATGGGTCGGAAGTCGGAAGGCCGGGCCCCCCGACGAGCCCGACCTTCCGGGGCGCGCGACAGCCTGCGGGGTGACCGCCTAAGTCGCGTGGTCTGCGTCACGTTTCAGTCACGTTTCAGCTGACAGTGCCTGTTCAGCCGCGTGCAGTCAATGCCGCCATTCGAGCGGTGACGCACCGGATATGCGGAAAATCAGCTGGCGTAGGCTCGCAGCCGCTCCGCACGATCACCATGGCGCAGCTTCACCATGACCTCGCGTTCGATCTGACGTACCCGTTCGCGGGACAATCCGAAGCGTTTACCAATCTGGTCCAGCGTGTGCGGCTGGCCGTCATCGAGACCGTAGCGCAGCCGGATGACCTTCTGTTCCCGGTCTTCAAGGGTGGCCAGCACCCGGCGCAGGTCGTCGTGCAGCAATCCGGAGATCACGACGGACTCGGCGTCTGCCGCTTCTGCGTCCTCGATGAAGTCACCCAGCGGGGCCTCCTCCTCGGCACCGACCGGCATGTCCAGACTTACCGGATCTCGGGAGTGATCCAGCAGGTCGACAACCTTCTCCACCGGAATGCCGGACTCGTTGGCCAGCTCCTGGTGGGTGGCCTCCCGGCCTAGCCGCTGGTGTAGGTCTCGCTTGATCCGGGCGAGCTTGTTCACTTGCTCCACCAGGTGCACCGGAAGCCGGATGGTTCGTCCTTGGTCGGCCATGCCGCGGGTAATGGCTTGCCGAATCCACCAGGTGGCATAGGTGGAAAATTTGAAGCCCTTGGTGTAATCGAACTTCTCCACCGCCCGGATCAGACCAAGATTGCCCTCCTGGATCAGGTCCAACAGTGGCATTCCGCGGCCGGTATAACGCTTGGCTAGTGACACCACCAGCCGCAAATTGGCCTCCAGCAGGTGATCCTTGGCCTTCCGGCCATCCTGCACCAGTCGCGTCAGATCATGACGCCGGGCAGAGGACAGCCGCGTCGCGGTTTCCAACATGTGATGGGCGAACACCCCTGCCTCGATGCGCTTGGCCAGTTCGACCTCCTGCTGGGCGCTGAGCAGCGCAGTGCGCCCGATACCGTTGAGGTATACCCGAACGAGATCGGCTGCCGGACTCTGCGCATCCAGGTCTGCCTCAGCAACGGTGTCCCGTTCCATGGTGATCTGCGCGGCGGTCATCAGGTTCCCTTCCTGCGACGGATCCTCGTGCCGACCCCGGTGCGCTCGGCGAGCCAGCACGCAACGCTGCACAAGCCTGCCAGCGGGTACCCGTAGCGGTGACTGGTACAACGTCGGAAGCCCGGATTCCGTTCCCGGGTTCTCACCTGGCACGACGAACGAGACCCCGGCGAAGTGCCGGATCTACCGGGACCCTCAGACACTTCTCAGGGTTGGTATCCCTTAGCGGTCCTTACCGCCCAGGTTGGTAGCTCTTGAAGGGCGTCATACGTCGAGGAGCACCGTGAATGGGCCGTCGGCGATGCTGCGCACGGCCATCATCGCGCCGAAGCGGCCGGTGGCCACCGTGGCACCGCGGGCTCGGAGGCGGGCGACGACCTCATCGACCAACAGTTCAGCCTGCTCCGGTCGGGCAGCCGCGGTGAAGGAGGGCCGCCGTCCCTTGCGAGTGGCCCCGTAGAGAGTGAACTGGCTGACCACCAGCACCCCGGCGCCGGTATCGGACACCGAGCGCTCATCGCGCAGGATCCTCAGTTCATGCAGCTTACGGGCCATCGTCTCGGCCTGCTCGGTGCCGTCGTCGTGGGTGACCCCGAGTAGCACCAGCAGCCCGGGCCGGTCCAGTTCACCGACCACCTGGTCGTCGACGAGCACCGCTGCCTCGGTGACTCGGCTCACTACCGCTCGCATATCGCAGCCTCTGGGATCGACAGCGGGGTCGGCAGGAGGAGCACAACGACGGATCCTGCCAGGCCGGACGGATCAGCGTGCGTTGAGTGACAATCCGGGTTGCAGGGGCCGGTGAATGGCAGGCTGTACGTCATGGCCCCACCGAACCGGCAGCAGGATCCGCATCGAGATGACCCCTTGTGGGGAGTACGTCAGGATGCTGCCGACATCACTTCCTCGATCCGGTCGATGCTCGGCATCGATTCCACGATGGCCGAGCTGGACCCCGCCGGGCTGGGGCTGGCGCTGAGCAGGCTGGCGATGTCGGCCGCGGCGAATCCGGCGAGGTATGCCCTGTCGACGCTGGAATACGGCATGCGCAGCACCCAGGCCGTGCTGACCGCTGCGCTCCGCAGCGTGGGTTTGGACCGCGACGGGTCGGACGAACCGGGCAAGGACCCCCGGTACTCGGACCCGGCCTGGACTAACAATGCGATGTTTTACCTGGTGCGTCAGCAACATGCGCTGCTGGCGGAATTCCTGCAGAAGCTGCTGGACGGGGCGACTGATCTGGATGAGATCACCCGGCGTAAGGCCGAGTTCGTGCTGCACCAGATGCTCGACGCCGCCGCGCCCACCAACTGGCTGCCGACCAACCCGGCGGCGCTGAAGAAGGCGTTCGACACCGGGGGTCTCAGCCTGGTGCGCGGTGCCCGCAACCTGCTCAGCGACGTGGTGACCAACAAGGGTATGCCTCGCCAGGTCACCCCGGGTCAGTTCCGTCCCGGCTATGAACTGGCCGCGACACCGGGCAAGGTGGTGTTCCGTAACCGGCTGATCGAGCTGATCCAGTACGAGCCGCAGACCGAGACGGTGCACGCGGTTCCCCTGCTGTTCAGCCCGCCATGGATCAACAAGTACTACATCATGGACCTCGCTCCGGGAAAAAGCCTGGTGGAGTGGGCCGTACAGCACGGGCAAACCTGCTTCATGATCAGCTACCGGAACCCGGACAAGACCTTGGCCGAGCTCACCATGAGCGACTACCTGCGAGAAGGACCGCTGGCTGCGCTGGAAGTCGTCGAGGAGATCACCGGTACCGAGCAGACCAACGTGGCCGGGCTGTGCCTGGGTGGCACTCTGGCCGCGGCCGCCCTCGCCTGGTTGGCCGCCCGCGGGCAGGATCGGATCCGGTCGCTGACCCTGATGAACACCCTGCTCGACTTCACTGCGCCTGGCCAGCTCGGTGTGTTCACCGACGAGGCCACCATCGGGCGGCTGGACCGCATCATGCAGCGCCGGGGCTACCTGCCCGCCGACAGCATGGCCACCACATTCACCCTGCTGCGGGCCCGGGATCTGGTGTGGAACTACGTGGTCAACGACTGGTTGCTGGGTGAACAGCCGGCGCCCTTCGACATTCTGAGCTGGAATTCCGACTCCACCCGGATGCCGGCGGCCATGCAGACCGAGTACCTACGGTCCTTGTATCTGGAGAACCGGCTGGCGAAAGGTGAACTCGAGCTGGCCGGGAAACGGCTGGACCTTGCCCGGGTCAGCCAGGACAGCTATTTCGTGTCCGCCGAGAGGGACCACATCGCACCGTGGAAAGCGGTCTACGCCAGTGCCCGGCTGCCCGGCGGCACTGTGCGGTTCACGCTGTCCAACTCCGGGCACATCGCTGGCGTGGTTAACCCGCCGAACCCGAAGTCCCGGCACTGGGTCGGTGCGGCGGATACGCTGCCTGAGGACCCGGAGGAATGGCGCGAGCAGGCCACCGAGGTCGCCTCGTCCTGGTGGGAGGACTGGACGCCGTGGAT
>DATEMN010000212.1:0-7148 GCA_035275565.1 Pseudonocardiaceae bacterium | reverse complement strand
AGTACATGCGAGGGCTGCGCCACGCCAGCAGTGCAGGCGGCTCCCGTCGAGCATTCGATGCCCCGGGCGTCGAGCAGCATCAGCAGCGAGTCCCCCTCGCAGCCCGGGAAGGTGAGATGTGCATTGCCCGGCAACCGCGAGGGACCGCCGCCGATCACACCGTCGCCCGGGTCTCCGTTGAGCACCGCGTCGGGCACCTTGGCGACGATCCCGTCCACCAACTCGTCACGCAGCCGGCCGAGCCGGATCGCGCTACGCGGCTGGGCCGCCACCGCGTGCCGGATCGCGGTGGCCAACCCGACGATCGCCGGGACGTCCAGGGTGCCCGACCGCACATCACGCTCCTGGCCGCCGCCGTGCAGCAGGGGGGTGACCGCGACCTCCCGACCCAGCAACAGCGCTCCGACTCCGTAGGGCCCACCGAGCTTGTGCCCGGTCAGGGTCATCGCCGCCACCCCTGACCGGCCGAAATGCACCGGCAGCTGGCCCACCGCCTGAACCGCATCGGTGTGCAGCGGCACCTCGTACTCGGCGGCGACCTCGGCCAATTCGTGCACCGGCGCCACGGTGCCCACCTCGTTGTTCGCCCACATCACCGTCACCAAGGCCACCGAGCCAGGGTCACGATCCAGCGCGGCACGCAGCGTGTCGGGGTGCACTCGGCCGTCGGCATCCACCGGCAGCCACGTCACCTCGGCACCCTCGTGACCGACCAGCCAGGACACCGCGTCGAGCACAGCATGATGCTCGACGGCGGACGCGAGCACTCGCATGCGGCGCGGGTCAGCCGCCAACCGTTGCCAGAACAGCCCCTTGACGGCGAGATTGTCGGCCTCCGTGCCACCGCCGGTGAACACCACCTCCGAGGGGCGGGCACCCAGCGCCTCAGCGATGCTCTCCCGGCTTTCCTCGACAGTGCGCCGAGCCCGGCGCCCGGAGCCGTGCAACGACGAGGCGTTGCCCACGGTGGACAATGCCTGGCTCATCGCTGCTACCGCCTCCGGCAGCATCGGGGTCGTGGCGGCGTGGTCGAGATACGTCATCGAGACCAGCGTAAACGGCGCCTTCGGTGGCGCAGGTGCGGGCTGTGCTGACGGCGGGTCTGTGCGCCAGCCGCCAACGCCCGCCGGTCGGAGTCGACTCGTCGGCGACCGCCACTGGCTGGCCACCACCCCTTCGCCCGTCTGACCCGTTACTTCCCCGGGCCGGTGGCAGCACTGCGCACGCTCAAGTCCGACGTCGTCGTCGGCCTGGACGGGCAGGGGCTTGCGACGTTGGACTGCACCGGTGAGCAGTAGCGAACCAACGCACACACGCCCTGATCCAGGTGCGACCATAGGATGAGCGCAATATGACTGGGGTACGGCTTCCGACCATTCCTTACCGATCCGAAAACCACGCCGCCGCCATTCGGAGCCGAATGGCGGTTCCAAGCGTCCCGGCGAGTGCCATTCGGAGCCGAATCGCAGTCGCAGGGAGTGCCGTCAGGACTTGCGTTTCGTGATTGCCTCGGCTAGTTGGGGGGCGATGGTAAACAAATCGCCTACCACGCCGAAGTCGGCGATCTCGAAGATCGGGGCCTCGGGGTCCTTATTGATCGCGATGATGGTCTTGGACGTCTGCATGCCCGCCCGGTGCTGGATGGCGCCGGAGATGCCGAGCGCGACGTAGAGCTGCGGGGAGACGGTCTTGCCGGTCTGGCCGACCTGGAACTGATGCGGGTAGTAACCGGAGTCGACCGCGGCCCGGGACGCCCCGACCGCTGCCCCGAGTGCATCGGCGAGCTTCTCGACCACGGCGAAGTTATCCGCCGAGCCGACGCCACGACCACCGGAGACCACCACACTGGCCTCGGTGAGCTCCGGACGGTCGCCGCCCTCGATGAGCCTGCGTTCAATGATCTTCGCTGCCCTGACCGCACGCATCGCGGGCACCTCGACGGTGTGCTCGGTAGCCGTTCCCGAGACCTCGACCGCGTCAATCGAGCCGGGCCGGAGTGTGATCACCGCAACCGGGGTGGTGGCCTGGGATTTGGCGAGGTAGGAACCGCCGAACACCGAGTGCGTGGCGGTGCCGTCATCGGCCAGCTCGACAGCGTCGGAGAGCAGGCCCGATCCGGTGCGCATGGCGAGCTTGCCCGCGATCTCCTTGCCATCCGGCGAGGAAACGATCAGGACGGCAGCCGGCTGGGCCGTCTCCACCAGCGCCGCCAGCACACCGACAGCGGGAGCGGTGAGGTAGTGGTCCACCTCGTCGGACTCCGCGACGTAGACCTTGGCTGCGCCGTAAGCCGCCAATCTGTGCCTGAACTTGCTCGCGGTACCAGGCGGGCCGACCACTACCGCAGACGGCTCGCCCCATCGCAGCGCCGCCGTGAGCAGTTCGTTGGTGACCCTCTTGACCTCACCGGCGGAGTGCTCGACGAGCACCAGGACCTCTGCCATGACGAGGAAATCCCTCCCTTCGACGTCAGATCAGCTTCTGGCCGATGAGGTACTCGGCAAGCCTGGTGGCACCGTTGCCGTCGTCGGTGACGACCTGCCCGGACTCGCGGGGCGGGCGGGGCGTGGACTCGGTCACCCGAGACGTCGCGTTGGCCAACCCGACGTCGCCCGGCGCGATGCCCGCATCGGCCAACGACAGCGTGCTGACCGGTTTCTTCTTCGCGGCCATGATGCCCTTGAACGACGGGTAACGCGGTTCGTTGATCTTCTCGTGCACGCTGACCACGGCGGGCAGATCGGCCTGGAGGACCGTGATCGCGTCATCGGTCTCCCGTTCGACGGTCACGGTGCGCCCTTCGACGGTCACCTTGCGGGCGTGGGTCAACTCTGGCAGGCCGAGCACGTCGGCAACCATCGCCGGGATGGCACCCAGGGTGCCGTCGGTGGCCTCGTTGCCAGCCAGGACCAGGTCGACGTCACCGAGGGTGCCGATAACCTTGGCTAGCGCCCGGGCGGTCTGAATCGCACAGGACCCATGCAACCCCTCGTCAGACAGGTGCACCGCCTTGTCCGCACCCATCGACAGCGCCTTGCGGATGGCGTCAGTAGCCCGTGTCGGACCCATGGTGACGACGGTGACCTCACCGCCGCCCGCTTCTTTGATCTTGAGCGCCTCCTCGACGGCACGCTCGTTGATCTCGTCCAGAACGACGTCAGCCGAGCCGCGATCCAGGGTGTGATCGGAGTCGGCCAACGCGCGCTCCGACCAGGTGTCGGGCACCTGCTTGATCAGGACGACAATGTTCATGGCCTCTTCGACCTCCCGCGCGCTGGAGCTTCCCACCCATTCTGCAATGTTACCGGCGAGGCATCACGAGGCGGTTCACCGGGCGATCTTGGTCAGCAAGCCGGCAAGAATGAGGTCGAGGCCGTAGCCGAATCTTCCGGGCTGATGCACGCCGCTGAGGTGCGAGACCACGGCCTGAATGGAAGGGATCTGTTCAGGCGGAAGCGCTGAATAGTACCCGATCTCGTCTTGCGAGGCGATATCGCGAAGCGGGGCGATGTAGCCCATCTGGTGAAAGCCGGCCGTGTAGGTGAAAAGCGCGAAGAAGGCATCAGCGGCTTCGGCCGGCGAGAGCCCACCCTGAAGGAGGAGCTCGATCGTCCGATTGATGACCAGCAGGCCATGCGGACCGATCCTGACCCGGCTGCCGTAGACCCGGGCCAGCTGGTGGTGGGCAGACAACGCCTGATGGTAGCTGTGCACCAGGGTTCGCAGCTGAGTCAACCAGTCACCTTCGGTGACCGAACAGTCCACCTCGCCGAGCATCAGGTCGAGCATGAGATCGACTAGCTCGTCCTTGTCCCGCACGTGGTTGTACAGGGCCATCGGCGAGACCTCGAGTTCGTTGGCCAACGCCCGCATGGTCAAGGCGGTGAGGCCCTTTTCGTCGACGAGCTGCAGAGCGGCCCGCACGATCCGCGGCCGCGACAGCGGTGGCGGACGGGTGTAATCCTTGCTCGGATCGACATCAACCCAGGTCGGCCGGTCGAGGCGGGCACGAGGGGCACTCGGCTGGTCGGTCAACAACGATCCCCTCTCGCTCGCCGCTACCTCTAAGAGTCGTACAACGTACACCTCTACACCCGACTGGGCGGTGGCAGTACCCTACCCCTCGACACTGTACGCGTCGAGGACAATGTATCATGAATCTACGGCGTACAGACATCACACGTTGATTAAGGGCACGAACGTAGGGAGATGCCATGGTCGAACAGCCGCCGCAGCCCGTCCAGAATCCACTGACGGCGGTGATGACGGCGAAGTCTCCGGAGGACTATGCCGCGCTTCAGCAGCTTGTCGAACACCTCCAAGCCATGCCGCCGGAGCAGAATCCGGTCACCGTCGCGCTCAACAAGCTCGGCAGTGTACACTTCGCCAGATTCGCATTTCTAGACAACAATCAGCTCGCAGTGATCACCAGCTACGACGGCGACTTCGAGTCATACATCAACGAATTCATCGATGAGATCGGCGACGTGTTCAACGCTCTGTTGAAACATGTCGCGAATGCCCCGAAACTGCCGATTCAGGAACATCGTCAGGATTTTCTGGACTACATTCGGGCTGTCGACCGTCGCTGTGTAGGAACATTCTACAGCGCTTATCCCGATCGTACCGTACTCGACATCCTCAACCCGGCCTGATCCGGCCACGTGAAGGGTACCCAGTGGCCGTTAAGCTGACGGAAGTGCAGGGTCTCATCCTGCGCGGCTACACCATGCCGGTGGGTCGGTATCTGGGTCTGACCGTGCGCGAGCCGGGAGCCACTCGGGCCTTCCTCGCTAATCTCACAGCCGACGATTCCACTGCTCCCGCAATCACCACTGCGCAGCCCTGGACAGTGAAACCGGACTGCTGTGTCAACCTGGGCATCACGTTCCCGGGCCTGGCGGCACTGGGGGTGCCGCCAGCGTCTCTGGCCAGTTTTCCCACGGAATACGCCCAAGGCGCGGCCGCGCGCGCCGTCAACGTGGGCGACGTCGGAACCAGTAGCCCACAGCAGTGGTTGCCGTGGCTGGCGGATCCGGCGCTGCACCTGCTGGTATCGCTGTACGCCCAGTCGCCCGATGCCCTCGACACGACGACCAGGCAGCTGGAACATACCTGGTCCGCCGGCTGCATAGAGCTGGGACGCCTCGACGGCGCGGCGCTGCCCGACAACACCGCGCACTTCGGCTACCGGGACAGCCTGTCCCAACCGACCATCGAGGGCGTTCCCCTCGCCGGACTGCCGGATCATCTACCGCGGGTCCCGGTCGGCGAATTCCTGCTCGGGCACCCCAGCCAGCACAAAAAGTTCAGTTACCCGGTACCATCGCCACCTGAGCTCGGTACCAATGGTAGCTTCGCTGCCTTCCGCGTGCTCGAACAGGACGTCGACGCGTTTGCGGAATTCATCAATCGGCAGGCTTCGGCGACCGACATATCGAAGGAACTCATCGAGGCAAAGTTGTGTGGTCGTTGGCGCAACGGCATACCGCTGGCCCTGTCACCGGACACCGACACACCCGACCCACCGATACCGCCGGAAGCTTTGAACGATTTCGACTACGTCAACGACGAACGGGGTTATCGATGCCCGATCGGATCGCATATTCGTCGAATGTACCCGCGCGGGCAACGCGTCGCCGGTGACGGCAGCCATCGGCACCGTATCGTCCGGCGCGGCCTCCCCTACGGTCCGCCCTACGACCCGGCACACCCGCGCGACGGGAAGGCCCGCGGCCTGCTCGGCATGTTCATCGGTGTCAGCCTGCGCTATCAGTTCGAATTTCTCATGGCCGAATGGGTCAATAACGGCACATTCACCGCGGGGCTCGGACACACCAAGGATCCCTTGATCGGCGCCCACGACGACCGGCCCGGAAGCTTCTTCATACAGCGCCCGGAGAGACCGGTGGTTTTACAAGGTCTCGCGCGGTTCGTCACCACCCGCGGTGGCGCCTACTGCTTCCTGCCGAGTATCAGCGGAATCCGTTACCTCGCCGGTCTGTGACGCCTGGCTACCCGAGCGGCCCGCTCCGGTGAAGTGCAGGGGCAGGGTAATGGGGCCGGTGATGCCCACGTGGGGCCGGGAGGACACGATTCCGCCCAGGGCGATATCGCCGAGCCGGGCAGCGAGGATCGGCAGTGCCTCGCGCATCTCGATGCGGGCCAGCCACGCGCCGAGGCAATAGTGCATACCGCCGCCGAAGGTCAACTGCGCTGTGCGCTTCGCGGTGATGTCGAACGGCGCGTCGCCGAAGGTATCGGGTTCGGTGTTGGCGGCGGCGAGGAACAGCACAACGTGGGTACCGGCCGGGATGTCCAGTCCCTGGAAGGTGAAGTCCTCCTGGGCCACCCGGGCGACGACCGGGACTGCGGGGTTGACCCGCATCAGCTCCTCGACGGCGGTGTCGGCCAGCTCGGGCCGCTCGGCGAGCAGCCGCCACTGCTCGGGATGGCGGGCGAAGGTGGTCATCGCCAGACCGAGCTGGTTGCGGGTGGTGTCCTGGCCCGCGAAGACCAGGCCGCTGACCAGGTGACGCAGCTCGGCGGCGGTCAGGCGTCCGCCGTCGGCCTCCGCCGCGATCAGCGTGGAGATGAGGTCGTCGCCTGGGTTCGTGCGGCGCTGCGCGGTCAGCTCGTCGCAACAGGCGTAGAGGCCCGCAACGGCCGCGTCGATGCGGTCGAGTTCCGTTGCGACGTCCGGGCTGAACCCGAGCCCCATATCGGTGGCCCAGCCGAGAAACGTGTCGAAGCGGTCGGTGGGGATGCCGAGCAGCTCGGCAATCACCCAGGCGGGGTAGGGGTCGGCGAAGGTGGTCATGAACTCGCAGCTGCCGGTGCCCGCGAAGCTGTCGATCAGCTCGTGCGCCTTGGCTCGCATGAAGGGCCGCAGCGCATCGATACTGCGCTGGGTGAACGCCCTGCTCACCAGCCGGCGCTGACGCTGATGCTCCTGGGTCTCGACATTGAGCAACGTTGCTTTGAGCCAATCGATGAACAGGCCGGAGGTGACGCCGAGAGCGGCCAAAGCGTCCAGACTGCCGTGGCGCAGGCGGTTGTCCCGCATCAGTGCCGAACACTCCTGGTAGCGCAACACCGCCAGCCCGATCGGGGTCCGGCCCCACCAGCCGGCGTCGGCCGCGGCCCTG
>DATEMN010000211.1:0-3651 GCA_035275565.1 Pseudonocardiaceae bacterium | reverse complement strand
GGGTTGACACAATCGAGTTTCTCCATGCTGCTTGGCAACTTATCCAATGGTATCTGATCCGGCTTTGCCTCCAATTTATCTGCGTCAGCTATCGGCATTATAGCCGCGCATGTTTCGAACTGTCGCTCCTTCGACTGCGGCACCGGATTTCCGAGTGTTTTAGTGATGGTCCACTTCATATTGTCATCAGGTGTTACGGCCCCGAGCACCCACGACAACGCGCCGTCGGCGGGTGACTTGTGTATGAGAAGAAGTCTCTTGCCATCCGGCACGGAGCCAGAAACCTCGACCTGAAATGTGATTTTGCCCCCACTGGAGATGCAATCAGGCTGTAGGCAAGTCACATCAACAGTGAAAGCATCGGTACCCTTACGCTGGGGGATCAGCACGATGACTGCCGCGACCGCCCCGATGACGCCCGCGACCGCCGCGACAAGTGCTCCGACTTCCGCCGATCGCCTCCACGCACGGTCTCGCTGATGAATTCTTCGCAGATATGATGCGATCCGTCCTAACGGCCGCTTAGCAGTACCACTCTTGACCGGCTCCTCCTCTACCCCTGATGGTTGTTGTGTTGACGGATCTTCCACCATCTTCACCCTGCCCACGACGACGACCGCTGATTGGTCTCAGCGTAGCCCCCTGGTGTGGAGATTCATCAACGTGAGCCACTCCCGGCTAGACGGCTAGGTCCGGCAAAGTCGGTAAAATTGAGTCAAGTTTGGTGCTCGCGGGTCAGATCTGACGGGCGTAGTGTGGATGGTGCTCGCACCACAGCGCAATGACAGCGCACCTGACCTGCACATACGCACTTCGCGTCGAGGTCAACATATCTAGGCGTAGCGAGTGGCGGCGGTCGGTCGCTCTGACCGCGGGTCCCTGCGTGTGCCTGCCCGAAAACCGGAAGCCGACCACGACATGCCTCGTCGGGCTGGGGCGAAGCCCCGTTAGTCCTAGAGCTACGGCTCGGTCGAAGCCTTCCAAGCACCCGAGAGGAATGGCTCCACGTGGAGTTAGTCGACTACTACGAGTCCGGTGGCGGTGACGTGGGCACTGTCAACTTCGTGGTCTGGGGGCTGGCATGATCGACGGGTTGCTTCCGGGGATGAGGAGGTTTGGTGACCGTCGGTGCGCCGTCTTACAGGGGATTTCGCTTCCCGGCGGAGGTCATCAGCCACTGCGTCTGGTTGTACTACCGCTTCTCGCTGAGTTTCCGTGAGGTCGAGGAGATGATGGCCCAGCGTGGGATCACCCTCAGCCACGAGACAGTGCGGCAGTGGTGCGCGAAGTTCGGGCAGACCTACGCCAACGGATTGTGTCGGCGCCGTCCTCGTCCTGGGGACAAGTGGCACCTCGACGAGGTATTCATCAAGATCGGCGGGAAGACCCACTACCTGTGGCGGGCGGTAGATCAGCACGGCACTGTCCTGGACATCCTGGTCACCTCCCGGCGGGACACTCGAGCCGCGACCAAGTTCTTTCGCAAGCTGCTCACGGGGCTGGAGTATGTGCCCCGGGTAGTGGTCACCGACAAACTGGCCAGCTACGGCACGGCCCGACGCCGGGTGCTGCGCTCCGTCGAGCACCGCCGCTCGAGGTATTTGAACAACCGGGCGGAAAACTTCCACCAGCCGGCATCGTCAACTTGTTCGGTTGGACGGGCCGAGGAGATCACTCAGGGCGGATTGAGGTGGATAGTCGGTCCCGTCTTGGGTGGTTCAGGCAGTCGTGGCCATCCCGGTGACTTCGTTCCAGGTGCCGAAGCGGTCGGCCATCTCACAGCGGTAGGCATCGGCGCAGAGCCGGTGACGCGGTGGCCGAAAGTGTGGCGATATCGCACTGAACGCGGACAAGAATCGTTGCGCGTGCCCAGCCGAGGTGAACCTCTTCATGGCGCATCTTCGCTGCCGGGTGGGCTGGTGGGAGTTTTCCGGGCACTGTTGCGTCGGCAGGTTACGAGGTGGGCAGGCTGGGCTGATGCGTCGTCATCCCGCCCGAGTGCCAGTGCCCAGGTCCGGCTTTGCCGGTTTCCGGTTCCCATCAGATGTGATCATGGTGGCGGTGCGCTGGTACCTCAGGTATGGATTGTCTTATCGAGACGTCGAGGAGCTGCTGGCCGAACGTGGCATCACGGTCGATCACGTGACCATCTATCGCTGGGTACAGCGGTTCACCCCGCTGCTGATCGACGCCGCACGGCCCTGCCGGCACGTGCCAGGGGATCGCTGGTTTGTCGACGAGACATCTGTGAAGGTCGCCGGGCGCTGGGTCTACCTGTACCGGGCGATCGACCAGTACGGACAGGTCATCGACGTGCTCGTGTCCGAGAAGCGGGATCTTGTGGCCACTCGGCGGTTCTTCACCCGCGCCCTGGAGCAGGGCACCCGTCCGACCGAGGTGACCACGGACCGGGCACCGGCCTACCCACGCGTGCTCGACGAGGTGGTGCCCGCCGCGTGCCACGTCACCGAGCAGTACGCCAATAATCCGATCGAGTCCGATCACGGACGGCTCAAGTCTCGGCTGCGGCTGATGTGCGGCCTGAAACGGCTCCGCTCGGCCCGGGTAATCAGCTCAGGGCACGCGTTCATCCAGAACCTCCGCCGCGGACACTACGAACTCGGGGTGGACATCGCCCGGCACCATCGGCTCCCGGCGGCCTTCGCCGAACTGACCCTCGCCATCTGAGCAGGACGCCACACGGGCCAGCCACGCCCACATTCCGCCAACGCAACAGGACCCTTTATCCTCCCGCCACGCCACCTCCACCCCTGCCGTCGATGATCGTGCGGTGGTACTGCGTGATCCACACTCTCCGCAGGACGACGACTGCGGGAACCTCGCGCAGCCATGCTGGTGCGTGATCGGCATGGATAGCCTCGAGCAGGTCAAACCCCCTCAGTGCCCACCTGCACGACCAGCTTGGTGCGCTTGTCCTGTCCTTGAGGAAGGCGATAAGAGTCCGCTCGGGCGCCATACCGTTGCACCCATTCGGTATTGATGTGGGTGGCCAGCCAGTCCGGGGCGACCGCAGACAGCACCTCCAGTGCTGCTCGCAGGGTTTCTGCGAGGAACTCCAGCCGGTTGACTGATCGCACTGCCGCGAGCACATGGGTGGCATCAGTGCGCTGCCGGCCTCCGGCCTTGACTACGCCGAGTTCGCTGAGCCGGGTTAGCAGCAGGTCCAGGACCTTCTCCTCCAGCCCACGGGTCGATGAGCCGCTGCCGGAACCCCGTCAGCACCGTGTGATCGAATCCCGGATCGGTGAGTTCCAGGCCCAGGGCGTACTTCCCCTCGATCCGGCCCCGTACAGCGTCAGCAGCTTGCCGATCGGTCAGGTTCTCGGCGAATTGCAGGACCGTGACCAGCGCTAACTGCCCCGGGGAGATCCCTGGCTTGCCCCGCACCCCAAACGCCGAAACAAACTGCTCGTCGGCGAACAATCCCGGTAACTCCTCGCGAACCCGCATCGCCAACGTCCCTTTTGGGAACGCCGCCCGGGCCACTGCTGCGGTCTGCTCGGGAACCTCCGGCCATGGACGCGGCTGGACCGACATCGAGGCGTCCTTTCCGCGACCAGAAACGACACGACGGCCGCACCGCGCATCGTCCATCAACACAGATCAACATCGTGGGACATGATCAGCGCG
>DATEMN010000210.1:0-3364 GCA_035275565.1 Pseudonocardiaceae bacterium | reverse complement strand
AACGCGTTGATCAGGTCGGCGATCTCGGCGTACACCTGCTCCAGCAGGGGTCGGTCATCCTCGGAGTAGACGGCGACCTTGTCGATCCGCGAGCCGGCCGGGCCCGGGATCTTCTCGGGCCGACGGCCGTGAACCTTGAAGTACCGGTTGCTGACCCGCGAGCCGAACCCGGACTGGAACTTGGCTACGGTCTTCGGCTTGTGGCCCTTCTCCGCCAGGAACGTGGCCGCGTACAGCGGTGTCTCCGACGACTCCAGCACGGGCCTCTCGCCCATCGCCCTGGCCAGGATCACCTTGCCCGTCGCCGCAGCGTATGACTCCGGCAGCACCGGACGCAGTATCGACAGGATCTCCGCCTGCTCCCGGTACGGCACTGGCCCGGCCGCCGCAGTGATCTCCAGCGGCTGAGGTGCGGACTGCTGCGGCTTCCCTGTCACGTACCGGTACAGCGCCTCGGCGAGATCGACCTGCGCCGCCTCGACCTTCTTACGCTTCTCCTCGTCGTCGATCCGGCTGGTGGTGATGTTCGCCAGCCACATCGGGACGATCCGCTCGTGGATCAGGAACTGCGGGTAGGCCCGCGACTGCCCCGGGAGCATGACCTCCATAACGGAGGTCTTGCCCTGAGACCAGGCCTTTCGCAGGACTGCCTTGCGCTGGGACTCCGGGTCGATGGCGAGGTTCTGGCAGAGCTGCCCGAGGAGGGCCCAGCTGCCGCTCTCGGTGGTGACGACGGTGACGGTGTCGCCGTGGAACTCGAACGACCCGATCTCCATCGGGGCGCGTGGGGATGCGACCATGGGCATGGTCTCTCCGATCTGTTGCGGAACAGTGGATTGATCGACTGGGCCCGCCCCGTACTTGGCCGTGCAGGGGTGGGCCCGCCGCGTTTCACGGTAGCCGAGCATTGGCTACCTCGCTATAACTTCGACTAACTAGGTTGGAGAATCTAGCGCTAGGTGGTTGGAGTTGGCATACTGGCCGACATGACAGCCACCCCGACTCGCGACTACCTGAGGCTTGCCAAGCTCGCCCGCGCACGCCGTCTCGAACTCGGACTGGCGATCACCGCAGTAGCCGAGGCAGCCGGCATCTCCAAGGACACGTACCGGCGCATCGAGGAAGGCAGAGAGGTTCGCGACATCAGCTACGCGCGCATCGAACCTGCCCTTCACTGGGCGCTCGGCTCGTGCCGCGCCGTACTGGAGGATCGGAAGCCCACCCCGGCCGAACCGTCCTCGACGGTCGTCACGAGGATCGAACTCGACGAAGACGTCATGAGTCAGATCGTCAAAGCGGCCATCGTCACGACCAGCGAACTCGGCGCCGCCGAAATCAGAACCATCAGCGACCGCGTCATCGCCGACCTCAAGCAGCGCGGCCTGCTTTGAGCGCAACGACGAAGGCCCCACCCGTCTTGGGTGGGGCCTTCGTCGTGTCCGGGCTCAGGCGACAGGCGGCGGAATCGGGACGGTGTAGCTCAGGGCGTACCGGTCTGCGGCGATGACGATGTCGCACGTTTCGACGGGGCGCGCGTCGACGTAGTAGGTGCGGACGATCGTGAGGACTGGCACCCCGGGGGCCATCTTCAGCCGCTCGGCCTCGTAAGGGCGAGGAGCGCGGGCCACGACCTCCTCGGTGACATGCGTGATGTGCTGCCCGATGGAGTCCATGCGAGGTACGACGCCCGTGACGGGGCCACCCTCTGGCTGTTCGATCGGCGTGCCAGCGGTCAAGGCGTAGGGCTCGTAAGACGTCGAGAGCTTGATCGGCTGTTCGTCGGCGAAGAACGTGTAGGTCGTCCGCACCACTTCGTCACCCGGCTGAATCGCCAGGCGCTCGGCGATCGCCTCTGTCGCGGTCGTCTTGCGGGTCTGGTAGTCCCACTCGGCCCGGCGCCCATCGGCTTCTGCGGCACGCTTCACGGGCGAGCTGGTGGGCCGACTGCCGTAGAGGTCTCCCGAGATTCGCTTCTGGAGTGTGCGCTGCTCGCGGGCGAACATCCCCTTGCCGCGGTGCTTGGTGACTAGCCCTTCGCTGACGAGAACCTGGATCGCGTTTCGGACGACGATGCGAGACACGCCGTACTCGGCCATCAAGTCCGACTCGGTCGGCAACTTGCCTCCGGACCGGTAGTCGCCATCCAGGATGCGTTCGCGGATGTCGTCAGCGATCTGTAGGTATGCCGGCTTCGGCTGTGCGGCCACTGTGCCCCTTTCATCTATTGGTTCCAACAAGTGAACCACGTCGCTGACCAGCGCATCTATAACTGGTTGCGTGACGGCGCGCTCACAGCCTTGCCCATGAAGTCATAGTTGTTATACCTTCCTCAGTAGCGGCAGCTTCTGCAGAAGCGGCAGGTCTGCCGTGTCCTGACCAATGCAAAGGCCCCAGCGGGGTGATCTCGGTGCTACGAACACCGAGCCCGCCAGGGCCAACGCATCAGAGATTGGGTCCCAGATGCAGAGCAATCGTACCGTGCCTGCCTCGCAGGCAGATAACAGTCCACCCCTGCGGGTCAAAACCATCGCCCGCGCCCTTCGGGTCGATACGGCGACGGTCTACCGCGAGATCCAGTCCGGTCGTCTGCCTTCCTACCGAGTCGGCAGCGGCCGCGGCACCATCCGCGTCAGCCGCGCAGCCTTCGAGCAGTACCTCGCCGACCGTGGCATCCCCGGCAGCGAGCTGGCGGTGGCCTCATGACCACCTCTCTCGCACCCACGCAGACCCCGCCGGCCCACCGCGTCGTTCCGGCGCTCGTGAACGGCCAGCAAATTTTCATCGAGTGCCGGTCGTGGTGCTCGATGGATCATGTCGCTGAGAATGTCCGGCAGCTGGCGGACGCGTACCACTCCAGCGACTTCGCCGATCTGCTGATCCGTTCCGGCAGCGGTAAGCCGGAGCTCCTGCTGAGCGCTCGCATCGGCCTCGACCCGTACTCGCCGGACCCCGCAAGGCTTGTCCCGTTCGTGGTCATCGACGACGGCAGCGACTGCGCCGACCTGACCCCGCAGCAGGCCGAGGAGTTCGCGGACAGCCTCGTGGCGTTCGCAGCGAAGGTCCGGGACCTGGCCGTCACCGCCTCGAAGGCGGTGACGTGATGGAGAAGCTCGCCGCCTTCCTTCCGGTGCAGCCGGAGCAGTCCGAGTCGGACCGGCTGGCTCACGAGAAGGCCAGCCACGTCCGCCCGCCTCGTGTTGCTGCGGTTGGTGTCATCAGCCGTGGCCCGCGCACCATCACCACGGTGCGTACCCCGGACGGCATCACCGGCACCGTCACGGCGGTGGCGCGATGACCCCGGCCGTCGCCGTTCAGGGCGCGAACGCTGCCGCTCTCGCCGAGCAGACCCGCCAGCACATGGCCG
>DATEMN010000209.1:0-2237 GCA_035275565.1 Pseudonocardiaceae bacterium | reverse complement strand
CCTGGGTTCCGCAGCTCCTTGGTTGTGAAAGTGCCCGGATGTGGGTGCTGAGCTGGGCAAACGGGTGCTGGCCTGGTGACATGTCGTGTCACTAGGCCGGGGTGTTGTGCCTGGTCAGGGCGTTGTGGGCTGCTCGGGGTTGAGGTCGAGGATCCGGGGCGGCAGGGCGATGTCGAGGACTTGGTGCAGCCGCCGGACCTCGGCGCTGGGCGGAGTGGTCTGGCGGAACAGCCCGGCCGGTCCGGTGAACGTGCCGACGTGCAGGCGTTGCAGCTCGTCGCGGGCCCGTGGCCAGGTCGTGGCGGTGTTGGGAGTGCTCGAGCGGGTCTCGACGATCCGGGCGAGGAGCAGCGCGAGCCAGCAGAGCAGGACGTGGGCGCGGATGCGGTCTTCGAGGCGGTGGAACACCGGGCGCAGGTCCAGGACCTGTTTCATGTCCCGCCAGCCGCGTTCGACCTCGAGTAGCTGCTTGTAGCCCAGGGCGATGTCCTCGGTGGACAGGTGCGGGTCGCTGGTGCGCAGCAGGTACTTGCCGTCCAGCTTCGTGTCCGCGGCCACCGCGGCGGCGTCGAGGCGCAGCAGCCCGGTCGGGGTGGTGCGCAGGAACCGGTGCAGCCCGGGCCGGGTGGAGATCACCCCGCGGAGCTCGGCCCGCTTGTCCGGGCTGAGCCGGTCCGTCCCGGCGATCATCGCCTCGAGCTTGGCGACCAGGTTTGCGCGGACGGCGGCGTCGCGGTCGGCCGCGTCGGGGTTGTGGCAGACGATGAACCGCTCGGTCTCGCTGACCTTGACCTCCTTGACCCGCAGGTTCGCGGTCACGTCCTGGTAGCGGCCGGGGCGGGCGAGCGCGGCGGTGGCCTCCGGCGACCCGGAGCGCAGCTTCTCGCCCAGGATGTAGCCGTCCCCACCGGCGGTCAGGTGGCGGCGGTTGGCCGCGGAGGTGAACCCACGGTCGGCCACCCAGATGACCTTCCCCAGCGTCCAGTCCCGCAGCTCGTCGCGCACCTGCCGGATCAGCGGCGAGTCGCTGGTGTTGCCCGGCCAGCACCACACCCGCACCGGGATGCCGTCGCGGGTCACGGCCATCCCGACCACCACCTGGGGCAGGTCCTCGCGCGAGTCCTTGGACTTGCCGCGGGTGCGGAACCCGGCCTTCCCCGCCGCGCCCTCGGGCGCCCGCTCCCCGCCATCCGCGCCGGTGGTGGCGTTCGTGCTCGGACTGTCGGGCTCGACGCGGTGGCCGTGCGCGTCGCGCCAGACCGGCTCGTCGGCCTGCTCGATCTCGAAGTAGGTGGAGGTGGTATCGAAGAAGATCAGGTCGACCTCGAGGTTGAGCAGGTGCGCCACCTGGTCGAACACCCCGCGCGCCAGATCGGCCTCCACCGCGATCAGCCAGTCCATCGCCCGGTAGCAGGCGTCGTCGGACACCCGATACTCCCCGCCGGTCAGCCCGGGCAGGTGCACGTCGTGCGCGACCCAGGAGGTGGCGGCCAGCTTCGAGGACGGCGCCAGTGCCCGGTTGGCGACCAGCGCGAACAGCACCCGCTCCATCACCGGGTCCCGCCGGGTGCGTCCGGCCAGCCGGCGCAGCAGCGTGTCGATCCCCAGCCGGCACCACAGCCCGTGCAGCAGCCACGCCCCGCCCAATGGGCGGGACTCGCTGAACTCCAGACCCGGTACCCCGACCACCCGGGCCCGGTCCGGGCCGCTCACGGCCGGTTCCGTGCCCACCAGCCGGGTCAACGCGCCGATCAGCCGCTCGACCGCCGCCCGGTCCAGCTGATCCGCCCGGCCGAACGAGTACAGCACCTTCGTCCGCGCGGTCTTCGCCACCGGGTCCCACTCGTTGTGCGCCAGCTGCAGATACGAGACCCGCGTCCCGTCAGCGTTGCGCCGGGTCGAGGTCCGCACGTACATGTCACCAGAACCTACACGGCACTTCCCAGCTCATCACCGCTGGGTGGCCCAGATCGTGTCACTAGGACTTTCCGGCTGCTGGACCAGACCCCAACCCGCTGACCAGCACCAACACCCGCGATCATGCACCAGATCACCGATCAGCTGCGGAACCCAGGTCGTGCTCGCCCTCGGTCGCGATCGCGGCGGTCGCCTCGGCCAGCTCGACCACCAGCTCGTCGGCCACGTCCTGCAGGAACTGGGGACCGTGTCGCTCGGCCAGCCGTGCCACGAGGTGTCCGACCGCGGTCGCTGCGTCGGCCGAGTTATCCCGGTGCGCG
>DATEMN010000208.1:0-9775 GCA_035275565.1 Pseudonocardiaceae bacterium | reverse complement strand
CCTCGGCCGCGGTGCAGGCCGCCGACGAGACCGTCCAGATCGGGCCTGCCGCCGCCCGCCGCAGTTACCTGTCGGCGCCGGCGATCGTGGAAGCTGCCCTGCGCACCGGAGCGCAGGCGGTGCACCCCGGGTACGGGTTCCTGTCCGAAGACCCGGATTTCGCTGAGATATGTGCCGACCATGGCCTGGTGTTCATCGGCCCGCAGCCGCAGGTGATGGCTCAGCTGGGGGACAAGGCGACCGCGCGTCTGCTGATGGGCCGGGCAGGTCTGCCGGTGCTGCCGGGCAGTGCCGAACCGGTGCACACCGCAGCAGAGGTCGTGCAGGTGGCGAACGAGGTCGGCTTCCCGCTGATCATCAAAGCGGTCGCAGGCGGTGGTGGCCTGGGGATGTCGGTGGTGCGCCGTCTGCCGGACCTGGTGCCGACCTTCCGGGCCACCCGCGCATCCGCCCAGGCCGTGTTCGGTGACGGACGGGTCTACGTCGAGCAGTTCTGCGAGCATGCGCGGCACGTGGAGGTGCAGGTGCTGGGTGACCAGCACGGCCAGCTGGTACACCTCGGCGAGCGGGATTGCTCGGTGCAGCGGCGACATCAGAAGCTGGTGGAGGAGAGCCCAGCTCCCGGCCTGGCAACCGAGCTGGTGCAGCGGATCGTCGAGGCGGCGGTGCAGGGAGCGCGAGCAGTCAACTACACCGGGGCAGGCACCTTCGAGTTCCTGGTGACCGGCGACGAGTTCGTGTTTATCGAGGTGAACTGCCGTATCCAGGTGGAACATCCGGTCACCGAGATGGTCACGGGCCTGGATCTGGTGCGCGAACAGCTGCGGGTGGCGGCCGGCTTACCGTTGTCACTGCGCCAGTCCGAGGTCCGGTCCCACGGTGTCGCCATCGAGTGTCGGATCAACGCCGAGGATCCCGACCGGGACTTCGCCCCCTGTCCCGGAGAGCTCACCGAGTTCGTGACACCCGGGGGTCCGTTCGTGCGGGTCGACACCCACGCCTACCCGGGGTGGCGGATACCGCCGGAGTACGACTCGCTGCTGGCCAAGGTCATCGCGTGGGCGCCGGACCGGGACCAGGCCCTGGACCGGCTCAACCGCGCGCTGACCGAGTTCCGGATCGCTGGGCCGGGCGTCCACACCACGGTGGGGCTGGTGCAGCAGATCCTTACCGACCCGATTTTCCGTGCCGGCAAGCACACCACGTCGTTTCTCCCCGAGGTCCGCGGGTCGGCTGTACATCCAGTGCGCACTCCGTCAGGTGAATGTTGGGTGCCGCATCAGGTGCCCTTGCGGCAGATCATCAAGGTATCGTAATCCCCCAGCGGTGTCTCGGTGATGGACATGAAGCCGGCGGCCTGGGCATTGGTGCGCAATTCGCTCACCGGGTACTCGGACCCCCCTTCAGTGACTAGCAGCATGTCGAGGCTGATAACGAGGTTCTCTATCTGGTTGGACTGGTCGTCGAGCATCCGGTCGTAGACCAGCAGCGCGCCGCCGGGAGAAACGGCATGGAACGCTTTCGCTACCAACGTGTGCCTCTGTTGAGGGTCCCAATCGTGCAGCACATGTCCCATGATCACCACATCGGACCGCGGGAGTTCGTCGGTGAAAAAGTCGCCACCGTGGAAGTGAACCTTGCCGGTCAGGCCGTACTGGCTGACCGTCTCGTCGAACAGCAACTCCATCTGCGGCAGGTCGAACACCATGCCGGTCAGCTGCGGCTGGTTTTTGACCACCTGGGCAACGAGATTGCCCCGTGCGCCACCAACATCCAGCACAGTCCCGCTGCCTGGCCAGTCGAATCTCTTGATCAGCAGCGGTCCCAGCACCTGAGTGAGGGCGTCCATCATGCCGACGAATTGGGTAAGAATCGCGGGGGTGTTCAGCACCTTCGTGAAGTCGCTGCCGGACTGCTGCTCACCAGTTCGCAGAGCCTCGGCAAGCCGCCCCCAGGCCGGGTACAGATTGCGGTTGGACCGCTCCAGGAAGCCACCCACGTAGGTTCCCTCGCCACGCACCAGATACCGGTCTGCACCCGCGGCGTTGCCATACCCGCCGTCGGTGCGCTCCAACAAGCCCAGCGCGACCAGCAAGTTCAGGAAGTCGGACAGTCCGCGGCCGTGCAGCCCGAGCCGCTGGCGGATCTGCTCCACGGTGGTCGGCCCCTGATGCAGGACGGTGAACAGACCCAGCTCGACCGCGGTCAGCAGGGCCTTGGCGTCGCAAAAAGTATTGCCTAGCCGCAGGATGGCGGCGGGCGTGCTGGTGTCCGGTGCCTTGCTCGTCATTCGTGTGCGTCCTTCACTGACAGCGCATGGTGAGACGACCGCCATGGTCGGTATGTCTGACGCTGGCAGTGCGAGATGGAGTCCGGCTCAAGCGCTGATGGAAGTCACATTACAAGGCATCCTCGAGCGGCTCCCGAGACAGCTGCTGGATGCTTGCGGTGGGAATCCTGGCCTGCCCGCGTCATCGGGCTGCGGCAGGGACCGATCGCCATCCCGCAGTCTCCATCGAAGCAGCCACTATCGAACCAGGGGAGAGCCGATGTACGACGAGCAGGTGCCGGTTCTGGTCGTCGGAGCCGGGCCGGTGGGCATCTCCACCGCGCTCTTCCTCGCCCGCCACGGCATCAAGCCACTCCTCGTGGAGAAGCGGGACGGCACGTCACGCCTGCCCAGGGCACCGGGCCTGCAGGCCCGCACCATGGAGCTGTTCCGTGCCGCCGGTCTGCAACCGGAGATCCGCGCCCTGGAGATGGGTGACTCCCACCCCTACTTCGAAGGCGGCATCCTCCGCGTCAACACCTTCAGCGAGATCGATGACGCCGTGGTGCTTGAAGCACCGTCCCTGGACGGCCCGACCATCAGCCCGGAGCGGGTTATGGCGTGCGGCCAGGACCGCTACGAGCAGGTCCTGGTGAGAAAGGCCAGGGAATACGGCGCCGATGTCCGGTTCAGTACCCGGCTGGTGTCCGTTACGCAGGACGACGACGGGGTGACAGCGACGATCGAGGACACCGTCACCGGGCGGCAACGCAGCGTCCGTGCCCGGTACCTGGTCGGTGCCGATGGCGCCAGCAGCCGTACCCGGCAGATGCTGGGCATTGAGCGTACCGGACGCGGCAGCGTCTTCCACGCACTGAGCATCTACTTCCGTGCCCCCGAACTCAGCACATTGCTCAAAGACCGTAAGTTCATCATCTGTTATGCCACCGCGCGGGACACGATGATGGGGCTGTCCCGCCTGCACGGCTGTGATCCATGGCTGGCCGCGCCGCTCTACCACCCGGACAAGGGCGAATCCCCGGCGGACTTCGCCGACGAGCGGTGCGTCGAGATCATCCGTGTTGCCGCCGGCAAGGCCGACCTTGACGTGGAGATCGTGGACAAGGTGCCGTGGGAGGGTGCGCAGCTGGTCGCCGACCGGTTCCGGTCAGGTCGGGTATTCCTCGCCGGTGACGCCGCGCATGTCCATCCACCCGCGGGCGGTTTCGGCGCGAACACCGGCATCCACGACGCGCACAACTTGGTCTGGAAGATCGCCGCTGTGCTGGCTGGCTGGGGTGGTGATGCCCTGCTCGACACCTATGACGCCGAGCGGCGCTGCGTCGGGTACGCCATGGCCGAGCAAGCCATGCTACGTAACCGGGTCCGGCACGGGTACGTCTCCGGCGAAGACCGCGCCGCCATGGTCGATGACATCATCATCACCCTGGGTTACCGATATCTGTCCTCGGCTGTCCCCGGTAACGAAGATCGTCAAGTGCTCACCCCGAGACTGGAGCTGACGGGGGAGCCGGGCACCCGCGCTCCGCATGTGTGGCTGGAACGCAATGGCGAACGCATCTCCACGATCGACCTCTTCTGGGACTCCTTCGTGCTGCTCACCGGTCCCGAGGGCGACACGTGGGCACAGGCGGCAATGAAGCTGGCCAGCCGCACCCCGGTGCCGTTGCACGTCCAGCAGATCGGTGGCCGGGGCGGCCTGATCCCCCTAGACCGCGACTGGCCTACCGCTTACGGCGTCAAGCCTGACGGGGCGGTACTGGTCCGGCCAGACGCCTTTGTGGCATGGCGCAGCATCGACCTCGATCTCGACCCCGGCGCGGTGCTGGCCGAGGTCCTCGACCGCGCCGCTGGTCGTGCGGTGGACCACTGACCGCCACACCCTCACCAGTTCACTACCGACACTGGGAAAGAACGGACGCGTTGATGAGCGAGCCCACCACTGAAGTGCCTGACATGGCGACTTTCCTGCCCATCGTGTTCGGATATGCCGTCAACCAGATCGCTGGCAGCACCGGCCGCCTTGGAATCCCCGATCTGATCGGCGATTCCACTAAAACAGCCGAGGAGCTGGCGGTGGAGACCGGCACCGAACCACAAAGGCTGTATCGGCTGCTGCGTGCGGCGACTGCGATAGGGGTCCTGCGCATCGTCCACGGTGGTCGGTTCGAACTGACCTCGACAGGTCGGCTCTTCCGCAGTGACTCGCCGTGGCATGCGAGCTTGCATGACGCGATGCACAGCCACCCCGCGGTGTGGCGGGCATGGGGAGCGTTGGAAGACTCCGTTCGTACTGGAAAGCCTGCATTCGATCTTGTCAACGGTGCCAGTGTGTTCTCCTATCTGGAACGCGACCCGAAACTGAGCAACTATTTCCACGCGACTATGGCCGCCGGTACCGCCCTACAGCTCCCCGCTATCCTCGCCAATTACGACTTCAGCGGCTTCACGCACATCGTCGACGTCGGCGGTGGCAACGGCACGTTTTTGTCGGCGATCCTGGCGGCCAACCAACAGGCCAGGGGGACACTGTTCGATACGGCTGGGGTGTTGGCCGAAGCACCGAGCATCCTGGCGGCGGTCGGAGTGGCCGATCGCTGCGAAATCATCGCTAGTGACTTCTTTGATTCCATACCTGGCGGCGCCGACGCATACCTGCTCAAGAGCGTGCTACATGACTGGGATGACGAGTCCTGTATTCGGATCATGGCCAACTGTCGCAAAGCAATGGCACCGAATGGCAAGGTGGTCGTGCTCACATCGATCATTCCGGAAGACCACACAACCGGAGATCCGACTGACATCATGGCAGTGTTCGTGCAGGACATCGAAATGATGGTCATGTGTCCCGGAGCGATCCGCACCATCACCGAGCATGAACGCATGTTTGTCGCCGCCGGACTCAAGCTCGGCAGGGTGGTGCCGCTGTCTTGTCCGTTCTTCTTTCACGCCGTCGAAGGCCTGCCCGCGTAGCCGGCGCACCACAGCAGCAGATGGGGAGGGGCGTTTCAATCGGAGGGCTCAAACGGCTACATGAGCCGGACATCGCCTTCAACTCATGGCCGCAGCACTACAACGTCGAGATCGCGCTGTGATTCTGGGCGGATTGCTGTGTCTAGTTCCGACCAATCACCGCCCACCGGCGACGTGGATGACCTCCCCGTTGATATTGCCGTTGGCCTCCGAGCACAGGAACACGATGAGGTGAGCGACATCCTCGGGAGTGCTCAGCCGTCCGCTCGGCGTCTCGGCCTCGGCCCGTTTGATGAGCCCGGGATCGACAAGGTCGAGTTGCTCGGTTCGCGTGCCTCCGGGAGCGACCACGTTGACCAGAACGTTGTCCCGATTCCACATCAGGCCGCGTGCAAACCCTTGAATGGCGGCGCGGGCGGCGCTGTAGATCTCCGATCCGCGCATGCCGTGGTGGGCGGTAACCGAGGACAGCAGGACGATCCGCCCCCAGCCGCGCTGCCGCATGCCGCCGACGACGCACTGAACAGTGCGGAGATGCCCCTCGACATTGGCCCGTAACTGCGCTGTCCACTCCTCGACCCGGAAGTCCTCGAACAACGGAGTCTTGTCCGGGTCGACCCAGGTGAACCAGTGTGCGTTCGCCACGAGCACGTCTACGCCGCCGAAGTGCGTCTCGACGGCATCCAGCATCGTGACCACCGACTCGGGATCACGCAGCTCATAAGGCACCGCAAGGGAAATTCCCTCACCGCCCAGCTCGTCGACCGCTTCGCGGGCACGGTCGACGGCCGTATTGTAGGTGATCGCGACACGGGCGCCTTCCTCGGCGAAGATCCGGGCGGTGACGCGACCGATGCCCCTGCTGGCGCCGGTGACAAGCACGCGCTTGTCTTTGAGACCGAGATCCATGGGTAAGAACTCCGCTTCTGTAACAATGATACCATAATTAATTTTCGCTGACTACTCGTCACCACGCTCGGCGCCCCGGTAGCGGTACAGGTTGTCGGTCATCTTTCGCTTCACGGCTGGCAGGTGGTTGGCCACCCGCATCGTAGTGCGCAGGCATCCCAACGCCATTCGTCCAACTACCGGCTTGTGCACCACGTCATCGCCGCTTTGCTGCTTGCGAGAGTCGAGCACCGCCCGGAAACCATAATCGATCATCTTGGCTTCGTACTCGCTGACCGCCCGGATCAACGGGAGCTTGCCCTCGCGGACATCGATCAGTTTGCGGGTCAGCAACGCGGCGTCCCGCAGCGCTGTGTTGGCGCCAACGCCGCGCCCAGGGGTCATGGTGTGGATGGCGTCGCCGAGCAACGTGACGTTCGTAGTTGGCCAGGCAGGAATCGGTTCTGAGGTAGCGATGTTAATCGGAAAACAGGTGCCGACGTCGGTCAACTCGAGCAGGGTATGGAAGTTCGGACTCCAGTTCGGTGTCATATCGCGCACCAGGGAGATAAGCTCGTCTCCACTGAGCTTCATCACGTTCGTGGAAAACCGTTTGGTGGCCGCCGCGAAGCCCCAGTTGATGTAGTCGCGAGTGTTGTCGTAGAGCAGTCCAGGCCAGTTTGCGATCAGCTCGGCATCGCTACCACCGATGTCGAGCTTCACAGCTCCGGAGCGATCCCATTTGAACTCCATGACGTGGATGATCCCGAAGTACCCCTTCGGCGCGAAGATCGTCGAGATGCCTAGGAAAACCTTGGGCGGCAACAGGTCCTTCGTCGAATTGGTCAGGGGTACCTTGCCGGCGATCGATATTATGCCGGCCGGCACCACCTTAGCGTGCGGCAAGTACTGCTTTCGAACCCGGGAGCCGGTGCCATCGGCGGCGACCAGGACGTTACCGGTAGCCGACGTGCCGTCCTCGAAATACGCGGTGACGGTTCCGTCGGAGTTCGTCTCATATCGCTCGAACGTCTTGTCGAAATGAATCACGTCTTCAATTCCGGTGAGCAGTACCTGGCGCAGCGTAATCCGGCTGACCGATTTCTCACTGTTAATCGGGTCGTCTGCTTCGCGCAGCCGCAGCGACAGGAACTCCTTGAAGTCCTCGTCGAGCATGTTGAAATGCTGAGGGGGGCGCGCGCAGGTGGCCACGAAGACCTCATATAGCTCAGGAGGCAGGCACTTGTGCAAGGCTCGACTGCCATCCGGATCGATGCCCACCCGGTACCCGTAGAGGCCGTCGGAACGGGTGCGGTCGCGTTCGTACACCGCGACGCTGATGCCCGCACGCTTGAGACCGTGCGCCAGGCACATCCCGCCAGTACCGCCGCCGATAACGATCACATGGAACTGTTCACTCATGGTCCTATTCCCTGCCGCTTCCTCGCTAAACCGTCGCCAATGTAGTGGTCGAGATGCGTGGAAAGTCGCAGCCGAGGCAGAGCAGGCAACACCTGCCGCTTCGGCTCCCCACATCTAATCATGAGCGGTGATAATAAAGCTATCCATAATATGTGCATATGGGGGGGTGGTCAGGCCGACCGGTCTTCGAGTTCGGTTCCAGCTCGGACTGCGAGGGTAGGGCAACACCCACGACGGCGGGACGAGGATCGCCGGTGGCAGGACGTGCCTGGCCGCCCACGCCAAGGGAGGGTAGACCTGAGATGATCGGTGCTCCCGAGCCCGTGACCTTTCCGTCCACAGAGGTGCCCGGCCTCGACACGGATCCCCTCATTTACCGCCTCCGCACCGAGGAGGGCATGCCCCGGGTAGTCCTCCCCTACGGCAAGCCGGCCTGGCTTGCCTTACGCCAAGAGGATGTCAAGGCAGTGCTCACCGACAAGCGATTCAGCAGGGCGCTCGCCGTCGGCCCGGATGAGCCCCGTATCCTGCCCATCATTCAGCGAGCCAACCTGTTGGTCTGCACTGACGGGCCAGAACACGTCCGTCTGCGACAGTTTCTTGCCGCCACGTTCACCGTTCGAGGCGTCGAGCGATTCCGGCCGAGCACCCAGCGGATCGTCGACGACTTGCTCGACGAGATGGAGTGGAACGGGCGGCCGGTGGATCTGATGGAGGCATTCGCGCTGGCGGTGCCTGCCTTGGTCGTCTGTGACCTCCTTGGCGTGCCGCCGACACACCGCAAGAGGTTTTGTGCACTGGCTGACTCGTTCTCGGTACCGAAACTGGCCGGGATGGCCGCCGAGGAGATCATGGGTATCGGCCGAGAACTGCGTGACTACCTCGCCAAGCTGGTGCGGCTGCGCCGCAAGGAGCCTGGTGATGATTTGCTCAGCACCATCGGGTGCGATGGTCAGGTGAGCGACGACGAGCTGGTGGGCATCGCGGTGACCGTGCTCATCGCCGGTCACGAGGCAACGGCCGACCAAATCGCCAACTTCACGTATCTCCTGTTAACCCGCAAGGACGAGGCGCGGGAACTGCGCGAACATCCGGAACTGCTCCCCTCGGCGATCGAAGAGTTGCTGCGTTACGTTCCGCTGGGCGTCGGTACCGGCCTGCCGCGAGTCGCCACCGAGGACACGCAGATCGGTGGGGTACTGGTCCGGGCCGGCGAGTACGTCATGCCGATGATGACCGCGGCGAATCGGGACGGCACCGTGTTCGACAAACCGGACCGGCTGGACTTCAGGCGTCAAGACAGTGTTCCTACGACGGCCCATATGACATTTGGTTACGGGGCGCACCGCTGCCTGGGCTCGGCGCTTGCCCGACTGGAGCTGCAGACCGCGATCGGTTCGCTGCTGCGCAGGTTTCCTTCGCTTGCTCTCGCGTGCTCGGCGTCTGAGGTGGAGTGGACCAGAGGAGGACTGGTCCGTGCACCTCGTGCCCTCTGGGTGACTTGGTAGGCCGAGCATCGACGGCACGACCCGCAGCAGTCAACAGCAGCAATGTGATGAGCCAGCGGTTACCTGAAACGACGCCGTATCTGCGGCAACGAGCGCATTGACGGTTATCCCATGGCTACCTTGGCAATCGGCGCCAGCTGCTCGACGTCCGCCGTGCAAGGGAAGATCATTAACTCGTCGCAGCCCGCCGCGGCGTATCCCGTCACCACTTCGCGGAGCCGATCCTCGTCGCTGATCACGTTCGCGGCCAGCGCCTCCGCCCTAGGCCCGACGTAGGAGTAGTAGTGACGCAGGTAGTCAGCGGCCAACCGCCTACGCTCCGCACCCAGGGCCACATACGTCATGGCGACCATGCGTGGGATGTCGCTACGGGAGTGCTCAGACCACGCCTGCTGCGCCCGCCGTACCAGATCGGGGTATCCCATCACCGAACCGCCCGGCGCGATCCAACCGACCGCATGCTTTGCCGCGCGCCGCAGAGCCACCTCCGAATGCCCCCCGATCCACATCGGAATGTCACCGTTGGTCGGCCGTGGCCCGACGCCGGGCACCTTACCCCCGCCGGCCCAGACCTCCTTGATCTCCTCGAGCAAGGAGTCAAGTAGCCGGCCGCGCCGGTGGTAGGGCACGCCGGTGGCCGCGAAATCGTCCTCGCGGCCACCGGCGGCCACACCAAGCACCAGGCGGCCATGGC
>DATEMN010000207.1:0-16645 GCA_035275565.1 Pseudonocardiaceae bacterium | reverse complement strand
GAAATACGCCGCGTTGCGGGCGTAGCGGATCTGACTGCCAAGCCGGTCCGGCACGCCCGCGTTGGGCTGCGCTGACACCGGCAGGTCGGTGCTGCGGGCCAGCTCGCCAACCACATCCACCAGGACCGCGGGGCCGACCGTGCAGTTGGCGCCTAGCGCGGTGACCCGCAGGCGGGACAGCACCGCGGCAGCCGCCGCGGGGTCCTCCCCCCGTAGCGTCCGGCCGTCGTCACCGAACGTCAGCTGGGCCACGACCGGCAGATCACTGCACGACGTGGCGACTTCGACCGCCTGGACCAGGGACTCCAGATCGCCGAAGGTCTCCAGGATCAGCAGGTCGCCCCAGTCGCACAGCGCCGCGATCTGCTCACGCAGGGTCTGCGCCCGGACGTTCGCGGGTACTCGGCGCACCGCGGGGGCACTGACCGCCGGTCCGACTGATCCCGCAACCAGCACCGGGTGCCGGGCGTGCGCAGCCGCCTCACGGGCCAGCCGGGCGCCGGCGATGTTGATCGCGGAGATGCTGCTCTCCAGCCCGGTCCCGGCCAACCGGAGCCGGTTCGCACCGAAGGTGTTGGTCTGCAGGATCCGGGCACCCGCGCTGACGTACGCCGCGTGCAGGTCCCGGACCAGGCTCGGGCGGGACAGGTTGAGCTCGGGCAACGAGCGGTCCAGCGGTACCCCGGCTGCATGCAGCATCGTGCCCATCGCACCATCGCAGACCACCACCTGCCCGGCACGCAGCTCGTTCAGCACCGCCCGAGCCGCCATCACCTCACCTCCTGTCCCGACCGCAGCTATGTGGTGGCGATTCCGTGGTGGTCGAGTAGAAGGATGCCGAGTTCCCGCGCCCGGGCGGCGGCGTGCGTGTCACCCTCGGCCGCGGCGACGATCGACCCTTTCATCAGGATGTGCCACTGGCGGGCGAACGAGTCGGGGTCCGCCACGCCGGCTTCGGTTGCGAGCTCGCACAGGTAGCTGCGGATGTTCGCCAGATGGTGGATGCTCGCCTGCCGGACCAGGCTGTCCCGGTCGGCCACCTCGAGCAGCGTGGTCACGAAGGAGCAACCTTCGAAATCCGGCCGCGCGAACCACTCTCCGAAGATCTCGAAGATGGCTAACAGGCGCTGCGCTGGGGTGTCTCCTCGTCGCCGCGATTCGGCCTGCACCCAGCCCTGAGTCCAGAGCGCCTCGCGACGCTCGAGGAAGGCGAGGATGAGATCGTTCTTGGACGCGAAGTTCCGGTACAGGGTCATCTTCGCAACACCCGCTTCAGAGACCACCGCATCCACCCCGACGGTGCGGGTGCCCTGGCGACTGAACAGGTCGTATGCCGCTCGCATCACCCGCTCGCGGCCGCTCTCACCCATGTGAAACGGCCCGGCCGCACCGTTGACGGTGACGTCGTCAACGGTGCGCTCGGCTCTCTGAGGCTCCATGACCAACCCTATCGGGGGACAATTAACACAGTGTACCCGCCCCGGCCCGGGGGATCGGCCCACATGAGGAGGTGTCAGATGATCGAGGTCCGGTCGGCCGCAACGGCGGACATGGCGGCCGTGCGCCGGATCGTCAGCGCGGCGTACGCGGAATTCGAACCGTGGCTGACCCCGGCGAACTGGATCCGGATGACAGCCAACATCGCCAAGGTCATCGAACCCGCTGCACCCGGCCTGTTACGGGTCGCGGAGCTAGGTGATCAGCTGGCCGGTACGGTCACCTACCTCCCACCCGGCTCCAAGGATTATCCACAGGTGCCACCGGAATGGGCAGTCATCCGGGTGCTGGGGGTCGATCCGGCGTTGCGCAGATTGGGTGTCGCCCACGCCCTCACCGAGGACTGCCTGGCCCTAGCCCGAGCGGATCAGGCATCCGCGGTGGGCCTGCACACCGCGGACATGATGGTGGCGGCACAGGCGCTCTACGAGAGCGCCGGCTTCGTCCGCTACCGCGAATTCACGCACCTGGACCTGCCCTTCTGCATCTACCTGCGGCAGTTGCGCAACCCTGCCGATTGACTATCACTCAATCCCACTCACGAGGCGGCAGCCGTAGGCTGCCGCCATGGTTGCGCTGCGCGTTGTCGTCGTGGATGACCACCAGATGGTGCTCAATGGACTGCGAGCGATGCTGGCCGGCTACTCCGACCAGGTCGAGATCGTCGGTGAAGCCACCGAACCGGACCTCGCGATGAAGATCATCACTGAGCAGGCGCCCGACATCATCTTGCTCGACGTCCGGCTGCGGGGTTCCAGCGGGATGGACCTGTGCGCGGAGATCCGCAAGCGCCACCCCGGCTGCAAGGTCGTGTTCCTGACCGTCTATGACGACGAGCAGTACCTCTACCAGGCGCTGCGACTGGGTGCGGCCGGATTCCTGCTCAAGCGGGTGCGCGGTGCCGAGCTGGTGGATCACCTGCAGCGGATTCACCTAGGCGAGATCCTGATCGATCCCAGCCTGGCCGTGAAAGTCGCGATGTCAGTGGCTCATCTGCGCGGTGGGGAGTTCTGGCCGGGGGCTCATCTCGGGCTGACCCAACGCGAGAGCGAGGTGCTCGCGCTGATGGTGGCCGGGCTGTCCAATCGGGCCATCGCCGGGCGGCTGACCGTCAGCGAGGAGACCGTCAAGACCCACGCCCGGGGGATCTATCGCAAGCTGGACGTCCCGGACCGCTCCGGCGCCGTCGCCGCAGCGCTGCGGGAGGGGGTGTTCCAGTGATCCGCTCGAGGCTGGGCCTGGGTGACGCCGATTCCGACGCCCAGCTGCTGCACCGGGTGATCGAGATTTTGTCAGCGGGCCTTGACCTCGACGTCGTTGTCCAGCGGGTGGCCGACCTGATCACCGAGACCACCTCCACCGACGTCTGCTTCGTGCACCTGCTGGACGAACCGCGCGGGAAGTTACAGCTCCGCGGCGCCACACCGCCCTTCGATCAGTTCGCCCGGCGGATCGAGCTGTCGGTCGGCGAGGGGGTGTCGGGATGGGTCGCCGCACACTGCACGCCAGCGGTGATCACCGACAACAAGCGCGCGGATCCACGCTACCTCTACATCCCCGAGCTGCGCGGAGAGGACTTCACGTCGCTGGCCTCGGTACCGATGATCACCCGACCTGGCGATCTCGTCGGGGTGCTCAACGTGCACACCCACGACCGCCGCGAGTTCACCGATGCCGACATCGAGCTGCTGGGCTCGGTGGCAGGTCTGATGGCCGGGGCGATCGAGAACGCGAGCCTGCACAGCAGGCTCGCCGAGCGGGAGGAGGCGATGGAACGGTTCGCCGAGCAGATCGTGCTGCTCCAGGAGACCGAGCGACGCCGGCTCGCGGGCGAGATCCATGACGGCATCAGCCAACGCATCGTCAGCCTGTCATTTCACCTCTCAGCGGCGGCGGACGCGGTGGCCACCGACCCGGTCAGTGCCGCCGAACAGATCGCCCGTGCCCAGGAACTCGCTGCGGGGGCACTGGACGAGACCCGGAATGCGATCGCCGGGCTGCGGCCGCCGGTGCTAGACGACCTCGGGCTGGCCGCCAGCCTGGAAAGCCTCGCGCGGTCGACTCCGCTGCCCAATGTCCAGGTGGACGCTGTGTTGACCGACCTGCCCGAGCACATCGAGACAGCGGTCTACCGGATCGCCCAAGAGGCACTGCAGAATGTGATGAAGCATGCCGACGCTACCCACGTCCATCTCCGACTTTCGGTTGCCGCCGGCGCGGTGCTCCTCGAGATCTCCGACGATGGCACCGGCTTCGATCCGGCCGCCGCCGCCGAGCGGGCCGGGCCAGCGGGTTATGGCCTACCAGGCATGCAGCAACGGGCCGAGCTGCTGGGCGGTCAACTCACGGCGGACAGCTCCCCCGGCCGCGGCACCGTGGTGCGGCTGCGCGTTCCTGTGACCCCTGACCACTAGTCGGTCTGCGCACGCTGATGTCAGCCATACTGGTCGGCGCGGCGCTACGCCGGTGTCGAGAGAGGTGGGGGTACATGATGAAGTCACCGGAGGGGTTGGCCGGCGTAGGCAAGTCCGCCCTTGAGATAGCCCAGGTGCGCGCCGCGGAAAGCCGCCGCGGTGACCGGCTTTTCGCTGATCCCTACGCCGAGGCATTCGTGGCCGCCCTGCCGATGGGCGGCAGTGAGCTTGCCGCGACAGACGGCGTGACAGGCGCGATGCGAGGCGCGATCCACCGTGTGATCATCCGCACTCGGTTTTTCGATGATTACCTGCTGCGTGCCTGCGCGGCGGGCTGCCGCCAGGTGGTGCTGCTCGCGGCCGGTTTGGACACCCGTGGGTTCCGGCTGAGCTGGCCCGATGGCGTGCACCTGTTCGAGCTCGACCTTCCCGACGTGTTGACGTTCAAAGACGGGGTGCTGACCGGCCAAACCGCCCAACCGCGATGCACGCGCACGACCGTGCCCGCCGATCTGCGCGAGGACTGGGCGACACGGCTCACCGAGGCCGGTTTCACACCAACCGAACCCACCGCATGGCTGGCTGAGGGGCTGCTGATCTACCTGTCCAGCGACGAGGCCGCCCGTCTCCTCACAATGGTCGGCGAGCTGTCCGCCCCGGACAGCCAACTCGCATCCGATCCTGGCGAACCCTTGGGCCGACACGTCACCGAGGCGCTCTCGACACCAGCGATGCAGCAGTACCTCTCGCTCCGAAAGGGCGGGCTCGGCGCGGGCACGCTCGACTGGCTGACCACGCACGGCTGGGACGCTCAAGCGCAAGACCACGATTCCTACGCCGCATCCCTCGGCCGGCCCGCGCCCGACCCCTCCGGCGCCACGCTCATCACCGCCACCCGGCCGTGCTGATAACCGTCCCGTCACTCGGCTGGCCGGCGCCGCCACCGAGTCAGTCCGGAGCGACTGTGACCGGCCAGAACGAGTAGCGCCGTAGTCCATAAAGCAGCGGGACATCCGCCGAGATGCGGATGTCGAACACGCGGCCGATGGCGATCCTGTGGTCACCCACCTGGACGTCCCAGCCACGTCACAGGCGGCCACCGCGAACGCGTCACGATGCAGCAACGACAGCCCCGACGGACTCCACGGCTCCCAAGACACCTTGGCGAACTTGTCCACGTACAGCGAGGAGAAGACCGTCGCCGCGCGCTGGCCACTGGCGTGCAGGAGATTCGCGGACCTCACACGTCCCCAACGGCGTAAAACTGACCCCACACGAGCACTAACCGGGCTGCGCCCAATCCCGACCAGGCGTGCTCCCTGGCCGACTTCACCGGTGGGTGCTGTCCGTGAACTAGACGTGGCCGACGTTTCCGGCGCCCTAAATGTCGCTGGCGTCAAGTTCACGGCGCACGGCCAGCGTGGCTGGCAGCCCTCCAGCATCCGCCGCATTGCCGTGGTGTTGGTACCCAGGTGCTGGCCCTCCCTGGCCCCAGCAGCCACCACCGCGCGACCCAGCGCGGCGTTGCTCATCTCCACATCAGTCAGCAACCCCGCAATGCGGTGTTCTCGCTGTGCCCGCTCATCGCCCCTCGTCTCACTTCTGACCGGGCGTCGATAATGGACTGTCAGCCGAGGGCATGGGAAGAACTCCGGCGAAGTGAAAGGCCGCCCCGTCTTGACATGGGCGGATTCTAGCGTGATTCGTCGAGCTGGTGCCGCAACTGACGAACGGGCTCGCGGGACGAGATCTGGTAGAGGCTCACGATCAAGTCGAATACCGCCTGCAGGTATCGCTGCGCCAACCGGAAGTCGGCGTAGACCCGCCCTTGCAACAGTGGTGGGAACGACGACGTTGAGGTGCCGTCCAGGAGTATGGGCAGCACGCTCTCCTTGTCAGCCTCGGAACCGAGCATCCGCCTCCCGATGAGGTCGCCCTCCGCGGCGACCACGAAGGCGTCGCTGGGCTCGTTGTTGTCGTACTTGGTGCGATACAGCGGAGTGCCCACGACGACGACCCGCTCGGCGCGGGCGATGCGCTCCACATATCGGTGCACGCTCGCGCCGATACGCTCGTTCTCCCACCGGTCGAGAATCACCGTGATTCCCGCTTTGGCCAGGTCTGTGGCGAGCTCGTGCTCCACCCAATGCTCATGGCCGGCATCGCCCCAGGCGTAGCTGATGAAGCAATCCGGCGCCGGGATCCCCTCCTGCGTGACGTAGGTCGTCAACCGGAACAGCACCTGCTCGAAGCGGGACCGTTGATCGGCTACCCGGCGCTGGTCAGCAAGGTCGGCTTCCTGCTGCTGGGTGAGCACGATCGGGGTATCAGACGGCGGCAACGCGACCCGCTGCCCGCATCCCGGGCAGAACGCGTGGTTCGCGCCCTCAGCGAGACGCTCTCGGACAACGGCCCGGTTGAGCTGGTGGCCGTTGGTGCACCGCACCACCTCGTAGCGGCGGACGGTGAGCTCGCGGCGGGACAGGAAGCTCTCGAACAGGCTCTGGAACAGAGTCCGGATAGGCGTTTCCACGGTGGCGCCGAAGTACAGCACGAAGTCCAGCTCACCCTCGCGCTCGGCTTCCTGACGCAAGCCGCACACCAAGCCGTCGCCCACGATATAACGGGCATGGTCACGCCATTGATCTGTCCGGGTGAACGTGCTGGTGTACCCGAGCAGCACGACCAGCGACGCATAGACATTGCCTACCGCACCGCTCACCGTGTAAGCGACTCCCTCCTCGATGGACTGCTCGTCGGCGATCACCGGCTTTCGGAGATTGATGAGCTCCGGGAACACCAGATAGGAATGCGTGGTGAGCGGGCTGGTCTCGCGCAAGCAGACCGAGTGCGCCAGGAACATCGCAACAGCCGAATCGAGCAGGATCCCTCGCTCCTCGGCCGACAACGCCGCCAGCTCCGGGAAGTGGTGCCCACCGGTAAGCATTTTCTGCTCCTCCAGCGAGCCCAGACCTCTCGGGTTGCGCCGTGCCTCCAGGACCATCGACGCGGCGAGGTTGTTCAGCAGCACCGGAGCGAGCAGGATCCGTGACTCGCCCCGCGAGGTGCGCAGCTGCGACACGTAACCGTGGTTCGACAGATGTTGCACCGCAGTCTGCAGTTCAGCGGTGGTGAACTCGGCGCAGGCGTACTCCTGGGCCAGTCGCGTTCGCAGCTCTGCCACGCTGAGGATGGTGTCCTCGGCACGCGGTGTCTCCTTGAGTCTCAACACGAAGTCCTTGATGCGCTTGAAGGCCCGGGTGGTCACCGTCGTCGGCCGCCCATCCCACCGGATCGCCGCCCGCATCCGCTCGATTAGCTCATCGAGCCCGTCCCCCAGCACGGCGCTGGTAGCCACGTAGCCCGCGATGCCACGCTCGACACAGAACGCCTCGATCTCCTCCGTGGTCAGCCGCGGCGCGCCGCGATCACCGCGGGCGGCGACCAGGATGATCGGACGATCGTGCCCGAGCTGGCGCAGCCAGTACTCGACGCCACGCAGCGGTTCATCACCGCGGGTCGGATCGAACAGCACGAGGGCCAGATCTGCGTCGTTCAGGTACAGCGCGTGGATCAGCCGGTAGTCGGGCTGCCCGGCGAGGTCCCAGAGGATGGCGGCTCGCTCGGTGCCGTCCGCGGCGGTACCGCAGAGCTCATCGAGCAGCCAGAACTGTTGGCCGTGCGTCGAGGAGTGCTCGACGAACTCGCCGTGCGCGAGCCGCCAACCCAATCCCGTCTTGCCCACGCCCGACTCCCCGACGAGCACGATTTTCGCCGTCGTGTAGCTGACGCTGCTGGTAGCAGCGTGCGCGAGTAGGCGGTCGACGTCGAGCTCCCACAGCTGCACGACGGAATCGCTTTGGGACAAGGACTGACCGTCCGATCCGACGGCCGCCAGGATCGGCAAGTGTGGATGGAACGCAACGCTCGGCGTCCACTCCTTCGACGCGAGCGCAGGCAGAATGGCGACGCACCGCCCGCTCTCGGTCTCCCAGAGTCGCACCGTGCCATCCGTACTATTCGACGCGAGCAGCCGACCATCACAGAAGAACGAGAGGCAGCGCACCCAGTCGGTATGACCCTCGAGGATCAGAATGGTGCTATCCGTGCTCAGATCCCACAATCTGATGGTACGATCACCACCCGCACTGGCCAGAATCCCGCCGTCCGGATGGAAGACGACGGAATTGACCGCTCCCGAATGACCGTAGAGCGTGCGGGCTGACCGGTCGTCCACCATATCCCATAACATGATCGTGTGATCGCGACTTCCCGTCGCGAGCAGGCCACCGTCGACGTCGAAAGCGACGTCGAACACGTAACTGTTCTTCTCTGTCGGCAGGTACGAGAGAGAGCCGGCGAAGGGCCTCCACAGTATGACCTCCGGTGCGTCACTCGCGATCGCCATTACCCGGTTGTCCGGGCGGAATGCGACGGCGAAACAGGAGTCGCTGCCGAGCACGGTGCGCAACTTCCCGCTCGCCACGTCCCACAGTCTGGTGCCGTCGTGTCCGCAGGTGGCGAGGATGCGGCCCTCTAGATCGAAAGCCGCGGCGAACACGCCGCCGGCATGACCGCGGAGGGTGCGCACGCACATCCCGGAATCGGCGTCCCAGACGCGGATCGTCTCGTCCGTCGACGGGGTAGCGAGCAGGCGCCCGTCCGGTGACCAGCCGATGCGCCCGACCGTGTCGCTGGGGTCGGTTATGTCACTGGGGCCGATCAAGGTGCGTAGCAGCCGCACACCGTCCGGCAGCTGACGCCCCATCGTCGAATGCTATCCGCGAGGTGGGTCTACGACTCGCGCGAAATGCGCTCGACCACCGGCTGCAGATCCGGCGCGTGCACTGCGTGCAGGAGCACGGCGGCGACCCGATGCTGGCGGTCCAGCACGATGGTCAGTGGCACCCCCGAACGCGGGATCCCCTTGAGGGCCAGCAGCGTCCGCCCGGGCGGGTCGAAGATCGACGGGTAAGTCAGGCCGAAGTCTCGGGCGAAGTCCGCGCCGGCCTGGCGGCTGTCCCGCACGTCGATCCCGACGAACTGCACGCGCTGACCCACCGTGGCGCCGGCGACCCGGACCAGGTCATCCGCCTCGGACCGGCACGGACCGCACCACGAGCCCCAGACGTTGAGCACCACCACCTGGTCGCGGTAGCGATCCAGCGCCACCGTGGTACCAGGCTCGGTGAGGCTGTCCCCGGACAACTCGCCGACCATGCCCCGCTGAGCCGGCGGGTCGTAGAAGATGTCGGTCCTCCCACCCGGCGAGACGAACTCGAACGTGCCACCGCGGGCCACCGCGTCGGCACCCGTGGCGCAACCGGCCAGCACGAGGACCGCCGCGACGAGCACCAGCGCGCGCCTCACGGCACCACCACCGCGGGCTGGCTGTAGACCACCTCGACCAGCGCATCGCCAGCGAACACCAGGCTGGTCAACGACGCCACAGCGCACTGCCGGCGCCGCGGGTCGTGCCACAGCCGCCGCTGGTCCAGATGCCGGCGCAACGTCCAGATCGGTAGCTGATGAGACACGCAAACCGCCTCGTGTCCGATGGCGCACGCGCGGGCCCGGTGCATCGCGGCCAGCATCCGGCCGGCGATCTCCCGGTACGGCTCGCCCCAGGACGGCCGGAACGGGTTGTGCAACTTGGGCCAATACCGCGGATCACGCAGCGCGCCGTCACCGACCGAGATCCGGGAGCCCTCGAACACGTTGCCGGCCTCGATCAGCCCCTCGTCGGTGACCAGAGCCACGTCATGCCGGGCGGCGATCGGTTCCGCAGTCTGCTGCGTCCGCAGCAACGGTGAGGCCACGACGTGCACGACGTCGTGGTCACCGAGATACGCGGCCACCTGCTCGGCTTGGCGGGCACCGATGTCGGAGAGCCGGAAACCGGGGAGCCGGCCGTAGAGGATCCCGTCCGGATTGTGCACCTCGCCGTGGCGTAGCAGGTGGACCACGGTGCGGCTCATGCCGGCCCCGCTGGGGCGGCGGCATGGGCGGCGGCCCGGGCGGCGTGCGGCAACGCCGTGGCGATCACCTCGAAGGCGACGTCGTCCAGTGCCGCGGAGACGAACCAGGACTCGAACGCGCTGGGCGGCGGGTAGACGCCGTGCTCGAGCAGCGCGTGGAAGAAAGCCGGGTAACGCCAACTCTGGGTGGCCTGCACGCCAGCGTAGTCACGCGCCGGCCCAGCAGCCGTGAACAACACGCTGAGCAGCGAGCCAGCGGTCTGCACCAAGTGCGGCACGCTGTGGGCGTCCAATGCCTCGTCGAGCAGCCCGGCCAGCCGGGTGGCCGCGGTGCCCAGCCTGGTATAGACGTCTGCGTCGGCGGCCCGCAGCGTGGCCAACCCGGCGGCCACCGCGACCGGGTTCCCGGACAGCGTGCCCGCCTGGTACACCGGCCCGGCCGGGGCCAGGTGGGACATCAACTCCGCGGAGCCACCGAACGCCGCCGCCGGCAGCCCGCCGGACATCACCTTGCCGAAGGTGTAAAGGTCGGCCGGCACCTGCTCGAGCCCGAACCAGCCTGCGGCCGAGACCCGGAAGCCGGTCATCACCTCATCCAGGATCAGCAGCGCGCCATGAGCATGGCACAGCTCGCGAAGCACAGCGTTGAAGCCAGGATCGGGGGGCACCACGCCCATGTTCCCGGCGGCCGCCTCGGCGATCACGCAGGCGATGTCGTCGCCCCGTTGGGCGAATACCGAGCGGACCGCGTCGAGATCGTTATAGGGCAGCACGATTGTGTCGGTGGCCTGGGCGCCGGTGACGCCCGGGCTAGCGGGCAGCCCGAAGGTGGCCACGCCGGAGCCGGCGGCGACGAGGAGCGCATCGACGTGCCCGTGGTAGTGCCCGGCGAACTTGACCACCGCGGGGCGTCCGGTGGCACCGCGGGCCAGCCGGATCGCGCTCATCGTCGCCTCGGTACCGGAATTCACCAAACGAACCTGCTCGACCGGCTCGACCCGGCGCACGATCTCCTCGGCGAGCTCGATCTCCCCGCTGGTCGGGGTGCCGAAGGACAGCCCCTGTGCCGCAGCGGCCCGCACCGCGTCCACCACCGCCGGATGCGCATGACCCAGGATCATCGGCCCCCAGGAACAGACCAGATCGACGTAGCGGGTGCCGTCGGCGTCCCACAGGTAAGGTCCCGAGGCACAGACCATGAACCGGGGCGTGCCACCGACCGCGTGAAAAGCCCGGACCGGGGAATTCACCCCGCCGGGAATCACCGCGCTGGCCCGCGCGAACAGCCTGGCCGACTCGGTGACTGTCATGCGCGCCAGTCTTCCTCAGCCTTGTTGATCGTGACGTCGTGGGTAGATTTCGCCGCCATGACACCGGGTGATCGTAGTAGCATGCTTACTATCGCATACGAGCGTTCTTATTTTCGAGCAGGAGGTCGAAATGACACAATCCACGCAATACAGCAAAGGAACCGTGCTCACTTGCGGACATGAGGGATGCGGCTGCCGAGTTCATATCGATGAGGAATGCCACTGCCCGTCCGGTAACAAGACTTACACGTGTGCCTGCGGCGAGCCAATGGTCGTACTGACTGCCGCGAGCACCACGACCGACACGGCGTAGCCATCGCGGAGCCCTCACAGGTGATCTCCACGTCCCGCGGCGACAAGCCCGGAGCCACCCTCTGACCCGTCAGATCTCGGGAGAATGGGGGCGGAACCAGGCGTTCGCCGCGGGGAGGAACATGGTGACGATCGCCCCGATCAGTATCACCAGCTGCAGTAACCCGCCCACTGATCCCGCTGTGAGACTGAGCAACCCGAACAGCACGACCAGACCGCCAAGCACGGCCAGCACGATCCGCGCCCAGTTGCGACCGCCGCGCATGAGAAACGCCGAGAGTACCTGCGCCGCGACGAACAACAATCCGATCACGATCGCGGCCACGGACCCCGCGGTGGCTAAGCTTTCCACTGTCGACCGGTCCGCCGTCGAATCCTGCGCGAGCAGACTGTTGATCAGCTCGGTCCGTAGCTGGTCTCGCTGGACGTACATACCAATGACACCGATCACGCCGAAGACCCCGGTGCTGATCCAGAGCCAGAAGGAGATCTCAACCTCCTTGGGCCGGGCTCCCCGCAGCGGCGCCGGCCCGGCTGGGTAGCCGCCCGAGGGCGGTTGCATGCTCATGGCTCCGACGGTAGCCCCCGACACGCCCCGCGCCGCACTCAGGCTCAGCGCAACCAACCGGCGGCTTGCACCGCCCAGTAGGTCAGTACCAGATCGGCACCAGCCCGGCGGATCGAGGTCAACGTCTCCAACACAGTGCGCCGCCGGTCCAGCCAACCGCGTGCGACCGCCGCCTCCACCATGGCGTACTCGCCGGACACCTGGTAAGCGGCGACCGGGACGTCGGAGACCTCAGCGACGGCGCGCAGCACGTCGAGGTAGGACATCGCGGGCTTGACCATCACGATGTCCGCACCCTCGGCGAGATCCCACGCCACCTCCCGCAGCGCCTCCCGGGCGTTCGCTGGGTCCTGCTGGTAGGTCAGGCGGTCCCCGGTCAGCTGAGATTCCACCGCGTCGCGAAACGGCCCGTAGAACGCCGAGGCGTACTTGGCGCTGTAGGCCAGGATCCCGGCGTCGTGGTGGCCGGCGGTATCCAACGCTTCCCGGACTACCCCGACCTGACCGTCCATCATGCCGCTGAGCCCGACCAGGTGCGCCCCGGCCTGGGCCTGGACGACGGCCATCTCGGCGTACACCGCGAGGGTAGCGTCGTTGTCCACCCGCCCGGCCGCGTCGAGCAGGCCGCAGTGCCCGTGATCGGTGAACTCGTCCAGGCAGGTGTCGGCCATGATCACAATGTCGCCACCGACCTCGGCGTGTACGTCCCGCAGGGCGGCGTTGAGCACGCCGTCGGGATCGGTGGCGCCGGAACCAGTGGCGTCCCTGCTGGCGGGCACACCGAACAGCATGATCCCGCCCACCCCGGCGGCCACCGCACCCGCCGCGGCCTTGCGCAGCGATGCCGAGCTGTGCTGGACGACGCCCGGCATGGACGCAATCGGCACCGGCTCGCCAGCCCCCTCCTTGACGAACATCGGCAACACCAGTTGCCGCGGCCGCACGGTGGTCTCGGAGACCAGCTGGCGCATCGCACGCGTGGTCCGCAACCGCCGCGGCCTACTCGTCGGATACATCGGGCCTCCGGCCCTGTGAGTGGCGATGCGAGTGATAGCTCGCATCGCCACTCACGGGTTATGCACAGTTAGCGGCGGCGGGTTTTGGCTTTGCGGGGTGGGGGGAGGGCGCCGGCCGCGCGGAGTTGGGCGGCGTGGTCAGCTAGGGCGTCTACTAAGGCGCCGATCTGGGCTATCTCGGGCTGGACGTCAACGCGGAGACCGAACTCCACAGCGGTCTCGGCGGTGGCTGGGCCGATGCAGGCGACGATCGTGCGGGTATGCGGCTTGCCAGCGATACCGACCAGGTTACGCACCGTGGACGAGGACGTGAAACACACCGCATCGAAGCCGCCCGTCTTGATCATCTCGCGGGTCTCGGCGGGCGGCGGGGCGGCCCGCACCGTGCGATAGGCCGTCACGTCGTCGATCTCCCAGCCACGCTCGCGCAGCCCCGCGGCCAGCGTCTCGGTCGCGATGTCCGCGCGCGGCAGCAGGACCCGATCCACCGGGTCGAGAATGTCGTCGAAAGGCGGGAAATCGGCCAGCAACCCGTCGGAGGACTGTTCGCCCGAGGGCAGCAACTCAGGGACGATCCCCATCGAACGCACCCGCTCGGCGGTGGCCTCCCCCACGCAGGCGATCTTCACGCCGGCGAACGCCCGCGCGTCCAGCCCGAACTCGTGGAACTTGTCCCACACCGCCCGGACCGCATTGGTCGAGGTGAACACCACCCACTGGTAGCGACCGTCGACCAAGCCCTTGACCGCGCGCTCCATCTGCGCCGGAGACCGAGGCGGCTCCACCGAGATCGTCGGCACCTCCACCGGCACCGCGCCGTGCACCACCAACCGCTCACCCATCACGCCTGCCTGCTCCTTGGTACGCGGCACCAGCACCTTCCAGCCGTACAGCGCGCGGGACTCCCACCAGGACAGCTTCGCCCGCTGCCCGACCACCGAGCCGACAGTGATTACCAGCGGGCCGGTGAGCTCGCCGGCATCGCCGCTCAGCGCCGCGAGCGTGGTCTCCACGGTGTGTTGGGTGGGCTCGGTGCCCGAAGCGGTGACCGCCACCGGCGTCTGCGCGGCCAGCCCGTGCTCGACCAGCGCGGTGGCCGTCTCGGCCAGGTGCGAGGCGGTGGCGTGCAACACCAGCGGACCCGACACCGCCGCCAGCGAAGCCCAGTCAACCCCGGAGCGGACGTCGGCTTCGGTGTGTCCGGAGCCCAGCGGTACCCCAGCGAAGGCCGGTACCGCGGTGCCCGCCGGTACTCCGGGCACCACTTCGAACGGTACCGCGGTGCGGGCCACGGCCAACGCCTCGGCAACCACGGCGTCGGCGGTCAACGGGTCCCCGGCCACCAGGCGCACCACGGTCTGGCCGCCCTTGGCCTCGGTGATCAGGTCCTTGGCAACATCACCGGGCTCTCCCACCGCCGGACGCACCTCGACGCCCTTGTCGATCAGCGCGAGGATGTCCGGGGGCACGTCGGGGTCAGTCACCAGCAGCGCGGCGGAGGTCAGCAGTTGCTGCGCTCGAACGGTGAGCATCCCGACGTCGCCGGGGCCGGCACCCACGAAAGCGATCCGTCCGGTGGTCTTGCGGGCACGACTCATCTGCCTACTCGTTTCCCATCGTTCTCGACCCGGACCCCGCGACGCTGGGCCCCGCACCCAGCACGCCGGCACCCAGATCCAGCAACTCGGCCGCGACGTCGCGGCCGAGATTCTCGGCATCGGTCAACTCCCCAGTGGCGGACGACCGGAGCAGGTGGTCGTCCGCAGTGGCGGCAACGCCCCGCAGGAACAGCCGCAGCACGACCCGCCCGTCGTCATCCAAATCCTCAACGACGTCAGCGAGCGCTCCGACCGGGGCAGTACAGCCTGCCGCCAGCGTGGCGAGCAACGCCCGCTCGGCGGTGACCGCGGCACGTGCCCCGGCATCATCCAGAAAAGCGCCCAGCAGGTGCTCGGTGTCCAGGTCGTCGACCCGGCACTCGCACGCCAGCGCTCCCTGCCCGGCCGCGGGCAGCATCTGCAACGGGTCCAGCAGCTCGGTAGCTTCGCCGATCCGCCCAAGCCGGGCCAACCCTGCAGCGGCGATCACCACCCCGTCGAGCTCCCCGTCGGCGACCCGACGGATCCGCGAGTCGACGTTGCCGCGGATCGGTTCCACCCGCAGGCCCAAGCCCAGTGCTCGCAGCTGCACACCGCGCCTTGGCGACCCGGTGCCAAGTACCGCACCGGCGGGCAGCGCCCCCAGCACCATCCCGTCCCGGGCTACCAGCGCATCACGGGGGTCCGCCCGCTCCGGCACGGCGGCCAGCACCAGCCGCGAGTCGGGCGTGGTCGGCAGATCTTTGCAGGAGTGCACCGCGACCTCGACCGCACCGGCCACCAGTGCTTCGCGCAACGCCGAGTAAGCGTCCCCGCCGGTACGCACCGGCACGACGTGCACCTGCACACCGGCGGCGCGCAACCGCTGCGCCACCCACTCGGTCTGGGCGAGCGCCAAGACACTGCCTCGAGTCCCCAAGCGCAACAAGGCCATCACCGCGTCCCGGAAGGTTCGGTGCCCACGGTCGCGGCGATGGCAGCGACGGCCTGCGGGTCCAATTCGAACAGTTCGCGCAGGGCGTCGGCATAGGCTTCGCCACCCCCGACCTCGGCGAGCTGCTTGACCCGCACCGTAGGGGCGTGCAGCAGCTTGTCCACCACTCGACGGACAGTGCGGGCCAGCTCATCACGCACAGCAGGATCAAGTCCGGGCAGCCGACCGTCCAACCGCAGCAGCTCCGCGTCCACCACCTCAGCAGCCCGCTTGCGCAGCGCGGTGACCGTTGGAGTGACCTCCGCGGTGCGCTGGCCCACCAGGTAAGTACGCACCTCCTGCGCGACGAGGCGGTGCGCGGCGCTGATCGCGCTGGATCCGGCGGACCGCTGCTCCAACCGGCGCGCCACCGTGGTGAGGTCCAGCAGGGTCACACCGGGCAGATCAGCCACGCCAGCCTCGACGTCGCGAGGCAGTCCGAGATCGACCACCACCAGCGGCGCCGGTGAGTCACTTCGGGCGTCGGCGACCTGCTCGACACCGAGCACCGTGCCGGTCGCCCCGGTGCAGCAGATCACCAGGTCCACCGCGGCCAGCGCGGCGGCGACGCCGTCCAGACCGACGGCCCGGGCGGGCGTACCCTCGGCCTCACACAGCGTCGCCAACCGCTGCGCGCCGGCCTCAGTGCGGTTGGCCAGCACGATCTCGGCCACCCCGGCCCGACGCAACCGCGCCGCGGCAAGGCCACCCATCGAACCGGTACCCAGCACCAACGCCCGCCGACCGGCCAGACCCGGCCAGCCGGCGCAGGCCAGCGCCTCCGCCGCATCGACGAGCGCCTCAGAGACCACCGAAGCGCCCGCAGCGTCGATACCGGTCTCGGTGTGCACCCGCTTGCCCACCCGCAGCGCCTGTTGCACGACCTCGTGCAGGGTGCGCCCGACGGTGCCAGCCTGCTCGGCACCCGTGTACGCGGCGCGCAGCTGACCGAGGATCTGTGGCTCGCCGACGACCATCG
>DATEMN010000206.1:0-4683 GCA_035275565.1 Pseudonocardiaceae bacterium | reverse complement strand
TTGTCATCGCCGGCGGAAGAGATCTGTGCCATGGCGGGACTGGCTGCCATCACCCCCAGGCCCGGCACTACCGCCAAAGCGAGAAAAAATGATGCGACTGTTCTCCTCGGAACTCGCAATCCACCACGCTCCATCATGACCCTTTCGTAGTAATGATTTGGTGCATGTCGTTTCGGTCAGATAGCTTTTGTCCAAATTGAGCGGCAAGCTCTCCTAGGGGCACTCATCACACGATACGCGGACCCCGCAAGCGTGGCGTAAGTAGCGTAACGCAAGGTTTCGGTGGGGCGCATTGTCCAGTAGTTCTCGACGTCCCGTTCAGACCACCAACTCTACGTTGTAGCGGGTCAACCATGAATTGAACTGCAAAGCCATCTCGAGGTTCATCCGGCTCGGCCAGTCGATGGCCATGTCAGACCGTGCATCGAGCATGTCCTGGGTCGCGCGGGCGTCGAGGAACGGCAGGACGGGGGAGTTGCGGTCGGCTAGCGTCACCGCCAACTCGTCGTGCAGTGCGTGGGTGTAGGCCGGGTCCTGGGTCACCGGCCACGGGCTCTTCTTGCGTTCGAGCACCGAGCCGGGCAGCAGGTCCTTCACCGCGGCCCGCAGCAAACTCTTCTCCTTGCCGTCGAAGGTCTTGAAGCTCCATGGGATGTTGTACAAGTACTCGACGAGCCGGTGGTCGCCGAACGGCACCCGCATCTCGAGGCCGTGCGCCATGGTGAGCCGGTCGCCACGGTCAAGCAGCATCGGCAGCCACCGCACGAGAGTGAGGTAGCAGATCGACCGCATCCGGTGTTCTTTGGCGCTCTCAGCTTCCTGGTGCGGTACTTCGGCCAGCGCCTGCCGGTAGTTATCGGCGTAGTACCCTGTCATATCGAGCTTCTGCATGAGCCCGGGGTCGAAAAGCCCGCGGCCTTGCCCTTTCTGAGTGCCCGGCTGGCTGTTCTCGTTGACCACCCACGGAAACGTGTCGCCGTGCACGAAAACAGGGTTGTACATCCAGTTGTATCCGCCGAAGATCTCGTCGGATACCTCGCCGGTTAGTGCCACCGTCGAACGCCGGCGGATGGTCCGCCAGGTCAGGTAATTCGAGGTGTCCATGTCACCGAGGGTGGAGGGCACGTCCTGAGCCCACAACGTCGCCGCTCGAGTCTCGGGGTCCATAAGGTCGGCGGTGCGCAGCACGATGTCGATGTGGTCGGACTTGAGGTGCCGGGCCACCGCCGCAGCGTAGGGGGCATCCGGGCTGTGCCTCACGTCGTCGGGGCGGAAGTTCTCCGTGTGCCCGACGAAGGTGGTCACGAAAGTCCGTACCCGTTCGCCCTCTGTCTTCCACAGCCAGTCGGCGGCCAGGGCGGTGATGGCGCTGGAGTCCAAGCCGCCGGACAACGCGGTACACAACGGTACATCCGCCACCAGCTCGCGCAACACGATGTCCTGCAGCATCGACCGGATGGTCGTGATCGTTGAATCCAGGTCCTCGGTGTGCGGCCGCGCCCGCAGCGTCCAATACGTCCTGTCCAGCACGCCGGAACGACCAACGGTCAGGGTGTGCCCCGGCCGCACCTCTCGCATATCGCGGAACACTGCCTGTCCCGGCTGCTTGGCGATGGAGAACAGCTCCTGCAGGCCGTCGAGGGTGACCACCGGCCGCACCAGCGGATTGACCAGCAGCGCCTTGGGCTCCGAACCGAACAGCACACCTTCGGGCAACCTGCTGTAAAACAGCGGTTTGACCCCCAACCGGTCGCGGACCAGCACCAGTTCCTGGCTGCGCAGGTCCCAGACGGCGAAGGCGAAGATCCCCTCCAGCCGCTGGGCGCAGTCGGCGCCCCACTCCAGGTAGGCGTGCAGCACCACCTCGGTGTCGCTGCGGATACGAAACCGGTGACCCCGCCCCACCAACTCGGTGCGCAGCTGCTTGAAGTTGTAGACCTCGCCGTTATAGACGATGACGGCTATGGGACATCCGTCGTCCTCGGCCACCATCGGCTGCGTGCCCCCGGCGATGTCGATGATGGCGGTGCGGGTGTGCCCGAGCGCGACGTTGCCTTGCAGCCACAGCCCTCGTTCGTCGACACCCCGACTGGTCAGTGCATCGGTCATTGCTCGTAACGTCGGCCGCTCGCTGGCCAGATCGCGCCCGAAGTCCACCCAGCCGGTGATACCGCACATGCGGGCCTCCCTTGCCGGTCCAACACCGCAGCAGCCTGCTGGCCCCGCCTCGAAACCATCTCGACCCGCGCTGGTGTGGTGCGCCGGTCTGCCCGAGGCGCGCTAACCGAGGGTCCCCCTCCACCCAGGCTTGAGTCCGGCCCGAACCACCGCTGCGAACATCAACCCGGTGACGAACCGCCCGCCTGGCGTCCCCAGCGACGAGTGCAGCGGCAAGAGGCACTCCCCCGACAACGGGGTGATGACGAAGATGTTCCGGCCACGAAAGAGACCACAATGGATATCGGGGTGTGCCTGCCGACGACCATACCGGGGGGAGCAGCTGACGCCGCTGGAGAACAGGAGAGTACGGGTATGGAACTCGGTCTGAAGGGCAAGAAGGCGCTGGTCACCGGAGGAACCAGGGGGGTCGGTCGGGGCATCGTGCTGGCGTTGGCGAGCCATGGTGTCGACGTTGTCACCTGTTGCCGGCAGGACAGCGACGCGGTCGCCTCGTTGGAGCGCGAGTTGAAGGAAATTGGCGGCCAGCACAGCGTGATCCGCGCTGATCTGATCGAGCCCGACCAGATCGCCGACCTGCTCGGCGAGTGCACGTCGCGGTTGGGCCACCTCGACCTCGTGGTCAACAATGCGGCCGCGATCAGCCACATCCCCTACGGGGAGTTGTCGCTCGAGGAGTGGCAGCGCATCGTCAACACCAACCTGACCGCGGTGCACCTGGTGATCCAGCACGCGCTCCCGCTGCTGGGCGAGGGCAGCTCGGTGGTCAGCATCAGTTCCAAGTCCATCGAGGTGGGCATCCCGCTACGGGCGCATTACACCGCGACCAAGGCCGCGCTGCATGGGCTGAACCGCACGCTGGCAAGGGAGTTCGGCGTTAAGGGCATCCGGTTCAACGTGCTGTCCCTGGGCGTGATCCACACTGAGGCGATCGACGCCATGCCCGAGGAGCAGCGCGAGCAGATGGTCAAGCGCTACAGCGGGATGACCTCGCTGGGCCGGCTCGGCACGCCGGACGAGGTGGCCGGCGCGGTGTTGTGGCTGGCCAGCGACCTCGCCCGGTACGTGACCGGTGGCGTCATCCCCGTGGACGGCGGGATCTCATGATGTCGTCGCAGGAAACGAGATCCTTCAGAGTCATGCTGCGGATGGACGTCAAGCCCGGCATGGAGGAGGAGTTCGAGCGGGTGTGGCTGGCCATCGGCGACTCGGTCACCTCGCATCCGGCCAACCTCGGCCAGTGGTTGTCACATGCTGATGAGCCCGGCGTCTACTACATCGTCAGCGACTGGGTGGACGAGCCGAGGTTCCGCGAGTTCGAGACCAGCGACCGGCACTTGGAGCACCGCAAGAAGCTGCATCCGTACCGCACCGGCGGATCGATGACCACGATGCACGTCGTCGCACACCTGCCCGGTACCGCCAGCGCGACCTCCCACCAGCAATGGGAGACGACGCGGTGATCGACCAGCTGCGCGTGCTGCTTTATCACACCACCGACGACCTCGCCGGCATCGAGGCCGCGTACCACCTCGCCAGCAAGCACCTGATGGAGGTGCCGGGTCTGCTGAACAACGAGCTGCTGCGGTCAGTGCACGACCCGAGTGGCTTCGTGGTGGCTAGTTCGTGGCGCAGCCTGGAGGCGTTCCGAGAGTGGGAGGGGGGGCCGGAGCACCGCGACCAAACTGCGCCGCTGCGGCCTTTTCGCGACACGACTCTGAACAGACCGTTCGGCATTTACCAGGTGACAGCGACCTACCAGACGCACTAACGGAGGACTGGCGTGGGCGAGCGGAACTCACCTCGGCGGCTGCGGGTACTCGTCATCGGTGGCGGTATCGGCGGGTTGTGCCTCGCACAGGGACTGCGCCAAGCCGACGTCAACGTCAAGGTGTACGAACGTGACCAATCCGCCCGGGGCCGGATGCAGGGCTACCGGTTGCGGATCAGCCCGGAGGGTGAACAGGCGCTGCGGGAGTGCCTGCCGCGCCAGATGCAGGACCTGCTCACCGCAACGTCGAACATGCGCTACGAGAAGGGATTAATAGCATACGACGAACAGCTGGTCCCGCAGTGGGCACCGGAGTTTGATGATCCGCGCGGGGACAAGCCGGACAAGGTGGACGCGGTCGACCGGGGCACACTACGCCGGATCCTGCTTACCGGCTTGGACGACGTGGTGTTTTTTGGCAAGCGGTTCACGCATTTCCGCCAGCTGGCCGGCGGTCGGGTCACGGCGCATTTCGATGACGGCACGTCCGATACCGGCGACGTGTTGGTGGCCGCCGACGGCGCGAACTCCGGGGTGCGTGCCCAGTACCGTCCCGACGACCAGCCGCGCGATCTCGGGGTGCGGACGGTACTGTCCCGGACTCCGATGGCCAGGGCGATCCGGGGTGGCCTGCCGGAAGTACTGTGGGACCGGTTCATCTACGTCATCGGCTCGGACGGACACCATCTCGGTCTGATGCCCATGGTGTTCCGCAACCAGCCGCGGGCGGCTGC
>DATEMN010000205.1:0-11735 GCA_035275565.1 Pseudonocardiaceae bacterium | reverse complement strand
GTGGCGATGCGAGTGATCACTCGCATCGCCACTCACGGCCCCGGGAGATCGTCGTGGTGGATGACCGGCCGGCACCCGGGAAACCGCTGCCGGTGGGCCCGACGGTGCAGGTGCTGCGCACCGGGGGACGCGGACCGGCCGCTGCCCGCAATGCCGGCTGGCGCACGGTGCGCGCTGAGTGGGTCGCATTCCTCGATGACGACGTGGTGCCCGGTCCGGACTGGGCGCAGCGGATCACCGAAGACCTGAGCAACCTCCCACCCGACGTGGGCGCCAGCCAAGGCCGGATCGAGGTGCCGCTGCCCACCGACCGGCGCCCCACCGACGTCGAGCGCGGCACTGCTGGGTTGGCCATCGCACGATGGATCACCGCGGACATGGCATACCGCCGCACCGCATTGCACCGCGTCGGCGGGTTCGACGAGCGCTTCGGCCGCGCCTACCGCGAGGACGCCGACCTGGCACTGCGGGTGATCGCCGCCGGTTACCGCATCGTCGCAGGCCGGCGGTGCACCACCCACCCGGTGCGTCGCGCAGGGCCACTGGCCAGCGTGGGTGCGCAACGCGGCAACGCCGACGACGCCCTGATGCGACGCCGGCACGGGCCAGGCTGGCGGGAACGGATCGGGGACAGCCCGGGACGGCTGCGGCGGCACGCGCTGACCACTGCGGCCGGTGTCCTCGCACTGGGTGCCGCCTCGTGCAGGTACCGATCCCTTGCCAGCGCGGCTGCGCTCGCGTGGGCCGCGCTGACGGCGGAGTTCGCGCTGCACCGGATCCTGCCTGGCCCGCGCGGCGTGGCCGAGATCGGCCGGATGGTGGCCACCAGTGTCGCCATCCCCTCCTTGGCATGCTGGCATCGGCTGGCCGGTGAGCTGCGCTGGCGCCGGGTGCTGCTCGCCACAGCGGTGCCCGCCGCGGTGCTGTTCGACCGGGACGGCACTTTGATCCATGACGTGCCCTACAACACCGATCCCGCCGCGGTTCGTCCCGTGGCCGGGGTGAAGCAGGCTCTGGACCGGCTGCGCGACCTTGGCATCCCCATCGGCGTGGTGAGTAACCAGTCCGGGGTGGCCAGGGGATTGATCAGTCCCGAGCAGCTGGAGCAGGTCAACGCCCGTGTGATGCAGCTGCTAGGCCCGTTCGACGTGTTGTGTGTCTGTGTGCATGCCGAGCACGACGGTTGCGGCTGCCGCAAACCGGCGCCTGGCCTGGTGCACGCCGCCGCCGCGCAACTAGGCGTGCCGGTGCACCGGTGCGTGGTTATCGGGGATATCGGTGCGGACGTCACCGCCGCCGCCGCGGCCGGGGCCCACGGCATTCTGGTGCCCAACGCCCGCACCCGGCGCGCAGAAGTTCTGGCCGTTCGAGTGGCGATGCGAACCGTCGCACCCGATGTCCCTACCGCGGTGAACATCGCGCTGTCGGGGCGGCTCGCGCTGTCGGGGAGAAGGGGGTGAACGGCACGGTGCTGGTGGCCCGCCTGGACAGCGCCGGTGACGTTTTGCTGGCCGGGCCTGCAGTCCGGGCAGTCGCCGCGCACGCCGAGCGGGTTGTCCTGCTCACTGGCCCGCACGGGCGAGCGGCTGGGCAGTTGCTACCCGGCGTCGACCGGGTGATCGAGTGGTGCGCACCGTGGATTGACCCCGATCCCAGACCTGTCACGTCCGAGCACGTCGCGGTCCTGCACAGCGCCGTGCGCGCCGAGGCGCCCGGGATGGCGTTGCTGCTCACTTCGTTTCACCAGTGCCCGCTGCCGCTGGCGTTGTTGCTGCGGCTGGCCGGCGTCGGCTGGATCGGTGCGATCAGCGAGGATTACCCCGGCTCGCTACTTGATCTACGACACCGCGTCGATGGCGATCCGCCGGAGGCGCAGCGCGCGCTGTCACTGGTCCGCGCCGCCGGCTTTGCGTTACCACCCGGCGACGAGGGTCGGCTCGCGGTGCGCCGACCGTTGCCCAGCGTCGCGCACCTGACCGCCGTCTCCGAATACCTCGTGGTGCACCCGGGTGCGTCAGCTCCGGCCCGGCGTTGGCCCGCGCAGCGCTGCGCGCAGGCCGTCCGCGCGCTGACCGATGCCGGTCACCGAGTGCTCGTCACCGGATCGCCCGATGAGTGGGAGCTCACCGCCTGTGTCGCCGGTGACACCGGTATCGACTTGGGCAGCCGCACCGACCTGCGCATGCTGGCTGCCGTGCTCGACGGTGCCCGCGTGGTGGTGGTCGGCAACACCGGGCCGGCCCATCTGGCCGCCGCGGTGGGCACGCCGGTGGTCTCACTGTTTGCACCTGTGGTGCCCGCTGCACGGTGGGCGCCCTACGGAGTGCCCACCGTGCAGCTCGGCGACCAGGACGCACCCTGCCGCGACACCCGAGCCCGGCACTGCCCCGTACCCGGCCATCCTTGCCTGGCCGGGGTGGGACCGGCCGAGGTCGTTGAGGCCGTCAACTCGCTGCTGGTGGCGGTATGAGGGTCCTGCACTGGCACGTCCACGGCTCCTGGAGCACCGCATTCGTGCAGGGACCCCATACCCACCTCGTGCCGGTTACCCCGGACCGTGGCATCGACGGCCGCGGCCGTGCCCAGACCTTCCACTGGCCGGCCACCACGATCGAGGTGGCCCCAGCGGCGCTTGCCACCGAGCACGTCGACGCGGTGGTGCTGCAACGCCCTCACGAGCTGGACCTGGTCGAGCAGTGGCTGGGCCGGCGCCCGGGACGCGACGTGCCCGCGGTTTACCTCGAACACAACACTCCGCGTGGCGATGTGCCCCACACCCGGCACCCGATGGCCGACCGGTCCGACATCCCTGTGGTACACGTCACGCCGTTCAACGAGCTGTTCTGGGACTGCGGCCGCGCCCCGACCGTGGTGATTGAACACGGCATCCTTGACCCTGGCCACCGCTATACCGGGGACATCCCGCACGCTGGCGTGGTGATCAACGAGCCGGTCCGCCGAGGGCGGGTCACCGGTACCGACCTGTTGCCCCGCTTCGCCGCGCAGGCCCCGCTGGACGTCTTCGGCATGGCGGTCTCCAAGCTGCCACCACATGGCCGGATCGCGCCGTTCGAGGATCTGTCGCAGGCGCGGATGCATGCCGAGCTCGCCCGCCGCAGGGTGTACCTGCACCCGATCCGCTGGACGTCGCTGGGCCTGTCTTTGCTGGAAGCCATGCACCTGGGCATGCCGGTGGTCGCGTTGGCGACTACCGAGGCGTTGGAGGCGGTGCCCCCGGACGCGGGGATAGTGTCCACCCGGTTTGACCTGCTCGCCCAGGCGCTGCGCGCCTTCATTGCCGACCCCGATCTGGCCCGTCGCACCGGTCTGATGGCCAGGGCCGCAGCTTGCCGAAGGTATTCGCTGGATCGATTCTGCACCGACTGGGACCGGCTGCTGAAGGAGATGACCCGATGAGGATTGATCTGGTCTCCGAGCATGCCAGCCCGCTCGCGGTGATTGGTGGGGTCGACTCGGGTGGGCAGAACGTCCATGTCGCGCAGCTGGCGCAGGCGCTAGGCCGGCGCGGTCATCACGTGACGGTGCACACCCGCCGTGACGACCCCGACTTGCCCGACCGAGTCCGGGCGGCGCCGGGGGTGACCGTCGAGCATGTCCGTGCCGGGCCCGCCATCCCGATACCGAAGGACGAGCTGCTCGTTCACATGCGTGAGTTCGGCAAGCACCTGGCGCACCGGTGGGCACAGCAGCCACCCGATGTCGTGCATGCCCACTTCTGGATGAGCGGGCTGGCCGCCCAGCGCGGGGTGCGCGGTACCGGTATCCCGGTGGTGCAGACCTTCCACGCGCTGGGCACCGTCAAGCGGCGGCACCAAGGCGCAGCGGACCCCAGCCCGCCGTCACGGTTGCGACTGGAGCGTAATCTGGCTCGCGACGCCGCACTGGTGATCGCGACCTGCTCGGACGAGGTGACCGAGCTCGAGGGTCTGGACGTTCCCGCGCAGCGGGTTGCCGTGGTGCCTTGCGGTGTCGACCTTGCTCGGTTCACCCCGCACGGGCCGCGGGCGCCGCGCGACGGCCACTACCGCATCCTGTCACTGGGGCGGTTGGTGCCGCGCAAGGGAGTCGAAACCACGATCCGCGCACTGCCGGGTGTGCCCAGCGCGGAACTGGTCATCGCCGGTGGCGGGGATGCAACCACTGAGGCGGAGTGCGGCCGGCTGGCGACGATTGCACAGGCATGTGGTGTGCGCGATCGGGTACGCCTGGTCGGCCAGTTTTCCCGCGCAGACGTACCCGCGCTGCTGCGCTCGGCCGATGTGGTGGTCAGCGTGCCCTGGTACGAACCGTTCGGGATGGTGCCGTTGGAGGCAATGGCCTGCGGCGTGCCGGTCGTCGCCTCGGCCGTAGGCGGTCACCTGGACACCGTCGTGGATGGTCGTACCGGTGTGCTAATACCCGCACGTGATGCTGGTGCGCTGGCGCAACGGTTGCGAGAACTGCTGGCTGATCCGGCGCGACTCACTGCAATCGGCTCGGCAGCCGCAGCCCGGGCCCGTTCCCGTTACGGCTGGGACCGCATTACGGACGATACGGAGCGGCTGTACCGCCAAGTGCTGGAGGGCACCCCAGATTCTCCGGAGAAGGGGGACCACACGACCACGCTGGCGGGGGGCCGACCGTGAGCCGGGGACACTTCGCCGCGTTACGCGCCGCCCTGGACGGGATGGACGAAGTCGAAGGTTCGCGGATCGACTTGTGGGGACACCATCTGGCGGGTGTGCTGGACGCGGGGGGACGGCTGCTGGCCTGCGGCAACGGAGGCAGCGCCGCCGAGGCTCAGCATCTCACCAGCGAGCTGGTCGGCCGGTTCCTGCACGATAGGCGCCCGCTGTCAGCGATTGCCCTACATGCTGACACGTCCGCGTTGACAGCGATCGGCAACGACTACGGCGGGCACGAGACGTTCGCGCGGCAGGTCTTCGCGCACGGCCGCGCGGGCGATGTGCTCATCGCGCTGTCCACCAGCGGCACCAGCCGCAATGTCGTGGCCGCGGCTAAAGCGGCGCACGAAGTCGGTATGACCGCGTGGGCGCTGACCGGTCCGGCGCCCAACACGCTGGCGGCCGTCTGCGATGACGCGATCGCAGTGGAAGCCCCGAGCAGCGCGACCGTGCAGGAGGTTCACCTCGTCGTGGTGCACGTGCTGTGCGCCGCGGTAGACGATGCGCTGGGTGTCGTCGCGTCTCAGGTGTCCCTATGAGGGTGCTCCTGTGAGCGGTTCCCGGCTGGTGGTGCTCGGTGACGCCCTCCTAGATAGCGACCTCACCGGCACCGTGAACCGGCTGTGTCCGGACGCGCCGGCTCCGATCGTCGACCTGAGCGCGCAGTGTCAGCGTCCGGGCGGTGCGGGTCTGGCGGCTCTGCTCGCTGCCCAGGCGGGCCACCAGGTCACGCTGGTCACCGCGCTGGGCAATGACCCGCCGGCCCGGGTGCTCGCGCAGCTGCTCACCGCCGACGTCGAGGTGGTGGCCATGCCGTTGCGGGGTGCGACGGTGTGCAAGACCCGGGTCCGTGCAGCGGGACAGTCGCTGCTGCGAATCGACTCGGGCGACGGCCGGGCGACTGGTGGCCCGGTCCAGCCCCATGTGCAAGACGCGCTACGTAGCGCGGAGGCTGTGCTGGTCACCGATTACGGGCGTGGCCTCACCGCTGTTCCTGCCTTGCGGGCGGTGCTGGCCGAGCTGACCGGCCGGGTACCCGTAGTGTGGGACCCGCATCCTCACGGTGACCCGCCCCTGACCGGCTGCCGCCTGGTCACTCCCAACGGACGGGAGGCTACCGGCTTCGTCCCTGCGGCCGGTACGAGCGCTGCTGCCGCTGCGGCGCTGCAGCAGCGGTGGCGATGCTCCGCAGTGGCGGTGACGCTGGGCGCCCGTGGTGCACTACTGGCGACACCGGATGGCTGCCTGGCAGTGCCGGCACCCGACATCGCGGTGCCCTCTGGAATCGATACCTGCGGCGCGGGCGATGCCTTCGCCGCAGCGGTCACTGGTGCCGTGCTCGACACCAGCTCGGTTACTGAGGCAGTCAGGGCGGCGGTCGAGGTGGCATCACGCTTCGTCGCCGATGGGGGCGTCGCCTCGATCGATTCACCGGCCGGAGGCAGCGATCTGACCCGCCCAGCATCGGCGGCCCGGTCGGCGCAGGACGTCGTAGCGCGACTTCGTCACCGGGGTGGCCGGCTGGTGGCCACCGGCGGGTGCTTCGACCTGCTGCACCCTGGGCACCTGAGCCTGTTGCGGCAGGCCCGCGCGCTGGGTGACGGCTTGGTGGTGTGCCTCAACTCCGATGAGTCGGTGCGCCGTCGTAAGGGCCCTGGGCGGCCTATCGTGCCAGTGTCAGGCCGGATCGCACTGCTCCAGGCGTTGGAGCCGGTCGACGCGGTGACCGTGTTCGACGAGGACACTCCGGCCGCGCTGCTCGCGGCAATACAACCGGACATTTGGGTTAAAGGCGGCGACTACGCCGTCAGCGACTTGCCCGAGGCGCTGGTGGTCAGCCGGTATGGCGGGCACATCGTGATCATCCCGTTGGTCGACGGGTACTCAACGAGCCGGCTCATTGCGGCCGCTCGGAAGGAATCACCAGGTAGACGCGAGCTATGAGGTAGCGAAGGAGAACAGATGAGACCGCTGGGCAACGTGCTAATCACTGGAGGCGCGTCGGGGCTCGGTGCTGCCACGGTGGAGGCGGTGCTTGCCGGGGGCGGGCGCCCGCTGGTTCTGGACCGGGCCGTGCCCTGCGGCACCGTTGATTACGTACAGGTGGACCTGGCCGATCGGGCGGCCACCGAGCAAGCCGTCGCGGAGTTGGTGTCAGTTGGTGGCGACCGGCTGGACGCTGTGTTCACCGCCGCCGGAATCGACTCCTGCGGCCCGTTACGCGACGTGTTGGCTGAGGAGTGGGAGCGGGTGGTGCAGGTCAACCTCTTGGGTACTGCCCGCGTGGTACGTGCTGCGCTGCCTCACCTGGAGCGCTCCGGAGGAACCGTGGTGACCTGCTCATCTACTCTCGGACTCAAGGCGCTGCCCGAGGCAACGGCCTATTGCGCGGCCAAATTCGGCGTAATCGGCTTCACCCGGGCGCTGGCCGCGGAGACCCGCGGCCAGATCGGGGTGACGTTACTGATCCCCGGCGGCATGCACACCGCTTTCTTCGACGGCCGCGACGCGCAATACAAGCCGCCGCCGGACGCCAAACTCAACCGGCCCGAGGACGTGGCCGCCACCGTGGTGTACGCGCTGCGCCAGCCACCGGGGTGCCAGCTGCGGGAGATGGTGGTCTGCTCCTCGGAGGAGTCGTCTTGGCCGTGAGCGAAAGCTGCTTGTCAGAGTCGAGCCATGAGCACCACAACGCTGTGCTCGTGTTGCGTGCTCTGGGGCTGGGTGACCTGCTTACGGCCGTGCCAGCGCTGCGCGGGTTGCGGGCTGCCCATCCAGACCATCGGCTCGTGCTGGCCGCGCCCGCGCAGCTGGCCGAGCTGGTGGCATTGACCGGAACGGTTGAGGAGCTACTGCCCACTGCCGAGTTGGGGGATCTCGCCGGGCCGTCACCAGCCGTCGCGGTGAACCTGCATGGCCGCGGGCCGGACAGCACCCGGGCCTTGCGCGGGCTGCGCCCCGCAGTGATGCTCACCCACGCCCACCCCGAGCACCCCGGGGTGCCGGGTCCCGATTGGGAGACCGACATGCACGAGGTGCACCGGTGGTGCCGGCTGCTGGCATATTTTGGCATCCCCGCCGACCCGGCGGATTTAGAGCTGATACGCCCGGCCCAACCGAGTGTGGCGCCCGGAGCGATCGTCGTACACCCTGGATGTGCCTTCGTCGCCCGACGCTGGCCCGCTGAGCGGTACGGCGTTGTGGCAGGCGAACTGGCCAAGGCCGGGCTACCGGTGGTGGTGACCGGTAATGCGGACCAGCGTCCGCTAGCCCTGCAGGTAGCGGACACGGCCGGTCTGCCGCAGCGCTCGGTACTCGCCGGCCAGACGAGCTTGGTCCAGCTCGCCGCCCTCGTCGCCAAAGCGTCGCTGGTGGTGTGCGGCGACACCGGTGTCGCCCATCTCGCGACCGCCTACAGCACCCCCTCAGTGGTGCTCTTTGGACCGGTGTCACCGCAGCACTGGGGCCCGCCGCCACAGCGTCCCCAACATGTGGCGCTGTGGGCGGGCAGCACCGGAGACACCTTCGCCGACCGACCCGACCCCGGCCTACTGCAAATCACCACCGCTGACGTGCTCGACGCCGCCGCAACTGCCCGCCAGTTGAGCCCCTACTTCACCGAGGACGGCATTGAGCGCTGCTTGTTGACCTAGGTACGGAACTCGGCAGCTTAGTGTGTCGTAATTTGATGATCTTTATATAGTGTTGTCTTTGTTATTTAATTGTCGCATGGAACTCACGGACATGCAGCAAGCAGAGCTGGTCGCACTGGTGAGAGACCGTCATGCCCATCCGGAAGTTGCACGGCGGGGGCAGATGATTCTGTGGGAGAGCGAGGGTCTTGCGATCGGGAAAATCGCAGCCTTGGCTCGGGTCAGCCGTCCCACACTGAACCTATGGCGCACACGGTACCGGCAGGAGGGAATCTCCGGCCTGACTAACCGGGACCGGCCGGGTGGGCAGCCGCAGATCTCCCCGGAGGTGCGCAGCAGGATTTTAGCGCTGACCGGATGTCTCCCCCGGAGGCAGGGGCGTTCCAAGATCATATGAGATTGAGGATCTTGAAGGATCGGTCTACGAAGCGGGTTGCCTAGCTGGTTGTCTCGGTGATGTCTCGTCGTTCGATCAAATGGATGCCGCTTACGGCGAGATAGTGTGACCATAACGCGAGGGCTGGAGACGGTGCGGGTGGTGATCCGGCCGTGGCCGGTGTCGAGGTCGCGGTGGGCGATCGGGGGGTTGGCCCAGGGCAGCGTAGAGGCCGGGTTGGTTCTGTTTGACGGTCAAGACAAATTCCGCGCCCCGGGAGTGCAGATACTCGGCGTGGACGCGGTGGGCGGGGAGGGCATCAGCGGTGATGACTATCTCGCTTAGGTCGACTCCGAGGTCGGTGAGCGGGGTGAACAGGGGGATCTCGTGGTCTGAGAACCCGCCACAGCGTGATCTTTGACGGGGATCGCGAGGGTCGGGTGTTGAACCGGGTCAGAATCTCGGTGGGGACGTACAGCGACCCATCCGGTGATCGCGGTGAACGAGCGCCTCCCGCCCAGCACCGCGACCAGGTGATCACGGCCCTGGTCACTGCGCCCATCAGACACCGCAGCGAACCGTCGTGGCAGGTCAAGGCCTGCGACCGCGGCGGCGCACCGGTCGGACTCAGCCTCGAAGCCCGAGGGGGAACCGGCGAGCGCTGTCGCGTAGGACTCGGCGATGGCAGGATGAACCAGCAACGAAGCTCCGGTAGCAATGAGAAGTCTGTGAAAGGACCACTCGTCACTACCAGAGCTTCGTTCGCCCACCGGTGCGACACGCCGAAGATCACCGATCTTGCTCAGCAGGGTCGGTCACCTCGTCAAATGATCTTTGAACGACCCTGGTCCGAACTTGGCCTCGATGCCGATCTAGTGCCTCGGCTTTCGGGACCTTCGTCGATTCTCCCTCACTATCTGATCAAAGCGCCCACCGCGGTCGGGTCTGTTCCTCCGGGTCAACGCGACTGTGGCCCCACAACCGGGTGATAGGCAGGGGGGCACGTTTGCTACCTCACCAGGCGGGTAGTCAATTGTACTCACCGAGCGGGTAGTCAGCCACAACGATCACATTACAGGGAACCAGCAGATGATGTCCCACATGATTCGCCAACGATTGTGGCGAAGTCGGTCGGCGACTTCGGAAGTTCACCTAGGTAAATGGAACGGAGACAGTTATGACTGAGCAGCAAGCGGGGGCAGCGAGGCCCCCCTACCCGCGGGAGCCGAATGTTCACTCCGGTGGCAAGCAGGATCCCGGTGGCGACCGAGACCTGCCGCCGTACGAGGATCGCAAGAAGTCGGGCCCCGGGGAAGGCGAGGGCGAACTGCTGGAGCCACTCAGGGAACCGAGCGACCCGGGCCCTCGGGACATCTCACAAGCCGAGCGTGCGGGTGTCTCCGACACTGAGACGACACCAAGTGGCCCACATGGTGTAGGAGAATCGATTTCTACGTCCGGAGAAGAGTTAGCTCCGGACAAGCCGTAGTCCCGTGCCGGAGGCGTGCCTCTTTGGATTGGTTGAACGCCGGAATTTCTGACGATCAGACTAAAGGGTCAGTCAGGCAAGGGGCAGCCAGGATGCTGGCTGACGGCGTCGCTCCCCTGACCCATCTCAGGGGAGCGACGCTCGCCGCATCGATTCTCCGCTTCATGGTGTTCCTGGAGCAGTGGATGGCCTTACGGGAACCGGAAAGTCATTGTCCGCTTTGCCTCTATCTGGTGGTGGCTTACGTGAGGTGATGATCGTACCCCTAGTAACCTTGGGTTCTGTCAAGGCAAAGGGGCAGTAACAAGCGCTGTGGTGTGATCTGCCCGACCTGATAGACCGTACGGCATACATAATGCCCCACCCCAAAAACCTTCCCATACGTTTCATCACCCACCTGCGTCCCCAACCGCATGCCGACACGATCGAGCCGCTTTGGCCATCAGGGGCGTGAAGCGCCGCACCCACCGGCACACCGTGACGTGATCCACCGCGACATAACGCAGGTACCACCGCACAGCTCCAACGATCATCAGGCGGAAACCGGAACCTTACGAAACCAGACCTCGACAGAACACCTCGACAGAACACCTCGACCAGGACAGCGACACATTCTCCTACCCTGCCCGAGCCCGTCATCCCTCAACACAACAGACCCCAACGAGATTTTCGACTGGTGAGGCGAGGTGTTCGGCGACGACGTGGCCGCCGCCATGATCAACCGACTCGTCCCCCACGCCAACATGATCAACCGACTCGTCCCCCACGCCAAAGTGACCTGCCTCAAGGTAGACAGCTACCGGCTCAAGACCGCGACCGCGTCCCGCCCACCAGCACAACCAAAGAAGAGAAGATCAACAAGTCAGCAGGGGTCACGATTCAGCTGCCGTTTACAAGGATGAGGACGGCTACCGGGCGGTCGTCACGGAGCCCGGTGTGCCACCTTCACGAGATGATGGCCTTTGATCATATAACGTATGTCATTGTCAATATGTTCAAGTGTCTCACAAACCTCCGTTATTGGAACAATAGGAACTGGAGCGGTTCGGCATTCAGTGCAGTCGTGAAATGCTGTTACAAAACTCATACCAAAATCAACGTTTTATTACTTGACAATTCATATGAGTCACCCAAAAAATGCAGGCTATCCGTGACGAACGAGACAAGCTACTCACAGACCTAGACCGCCTAGACGCAGGCCTGAAAGTAGCCCGCGACATCATCAGCGCGGCCCTAACGCTGCTAGCCAAGCCCCAGAGGCTCTACCGGGCCATGACAGACAGCCAACGGAAACTACTCAACGCGTTGCTATTCACCAAGATCACCGTAGACGCCCACGGCGTCACCGGAGAACAACTCGCCGAACCCTTCGACGCCCTCATACCCCTCGGGCGCTATTACACCCAGCACGGCACCCTACCCGCTTCACCGCCCGCAGGCACCGCAGAGACCGGCACAGACGGTCACGACGGCCCCGCACACGACTGTGGCCAGCCAAGCCCGGGCTTGGCTGGCCACAGTTCGAATAAGAC
>DATEMN010000204.1:0-4514 GCA_035275565.1 Pseudonocardiaceae bacterium | reverse complement strand
CCCAGCTGGTGCTCCTCCTGCAGGTCGCGATTCAGCCGGGAATCGAGCAGCGTCTTGCCGACCACATAGGCGCGCCACGCCCGCAGCTCGCTGTCGTCAAGCCAGCGTGTTGTTTCGCTTTCGTTCCCCCCAGTCACCCGTACAGCCTAACCGACTATCCCCGACCTGGTCACACCCCGTGTCAACCGTCCCTGACGACACTCTGCGCGCTCATGTCGCCCGGGCAGGCATAACCGGCTAGAGCCATCGTGAGATCGAGATCACCCAGAACCACCCGCAGCACGTGTTCCACGCCACGCTGACCGGCCAACCCCAGCCCGTAGACCCACGGTCGCCCGAGCAGCACAGCCTGGGCGCCGAGCGCCAGCGCGATCACCACGTCGGCTCCACACCGGATCCCGGAATCGAGCAGCACCGGGACGCGCCCGTCGACCGCGGCCACCACGTCAGGGAGGCAGTCCAGGGCAGCTCGGGCCCCGTCGACCTGACGGCCGCCGTGGTTGGACACCACCATCCCATCGACCCCGTGGTCCACGGCGGCCCGGGCGTCATCGGGGTGGCAGATCCCCTTGATCAGGATGGGCAACCGGGTCCACTGCCGCAGCAGCGACAGGTCCGGCCAGCTCAGTGCGGGATTGCCGAACAACTCCACCCAGGTGCGCACGGCCTTCTGCATGGCCTGCCCCGACTCCTCGGGTAGAGCGTCCAATCTGGACCGGAACACCGGATCGGACAGGTAGTTGGCGATACCCTTGGCCTGCAGGAACGGCAGATGCGCCAGCTCCAGGTCCCGCGGCCGCCAGCCTAGCGACCAGGTGTCTACGGTGACCATGATGGCGCGGTATCCGGCCGCCTGGGCGCGACCGACCAGCGACTCGGCCAGTTCCGGGTCCCGCGGCCAGTACAGCTGATACCAGCGATGGGCGTCCGGGGTCGCGGTGGCAACCTCCTCCAGAGTGGTCGACGACGCGGTGGACTGCACACTGGTCAAGCCCAACGTGGCCGCGGCCCGGGCGACGCCGACGTCGGCGTCAGGATGCACCAGACTCAGCACTCCGACCGGCGCGGTGAGCACCGGGGCGCGCATCGGCGTGCCCAGCACGGTGGTGGACAGATCCCGCTCGGTGATGCCTCGTAACATTCGCGGCACGATCCGCCAGCGGGCGAATGCCTCGCGGTTCGCGGCCATAGTCCGTTCGGTGGACGCCCCGCCGACCACGTAGCTGAACGCCTCAGCCGACAACACGCCCCGCGCCGCGGCTTCCAGCCCGTCAGCGGTCATCGGCAGGTCCGGCCGCTCTCCACCAACCCCCCGTAGATAAATCTCCCTAGCGAAGTCCCCGAAACAACCCACACCAACCCCCTCCTTCGCAACACCCGCACCTGCGTTCTGGATGCAGACTGCCGCTATCGAGGGCTGAATAACAGCAGTCGGCATCCAGAACACGGGGAAAGGGGGAGAGGTTAGAGGGCGCCGAGCTGAGCCTGGCAAGCTCTTAGGGCGTCCACTTCTAGGGTCCAGTGTGGACGGATGAAGTGCGACGGGTCCAGGACCAGGCGGATCTCGGTGGCGGGCGTGCCTCGTCTGGGGCGGGTGTTCGAGCCGTCCCGGCGATAGCCCAGCTTCTCGCTGACCCGCAGCGAAGCAGAGTTGTCGGTAAACGCGCCGGAGCGCGCGATGACGGCCCCGAGGTGATCGAAGGCCAGCAGTAACACAGCGGCGCGCATCTCGGTACCGAAGCCCTGCCGCTGATACGCGGCACCCAGCCAGGACCCGGACGAGACCTCCCGGGTGATCGGGAATGACGTCGCCGACAAGCCCTGGGAGCCGATGACCCGGCCGTCATGGCGGACCAGGAAGTGGACGTTCCAGTCCGACGGGGCCAGCCGCGAACGCGCTTCCCAGTGATACTGCACGGTGCCCCGCACCAGATCGTCGGGCGCCTGATCCGTCCAGGGGAACAGGAACGGCATCTCCTGCGGCGGGTGCACGCCGCGCAGCGCCAGCGCTGCCAACTCGTACAGCCCCTCATCATCGTCAGGGCGCAGCGTCAAGCGTGGGGTGCGCAACACCAGATGCCGCAACGGCCAGGGATCGGCCATACCGCACTCGGACATAAACACTACAGTGCCACGGGACTACCGTCAGGCATCATGCGTGCCATCACGATCACCGAATACGGCGGTCCGGAGGTGCTGCGGCTCACCGATCAGCCCGATCCCCGCCCGGGTTCTGGCGAGGTTCTGATTGACGTCGCCGCAACCGCGGTCAACCGAGCCGACCTGATGCAGCGGCAGGGCCGGTACCCCCCACCCCCTGGGATCAGCGAGATCGTCGGGCTGGAGTGTGCTGGCACGGTGGCTGAACTCGGGGCGGGAGTATTCGGGTTCGCCGTCGGCGACGAGGTATGCGCGCTGCTGGCCGGCGGAGGTTACGCCGAGCGGGTCGCCGTGCCCGCCGGTCAGGTGATGCCGCTGCCACCCGGAGTCGATCTGATCACCGCGGGCGGCGTACCCGAGGTGGCCTGCACGGTGTGGTCGACGGTAGTGCGGCACGCTCGGCTCGTGGAAGGGGAGTTGTTGCTGGTGCACGGCGGTTCCGGCGGCATCGGCACGCACGCGATCCAGGTCGGCAGGGCACTCGGCGCGCGGGTCGCGACCACGGCGTCGGCGCAGCGGCTGCCGCGCTGTGCGAAGCTGGGCGCGCAGATCCTGATCGACTATCGCGAGCAGGACTTCGCCGAACAGCTCAACGGCTGCGCCGACGTCATCCTCGACAACATGGGCGCCAAGTACCTGTCACGCAATCTCACCGTACTCGCCCCGGACGGCCGGCTGGTGGTGATCGGCTTTCAAGGCGGCACCACCGCCGAGCTGAATCTCGCCGCTCTGTTGCCCAAGCGAGCCAGCCTCGCGGCCATCGGGCTGCGCGCACGGCCGGTGACGGGCCGGGCCGGAAAGACCGCCCTCTGCGCCGACGTCGCCGCCCGGCTGTGGCCGATGTTCGGCGACGGCCGGGTCGAGCCCGTGGTGTACGCGACGCTGCCGCTGGCGCAGGCTGCGCAGGCTCACCAGATGCTGGAAGCCGGCGGTGTCGTCGGCAAGATTCTGCTGACCACCCGCAGCTGAACGGCACACCAGGAGAGGAGGAGAATGGGGATATGAGCGAACCGGGTGAGCAGCAGGTCATCGTGGTCGGGCCGGACGGCCAGCCGGTGTCGGCCGGCACCATTGATGATCACATTGGCCAGAACGTCTCCGACATGGTCGAACAACCCGCAAAGGTGATGCGGATCGGCAGCATGATCAAGCAGCTGCTGGAGGAAGTGCGCGCCGCACCGCTGGACGACGCCAGCCGCAACCGGCTGCGGGAGATCCACGAGTCCTCGATCCGCGAGCTGGAGCTGGGTCTGGCCCCCGAACTGCGCGAGGAGTTGGAGCGGCTGTCCCTGCCGTTCAGCGAGGACTCCACCCCCAGCGACGCCGAACTGCGGATCGCGCAGGCCCAACTGGTCGGCTGGCTGGAGGGCCTGTTCCACGGCATCCAGACCGCGCTGTTCGCCCAGCAGATGGCGGCGCGCGCGCAGCTCGAGCAGATGCGCCAGGGCGCGCTGCCCCCCGGCGTGCCCGGGCCCGGCCACCGCGGTACCGGGCACGGCACCGGCCAGTACCTGTAGGTCTGGCGCGGCTACGTGGAACCACACATCTCGACCCACAACGCGTGGGTGGAGTTTCCGATCTTCGACGCGAAGTCACGCTCGCTGAAGAAGGCCTTCCTCGGCAAGGCCGGCGGGACGATAGGTCGCAACAACTCCAACGTCGTGGTCATCGAGGCCCTGCGCGACATCACGATGTCGTTGAAGATGGGCGACCGGGTGGGCTTGGTCGGACACAACGGCGCCGGCAAGTCGACGCTGCTGCGCCTGCTGTCGGGTATCTATGAGCCCACTCGCGGCTCGGCGACCGTCACCGGCCGGGTGGCACCGGTCTTCGATCTGGGCGTCGGCATGGATCCGGAGATCTCCGGCATCGAGAACATCATCATCCGGGGGCTGTTCCTCGGGCAGACGCGCAAGCAGATGCTCGCGAAGGTCGACGAGATCGCGGACTTCACCGAACTCGGCGAGTACCTGTCGATGCCGCTGCGGACATACTCGACCGGTATGCGGGTGCGGCTGGCGATGGGCGTTGTCACCAGCATCGACCCCGAGATCCTGCTGCTCGATGAGGGTATCGGCGCCGTCGACGCGGAGTTCATGAAGAAGGCCCGCACGCGACTGCAGGATCTGGTGGCGCGGTCGGGAATCCTGGTGTTCGCCAGCCACTCCAACGAGTTCCTGGCTCAGCTCTGTGACACCGCCATGTGGGTCGACCACGGCACCATCAAGATGAGCGGCGGCATCGAGGAGGTCGTGCGCGCCTACGAGGGCGAGGACGCCGCCCGGCACGTCCGCGAGGTCATCGCCGAGAACGACCGCTGGGACTCGCCGGATGAGTGAGGCCGCCGGGCACGA
>DATEMN010000203.1:0-2825 GCA_035275565.1 Pseudonocardiaceae bacterium | reverse complement strand
CATCCGCACTGACGAGGACGGCGGGCCCTGGTTGTACTCGATGACCCACGTCGGGTTCTCGCACTGGCACGGTGACCCGGAGAAGGCGCGCTTGCCGCAGGTCGTGCATCGCTTGAAGCCCTGTTGGCCGCCGCCGTATCCGACGTGGTGGCGGCTACCGGGCTTGGAGTCGTCGTCACCGATCGACGCGCCACCCAAGCCGCGCCGGTTCTTCCAGACGTTCTCCTGCGGTAGCCCCGAGTCCAGCCGGTCCCATTCCTTGCCCATGAACTCCAGCCCATAGGGTGGCTATGGGTCCGTGACGATAGCGTCGACGGACTCTGCCTCCATCAACGCCATCTGCTCGACACAATCGCCGAGGATCACGGACATACGAACCACCCCCTTCCTGATACACTCCACCCATGATTGATGGGGAGTTTGGACATTGGCTCGCGGGCTTCATTGCCGGCGAGGGTTGCTTCCGGGTGCACAAGGAGAAGAGCGGTGGCTACTACGCCTGCCACTTCACGTTGAAGCTCCGAGACGATGAGCGGCCCATCCTCGAGGAGATCGTGGAACGGACTGGCATCGGCCACCTCAAGGCCGACCTCGTCCGCGGCAACAGCCGCCCTTGCCTGGTGTGGGTCGTCCAGTCGAAGGCTGAGTGCATCAAGCTCGTCGACCTGCTGGACCGGTTCCCGATCCGAGCTCGGAAGCGGCTCGACTACGCCGTCTGGCGCGAGGCGGTGGCCCATTGGGTAGCCGCGCCACGGGGCAACCGCTGGCACGGTCCGCGGGACTGGACGGCCATGATCGCTTACAAGGCCGCCATCGAGAACGCGCGCGCGTACAGGTAGGCTCACTCGGGAGACTCCGTACGCGGGGTGGAGAAACGGTCAGGGGTAGGCCCGTCTATGGCGGCGAGGGCGGCCTCAAACAGCGCCTTCTCCGACCCAAGCGCCATGACGCCGTCACCGTCGTCGGTGTTGAACCATCGCGAGCGATGCTGCTCGTGCGCTTCCAAGAGCGCCGCCCGTATCCGCGCTCGCTCTGCTTCTGCGGCGGCGGCTTCGATGGCCAGGATGTAGCCCTCGATCTCGTTCCGGTGCGCCCAAGCTTCGGCGACCCATTCCTCCTCGGGGTCTACTTGATCACCGACTGGCGGTGATATGCGGTCCAGCAGCGCCCGTCCCTCGGCAGTCGTAGGTTCGCTCATCGCTTCAATGCTCTGCCGCTCGCTCTGCCTCGGCCCGGTCAGGGGTGGCTGCAGGCTCGCTCGTCTCCGTACGCGGGGTGGAGGCGCGGGCGTACTCACGGGCGAAGCGGGAGGCGTCCTTCGCATTCGTCGGACCCGACTGCCACGGATACAGCACGCCCAGCGCGACGCGCACCCGTTCTACGTCGATGTCCCCGCTGTCGCTGTGATCGCGGAACGCCTCGCGTAGCTCGCCGAGCGTCACCGTCATCGTCGCGTTATCGGGCATCTGGCGGTTCCACAGGAGGTCTCGCAGCCCCTCGGCGGATGCACGGCCTAGGTCCACGCCCGCGGTACCTTCCTCGACGTCTAGCTCGGCGTCGATGTCGGCAGGGTCGTTCGGGTCGGGGGACAGCCCCTCGGCGGATGCACGGTCAGTCACGACACACCTCGCAGGTATTCACGCAGCTCGGGCCGATGCGACGTGGCCCAGCCCGTCCACAGGTGATGGTTCTCGCACAGTGCCACGAGGTGGGCTGAATCGGATGGCGCACGCTTGCCCATGCGCGGCTGGTCCTTGACGTGGTCCAGGGTGAGGCGGCCCATGCAGTCGGATGGTGACTCACCGAGCACCACGGCAACGCAGCCGCCATCGCGGGTCAGGACCTCGAGGGCTACGGCTTGGGTGACAGGGTCAGACCGCATCTGGCTCCTCGATCGGGACGGAAGCGATAGCGGCGTCGAGTGCGGCCTGCTCCTCGTCCGAGAACATCGGCTCCTGCCCGGGAGCGATGGGCGGCTCGGTCAGCGGCAGCGCCCCGAAGGCGCCCGTGATGCGCTCCAGCTCGAGGACCTGGTACGTCACCTTGCGGTTGGCCTTGGTGGTGTATGACTCGTCCTTGATGCGGCCCCAGCACGACACCCGCTGGCCGATGACGGCATCGCGCCCGAGGTCGGCCAGCTGCTCCGCGAGCGGTGACGTGGCGACGACCTTGATACCGCCCCGGTCGCCCTTGAGCTTGAACGTGATGACGTAGCCGTCCGGGGTGGCGTGCGGCAGGAAGTCGGGGCTGTCCTTGGACTCCTCGATGACGCCGATGACGCCGCCCTGATCGTGGACATCGGGTGGGGTGAAGCTGGCGTATGACTTCGGTGTGACGCCAGTCGTGACCTTCGTCTCGTAGTCACCGCGCTTGTTGTCGACCTCCTGCGCCGACGCGATCGACTTGTCGACAAGGATGCCTAGCGAGGCGATGGCGCGGCCCCATGCGCTGGTCTCGGTGTTCTCCAGCTCGCTGCCGCGGGTGTAGGTGGTCTTGCCGGGGAGCTCCATCCATGACGACCCCTTGCCAGGATGCGGGTCGTCGGCGGTCCGGTATGCCTTGGCCTTGACCACGACACGGGGCGTGCCGTCCGGTCCCATCTCGGTATAGACCTTGCCAGTGACGAGCCGTCCGTCTGGATACTGCTCGTAGAAGATGCGGATCCGGTCCTTGACCTCGACGTAGTCGCCAAGGTCGAACTTGCGGTCAGTCGGCATCGTCGTCCTCTGTGTAGTCCAAGGGGATGTCGATCCCCTCGTTACCTCGCTCCCAGCAGGTGTCACACACACGCTCGATGTGGAGGCCGAAGTCGACATTGACGTACA
>DATEMN010000202.1:0-4902 GCA_035275565.1 Pseudonocardiaceae bacterium | reverse complement strand
GTCCCCATTTCGTGAAACGTTGATCGGGAACGCGGCCTGGGCCGCCTCCCAGGGTCACCACACTCTGCCCACACCTCACCTGAACACCGACAGCCTGCCGCAATCCTGGCGAGAAAAATATGAGAGCGTGCTCGAACTCTGCCCCTAAATCAACCCGGTAGGGCACACAAGATTTTCATAACATAAAAGCGACAAGATCAACAGCGTCCGTAAGATCAACTAATCTGCCGCTCCAGCGCACCCGCAGCCTAATGTGGCGTCAAATCGGGTGACCGAGCTACGGCTAGCCGATCTGGTGGCCGCCGGAGGCCGATTTACCGTCCGGATCGGCCACACGCTCCCGTAGCTGATGGCCCAAAGTAGATAGTTTTGGTCTGTCGTAGGGTGCCGCCACCATCGGCGGATCTGGGCCATGAGGGTGCTGGTGCGGCGGGAGTGGACTCCGGAGAAACTGATCGAGTCGTGGACATTGCTGGATGATGACTGGCGCCTGGGTGGGCAACAAGACCTCGGTGACGCGCCTGAGCTTTAGTGTCTTGCTCAAGTACTTCGAGTTGGAGGCGCGTTTCCCGCACCATGCTGGTGAGGTTCCGCATACTCCGCGAAATGTCCGGCGACCCCCATCTGCTCCAGGGTGCGTCACGTCCGAGCGGTCGTCCCATCGGTCAAGCCAGCCGCCGACCGCGCCAGCACGAACCCGGCCAGCACATCGGTCTTGAACTCCGCTAGCTCATCCGGTGTCACTGGTGCCCGCGCCCCCTCGACTTCACCCCCACCAGCAACACGAACACACAGACGATAGACCTTCAGGAAACCCGAGACAGCTTCAGATGCCAGAACAGGCCAGATCGACGAAGAACGCCCAGGCCCTGGACATATGAAGACCGCAGAAGACTCATGGAACTCTGGGCATATTTCTTACTCCTCGTGGACACAGTCACCAAATCGCGCGAGGTGTAGGGCGATCTTGTCGGCGACCTCGGCGGAGCGGACTCCGCGAATGGCGGCGTCGAGGTAGCGCCCGGCCCACACCTCGATCGAGTCCGGCCCGCTCAGACCGTCGATCGGCAGCGGCACAACCTTTCGTGAAGGCAATCTACGGCGATCCGGACACGGTGGGGATGCCGTGGCCTGCGCGGTCATGACACCAGACTACCGGTTGGCTTCACAGAAGGGATCTTCCCTGAAGCGACCCAACGCTACCCTGACCACACTCCAACCGCTGCAAGAACGACGGTGATCATGAGACGCATTCGCCTGGGGTACCGAGCAACGAGGTTGACTCCAGACACGTCCGGTGACCTCAGCGAGCATTGGATGACAACTGCCCGCCGTGATGACCAGCCCCTGCCTGTCATGGTCAGGACGAGGTGGCAGTGGTACAAAGCAGCGTCCAGCCGAGATCGGTGGAGATACGCGGTCATGGAGCTAGTCACCATCTGCGCCTCTGCCGCGGTCCCGGTGGCCGCCGCGGCTCACCTGGACTCGGTGATCATCGCTGGGCTCGGCGCAGCTGTACTCATCGCTACCGGAGTGCGAACAACATTCGGTCTACACGAGAACTGGGTCGAACACAGCCAGCTGGGCTACGGTATTGAGCGTGAAGCGGCACTGTTTCTTGTCGCCTCGTCGCCGTATGACGGGACGGACGCCGTTCAGAAGCTGGTTACGCGAGTCGAGAGCCTTGCCGACGACGGCGGGCAACGCTGGGCCACCCGACGTCTCCGTCCCGATTACACCGTCACCCCGCCACCTGGTAAGGATGCTCGTGAGGCAGTCACCGAATAGCGAGCACCGCGTCATGAGGGCCGTCGCCTGTACGACCAAGTCCATACAGTGGAGGGAGAGCGTCACAAAGTGAGGGAGGTTACGCGGTGAGGTCGTGTTGATCGGTTGTGGTGTGGGTAAAGCCGGGGTACCAGCGGTGAAAGTCGTCGGCGAGTTGGTCGTTGAGGACTCGGGTGCGGATCTGTAACAGGAGGTGGGTGCCGCGGGGTGTCTGGCGCATCTGCTGTTTTTGCCCATGCGTTTGCTGATGACCTGGTTGACCGTGGATTCGACGAACGCGGACAGGAAAACCAGCTCGACACCCTCGGCATCATGATCAATATCATTGTGTTGTGGCAGACCATCTACACTCAGGCCGCCCTCGACCACCTCGACGCCAACGGACACCACCCCCACCCCGCCGACGTCGCCAGACTCTCCCCACTCGGCCACCCCACGATCAACCTCAACGGCCGCTACCACACGACCGAACACCCACCCACCAGCGGACTCCGGCCCCTTCGGACAACCCCCTGACCCATCTCGTTCAGGATCCTGTTCCGATCCTCGTCACAGGCCTACCGCTGGTTTTCGTTCCGATGTCCCGCCGGCCTTACCGTGCCTGGATCGGTGAGCGCGTTGGCCGACTCGACGAACTCACCTTGGCGGGCCTGACCAGCTCTGTCCAAGCCGCCCTTGACCTGTAGGGCGGTGTCGGTGTGATCATGCTGGTCGTGTGGTGAGTGGGTCTGGCGGTAGCGTCCAGTGGGGACCGTGGTGGGGGTCGCGGTGCCAGATGCGGTGTTCGGTCAGGCTGGCGGTAAGTCCGAATTCATGCCAGGGCGGTGCGCCGAGTTGGGTCCATTGGGTCCAGGCGGTTTCGACGGCCGCCCACAGCCGGGTGGGTCCTGCTTCGCGCACGGTGTGCCGGCCGGTGCTATCGGGTTGGCGGTTGATCTCGCACCAGGATCCGTCCGGGGATGCCAGGTAGGTGACCGGCTCGTCGGTATCAGTGCGGTAGATCGCGCGGTACATGCCCGGCGGCAGGTGCAGCTGCGCGAGGAAGGGGAACATCTGGGTGCCGTCGACCTGGGCGGGGTCGACCGTGGTGTCGCGGGTGGTGGGCGCTTCGGTAGTGCGGGTGGGCCGGGGTGATCCGGTGGTGGGCCCGGCGCTGGTGCGCCGGGCCATGAAGCAGCCCCACCAGGGCAGGAATCGTCCCTGCACCCTGGGGTGGGCGGGGTCGCGGTGCAGGGCCAGCAGGTTGCCCGCGCCTAGGGGTCCTTCGAGGTGGACCAGTGCGATGCCGCCGGGTCGTAGCTGGTGCATCCACTCGGTGGGGAAGGCGCGCAGTGCGCAGGTGGCGATGATCCGGTCGAAGGGGGCGTGCTGGGGGAGTCCCTCGGCGCCGTCGCGGGCCACCAGCGTGGGGTGGTAGCCCAGCTGGTCGAGCCGCTGGGCGGCGGCGGCGATGAGGGCGGGGTCGATGTCGAGCGAGCACACGGCCTCGTCGCCGAGCCGGTGGGACAGGAGTGCGGCGTGGTAGCCGGTGCCGGTGCCGATCTCGAGCACCCGGTGGTCGTCGTGGACGTCGAGGGCTTCGAGCATCCGGATCATCAGGTCCGGTTTGGTGGAGCTGCACACGGGCATCTGCACCCCGCGGTCGGCGTACTGGGCCAGCTCGGTGATCAGAGTGGTCGGTGAGTAGACCAGCTCCAACCATCGCCGGGTGCTGTCGGCGTCGCCGGGTTCATGGCGTACCCAGCGCGTGGGGCGGTGGCTGGTGTCCTGGGTGTAGTAGTGCGGGACGAACAGGTGACGGGGGATCGCCAACAGCGCCTCACGCCACTGCGGTGAGCGCAGGTCGCCCTTGTCGGTGATCTGGTCGACCAACCGGGCCAGGTGAGCCTGCCAGGTCGGCCTGGCCACGGCGACGGTCACGAGCTGCACCCGCGCGCCAGCAGGTCCACCAGGCTGTCGGTGATGCCCACCCCGGCTGTTGCCTCCAGGAACTGGTACTGCCCGCCCGGGTTGCACTCCAGGAACGAGACCTGGTTCAGGTCCTCTCCGCTGCCGTCTTCGCGGAGAGCTCCGAGGACAAGGTCGAACGCTCCGTAGACCAGGCCGAGTTCGGCCATGAATGTCCGCATGCCCTTGAGCACCTGCTCGGGGAGTTCGATCTCCTCGTAGGTGGTGGATTCGAAGTCTGCTCGGTAGTCCACGTAGGACTGTGCGGAGCCGGCGTGGATGGCCACACAGAAAATGTCCGCACCGACGACCACCGCCCGGCACTCGGTCACTTTCGGTGCCCATTGCTGCAGGTGATGAGCGGTGGTATGCACGCCACGCAAGTCGGCCAGGTCGACATCGGTGACCAGGTGGGTGTAGCCCATCTTGTACTGGCCGTCCTCGAAGATCAGACTGGTGCCCAACGGTTTCTGCACCACCCCGGCCGCCGACGCCGCGAACCGCTCCACTGCCGGTACGGAGTTGGTGACCAGAGTCGGCGGCACCGTGAGCCCGGCCCGGGCCGCGACGCTGTACTGCAGCGGCTTATAAACCGCCCGCGCGGCCAGGTCGGGTCTGTTGACCCAGAGCACGTCGGGCAGCGCGAACAACACCCCGCCTAGGCCCAACTTGGCCTCCCGGCGGCTGTAGTCGGCTTCGACGGCGGTCAAGCCCTCGGGCAGCCGAAACGACGTCGGTGAACGCACCCACACCGAGCGGATCGCGGCCAGGTCCACTTCGTGGTGCTCGGTGCGCAGGCTCCCTCGCCACGCACCGTCACGGAACTCCGCGTCCAGCGTCAACCGCTGCGGAAACCACGACAGGTCCACCCGGACCACCGGCTCACCGCGCTCAACCAGGCCGAGCACCACGCCGTCAGCGGTGCGGTCTGACTCCTGCGCCAGGATGAGGATCATCGGCTCAGCCGGTGTAGTCCGGTTGAACTTCCCAGTCGTAATCCTTGCTCGGGCCCTCGTCGCCGTCCTTCTGGCTGACCGTGGTCCACGCCACCGTCGCGGTCGGGGCGACCGGCTGCCCGGTCACCACATCCACCGACACCTGCCTGACCGGGCAATACCGATAGCAGGTCGGTGCCGTAGGCGTTCCCATGCCGGTCAGCCACCGCAA
>DATEMN010000201.1:0-2966 GCA_035275565.1 Pseudonocardiaceae bacterium | reverse complement strand
GCCGCCATCCTCGCGGTGCGGGACGGATCGCTGATCAGCTCGTCGAGATGAGTCCAGAGCGCGTCGGGAGTGGCCTGGGAGCCGACGAGGGCGTAGCAGGCGTGCTGCTCGGCAAGGTGGCGTGCGTTGTGGACCTGTTCGTCACCGCCGGTGGGGATCAGCGGTATCAGTACCGAGGGCTTGCCCAGCGCGGTGAGCTCGGCCAGCGTGCCCGCGCCCGAGCGGGAGATCACGATGTCGGCCAAGGCCAGCACGTCGGGTAGTTCTGCGCCGACGAAGTCCACCACCCGGTACCGGTCAGCGAGGGTGCCGGCGAGTCCCGCGGCCAGTTGCTGGGTGGCCGCGAGGGATGTCTGGCCACATTGGTGGATGACGTTGGCCCGCAGCAGCAAGCGCGGCAACACGACCTCGACCAGCCGATTGATCTGCACGCTGCCCTGCGCCCCGCCGGTGACGTACACGGTAGGCAGGTCGGGGTGATGGCCGGTCCACTCCAGTGCCTTCACTGCAGCCGCCGGGTCGCCGTCGAGCAGTTCCGGACGCACCGGGTTACCGGTCACCACGGCACGAGATCGCAGCGACGCCGGCAGCAGCGCGAGCGAGGACGCCGAGGACAGCGCAATGAGGTCAGCCCGGCGGGCCAGGATCTGGTTGGCCAGGCCGAGACGGGTGGTCTGCTCGTGCACCAGCAACGGCGCCTTCGCCAGGCGGGCGGTCAGCCCGACGGGCACCGCGACATACCCGCCGGTGGACAGCACCGCGTCCGGGCCGAACCGGCGGACAACGCGTCGAGCAGCAGCGACGCCCTGAACGACCCGGCCGACGTCACGCAGGTTGGCAACGGAGATCATCTTGATCGGGTTGGACGCGCGACGCAGCTTGCCGGTGGGAATCGCTGCGAAGTCGAGCCCCTCCTGGCCCGCGATTCGCGCTTCCAGCCCGGTGGCACTGCCCACGTAGAGAACATCCAACTCGATGCTTGCCTCAGCAAGCAGACCCTTGGCGGTCCGGATCGTGGTCACGGCGGGGTAGGTGTGTCCCCCGGTACCACCACCCGTCGCGACGATCCGCACTGCACGGCCGCGATCGGCAAGGCGAGACAGGATCTCAGACAGGTCCATGACGTGCGGTTACTCCTCATCATGCTGGTCTCGGATTGACGGCGACTTCGGGTGCGTCGGACGAGATCGTCCAAGTGCACCTTAGAGCCGGCTGCACTGTGACCGAAAACCACCAACCACGCCTGCCTCTGACGGCAGCACACTCAAAACGGTGGAACGCCAGCGCGAAGGCGTGGTTGGCCTCATCGGCGGTGACCATGTCGAGGTCAGGTCCGGGTGAATTCGTCGGCGCCGTCACCGTGACGAATGCTGCGGGCCTGCTGCGGATTGGCGCGACAGGGTGGCCCCATGGGCACTACGATGGTGGAGTGGGCAGTAGGTTCATCCTCCTCGCGCATCCGCCGGGAATCAGAATCACTGAAAGGCCCTTTCGTGCTAGCACCGTATATAATCGGCGCCATTGTGGCGACAATCGGGCTTGTGCTTATCTTTTTAAGAAAAACGACAGATCTTGTCAACTTCCGATACGGAGACGTAGAGCTTACACTTCCCGCCGGACTCTTTCTCGTAATTATCGGTGTTGTTATAACACTTTTTCCGATAGGTGTCCAATATTATACTAACACAAAGGGTCTCAGTCCGAGTCAGAATTTACCAACATCAACCATCCAAGCAACTCCAGGAAACACCGATCCGAATGTTCCTATCCCCGCGACTCAAAATCCAGCACCTTCTCCCATCAAGATTGATCCGGTCAATACTCCGGTTCCGTGTCGCTCTAAATTTACCGGTACAGGCGATGAGCCGCCCGACCATAAGCTCTGGTTAGTCATTCAACAAATCAGCACACCGAAGTATTACTCCAAGCCAGTGACGAGCGTGGCCGATCACAAGTGGATCGCAGAAAACGTCATCCTTGGAAGAAAAAATACTCCCGCTGGCTCAGGTTACATGATCTACGCCGTGCTGGTCGACGACGCAACTGACCAGCTTCTCAAGCAGCGCCCTCCCAGGGAGTCGCTCGAGAACATTCCGGGCCGCCAAGTCGATCAGATACAGGTCTCACGAAGCCGTGACGAGAACGGCTGCTGATCAAGAACCAAGGCCGTGCACGAGACCTACCCCGGCACCACTGGCAGCTGTCCTGGCCGGCGGCTCGTAGGCTGCCGCCATGCACGCGATCCAGGTCACCGAGACTGGCGGCCCCGAAGTCCTGCGGCTCGTCGAGCTGCCCGACCCGGAGCCCGACCCCAGCCAGCTGCTCGTCGAGCTCGCCGCAGCCGGGGTCAACTACCTGGACACCTACCACCGCAGCGGCGCGTACCCGATGCCGCTGCCGTTCATTCCCGGTTTGGAGGGCGCCGGCACCGTCACGGCCGTGGGACCCGACGCTGGTGGCGTCGCGGTCGGCGACCGGGTGGCCTGGGCAACGAGCTTCGGCAGCTACGCCGAGCAGGCTGTGGTGTCCGCCGAGCAGGCCGTCCCAATACCCCAGGGCGTGGACTCCGAGACTGCCGCAGGAAGCCTGCTGCAGGGTATGACCGCGCATTACCTGACGGTGTCCGTGCACCCTGTGCAGCCCGGCGACACCGTGCTGGTGCACGCCGCGGCGGGCGGGATGGGCCAGCTGCTCACCCAGCTGGCTACCGCTCGCGGGGCCCGAGTGATCGGCACGGTGTCCACCCCGGAGAAAGAGCAGCTAGCTCGGGAAGCTGGCGCGGCCGACGTGATTCGCTACAGCGAGATCGACGACGTAGCCGGCGAGGTCCGCCGGCTGACCGGTGGTGACGGTGTCGCCGTGGTCTACGACGGAGTGGGCGCATCGACCTTCGACGCCAGCCTCGCCTCGCTGCGTCCACGCGGGATGCTCGCGCTCTACGGCGCGGCCAGCGGCCCGGTGCCCCC
>DATEMN010000200.1:0-6929 GCA_035275565.1 Pseudonocardiaceae bacterium | reverse complement strand
CAATGCGACAGGGACAGCGACGTGGGCCCGCATCCTGGCCTCGGATGGCACGACGACCTACTTCGACGGCTCGGTCGGAACTGCGACCTCCAACGTCATCCTCAACACGACCTCGATCGTGTCGGGAGCCGTGGTTAGCTGCTCATCTCTCACCTTCACGGTTAGTAAAGGCTGATGGCGACGGGCACCGCCACGCTCGACTTCGGGGCGCTACCGGGGAAGTCGGACGCCTCGGTTGCGGTTACCGGGCAGGGCAGCATCGCCTCCGATTCAGTGGTCGGGGCGTGGGTACAGCCCACCGCCACCGCCGACCATCTGGCCGACGAGCACCTGGTCGAAGGACTGAGAATCTACGCCGGCAATATCGTGGCCGGAACCGGCTTCACCATCTACGGCTTCCACGACCATGGCGGCATCGAGTCCAACGACCGGGCCGACAACGCCGTAGTTCGCGACCACTTCTGCTGGGGTCGCTTCACCATCGCCTGGGCTTGGGTCTGAGGAGAACGCATGGGTATCCAGATCGTCGGCCCGTCCGGCACCGTCAGTGAAGTCGGCGTCGGGGCTTCGGCTCCTCAGCACGCCACTCTTAAGCCGATCCCATACGGGGCGCTGGGCCACTACCGCAGTGCAGTCAGGTTCTCGCTGGCTAACACGCAGGCCGCCAACTCGCGGCTGTGGGAGGTTCGCAACACCCACGCCACCAACCTCATCATCCCGACCCGCTTGGAAGTGCGATGGACCCAGACCGGTAATCACACCGCCTCCATCCGAGACTCGTTGCAACTGTTCCGGCTGACGAGCTTCTCGGCGGTGGATACCACCAACACCGTCACCCCCACCGTCTCGCCACGCCGCGCCAGCATGGCAGCCGCGCCGGGTGGAGTGGCCATTCGCCACGTTACCGTGGCCGGCGCGGCGGCTGGGATGACAGGCGGGACGTTGACCAAGGACGGCGGGGCCTCGGCGATCATGGAGCAGTGGTTGATCCAGACCACAAGCGCCACCATCCAGCTCGTTCCGGTGGTCAAGGAGATGCTTGACGACGTAAACGGCACCCATCCTTTCGCATTGGTGCAGAACGAGGGGCTGATGATCGAGAACGAGGTGCTGCTGGGCGCCGCCGCTGCCTCCTCGGTCGTTGTTGACTTCTCATGGGCCGAGGTAAGCGCCTACTAGGAGGGCCTAAGCCGTGCAGGGCCCGCAAGTCCTCCTAGCACTCCAGGAAGCCCCGGCGGTCACAGGCACCGCCACCTTTGAGCAGGCAGCAGCCTCATGGGCTGCCACCGCCTCAGAACGCTTCACATCAACCGCTGCATTCGTCCAAGCCGCCGCAACGTGGGACGCGGCAGCCCTCGAACGCCTGACTGCAACCGCCTCGTGGGTTCAGACTCAATCGTGGGACGCCACGGCGCAGGTTGCCAATCCCGTCAGTGCCTCGGCGACGTGGGAGCAGACGCAGAGCTGGGAAGCGAACGCCGCTGAGAAGTTCACCAGCACTGCCTCATTTGCTCAGGCTGCGGCTGCGTGGGACACGCAAGCAACCGAGTCCATCCCCAGTACCGCTACGTGGTCACAGGACGCCTCGTGGGCGGCGATAGGACTATCGGCCGAGGATGTCCTTGCTGACGCGACGTGGGAGCAGGCCGCCGCGTCGTGGCTCGCCGCCTCAACGCAGGTTGTCACTGGCTCGGGGACGTGGGAGCAGGCCAACATCTGGCTGGCCGCACTCAGCGAACGCATCGCCGGTACGGCCTCATGGGCTCAGGGTCAGTCGTGGGATGGCGCAGGTGACGTAGACAACCCACCCACCACGGGTACGGGCGAGTGGACGCAAGCTCCAGCGACGTGGAGCGGGTTCGCTACTACGCCTTCATCGGAACGGCCACGCTTTGGCCTGCCGGTAGGCATCCGGCTCCACACGGACTCAGTTGCGACGTTCTCGCAAGCCCCTGCTGTGTGGGCGGCCGAGATGAACGTCGTGCGGCGCGACGCTGACATCGAAGAACTCTTGTTGGTCGGTGCACTCTAGGAGAACGAATGACCACCCTATCCGTCGCGGTCGATGCCGACGACAAGCTGTGGACCGTCGATACCCTGCCTGATCCCGAGGTCCCGTACCTTGAAGCAGGTGACGAGCTGGTGGAGGTAAGTGCTTACTTCCCTGAGCATGTCTACAAGCCCACCATGACGACCATCCCGGCCAAGATCCGGGTGGTACGAGCGGTGGCAGGGACTTCGGCAGCCTCGCACAACCAGGGCATCACGCTGACCCCGGTTTATCCCGAATCAGCGACGGGCGGCGGCGGTGGGGCCATTGCCGTGACCGATGGGACGACCACTATTGAGGATGTGACGACTCTGAACGTGCCTGGTGGCAGTCTTTCAGAAGGTGGCCCAGGGTCAGCGGAGATCGTGTTCTCCGTCAATGGCTCAGTGGCCGAGCCTCTGTTCTACATTGATGCCCAGAGCGAGTTGGTTGCGATCAACAACGATCTCGGTGAGATTGCAGTCAATCTGCAAGGTTCGCAGATGGTGATGGGGGCCACCAGTGAGATGCCGAGCAGCCTGGACCTTCGCACCAATCGAGTGGGCTTCGCTATCGCCAACGGAGCCCCATTCAGAGTGGTTGACGCCAACAGCGGAGACCCGTTGTTTGAAGTGCAACCGGATGGGTCGGTTCACATCAAGACAGGCACTTCCATCATCGCTGACCTGTGATCCCCCTCGACCCCGACGGCTACTCGGTGAACCCTTGACACGACGTATGACAACGTAATACAGTCCGCTTAGACGAATATCAGTTCGCCAGTGGCCTTCGTGCCCAGCGCGTCCATCTGTGGCCTCCGCGCATGTGCCCTCAAAGCGCAGCGTGGAGGTCATTTGCTTTGTCCAAAACCGACGAACTTCCCGCCCCGGCGGCTGATGTCGTAGCCGAGGCCGAGGCCGTCCTGCGCTCACTGGTGTTCGAGGCGCAGGTCTCCGTCCGCTCCCTCTCCAAGCGCGAGCTGGACGTGAGCATCGCGCCCTTCGGCCAGACCATCGAAACCCTGTCCGGCCCCGAGGAGATCGAGTACGGCGCCTTCCGAGGCTCCGACCCGTCCAAGGTGCTGCTCATGGGCCTCGAGCACGAGGTTCATCTCGGGCTGTCGCAGGACGGCAAGGTCATCCCCGTCCGTAGGCCCATCGGCAAGGCGCTCTCGATTGAGGAGCGCCCTGATGGCGCCTACGCCACCTTCCGCGTCGCCAAGACGGCGAGCGGTGACGAAATCCTGGCACTCGCCGACGAGGGCGTGGTGACCGGAGTGTCCGTGGAGATGGGCCGCAATGCCCGTGTCCGAACCGAGAAGCGCCAGGGCCGTAGGACATCCGTCGTGGAGTTCGCCGACCTGCGTGCTGTCTCACCCACCTACCACCCGGCCTATGCCGAGGCGCGTGTCCTCGCGGTCCGGTCGCAGCAACAGGAGGTGCCCGGAGTGGCAACCGAAGATACCGCCTCGGCCGCCGGGGCGCCCCCAACCGAAGAGCCCGGAGTGCCGGTCCCCATGGATATCAAGGCCATCACGGCTGCCATCAACGCCGGCTTTGAGTCGGTGCAGGCCCGGAATGGTTCGGCCGATGTGCTAGCCACCCAGCAGAAGATTCTCGACAAGATCGACACCATCGAGGAGAAGGCTCGGGCCAGCTTCGAGATCCCGGCCTCGCCGACCGAGGCCGACAAGAACAAGGACTTCAGCTCGGGCCAGTGGATGCAGCTCGTTCTCAAGGCCATGAGCGGCGAGCGGATCGACAACCGCGAGCTCCAGAACCGCGTCGCTGCCGATCTCGTGACGGCCGACAACCTGGGCGTGGTCCCGCCGATGTTCACCGGGGACGTGCGCGAGACGATCGACACCTCGCGCCCCTTCCTCGAGAGCACGCGGCGCCTCAACATTCCCAGCGCGGGAATGCAGCTCACCGTGCCGGTCATCGAGACTCGCCCGACGACCGGCGTGCAGTCGTCTGAGAAGCATGAGCTGGTCAGCACGGCCACCTCGATCACGGCCGAGAACTTCGACCCCGTGACCATCGGCGGCTATGGCGACATCAGCCTCCAGCTCCTCAAGCGGTCCGACCCGTCGTACCTGGAGCTGTACCTTGACCTGCTGGCCGAGGCATACGGCATCGACGCCGATGACAACGCCGTGGATGCGCTGCTGGCGCAGGCTGCGGTCAACGAGGGTGGAACGCTCGACCCAGAGGATGCGTCGCTGGGTGAGGCGTGGGCCAACGGCTCGGCCGTGTCGCGCCGGCTCATCCCTGACCGCATCTGGCTGAGCTCGGCCGCGGTGGCCGCGTTCATCGACGCCAAGGCCAGTGGCACCAACGCCCCGCTGTACTCGAACATGGCGGGCAACTTCACCGCAGGCGGTGGAGCAGGCGGGACGATCTCGGGCCTGCGCCCGGTCCACGTTCCTGCTCTGGACGACGAGACGGTGGACATCATCGTCGGACCGTCCCGAGGCTTCGGCTGGGCCGAGGACGGCACCTACACCCTCCAGGTGGACGTGCCGGCGCGAGCGGGTCGCGATGTCGGGCTGATCGGGATGCTGTGGTTCGCGCCGCTGTACCCGGCAGCCTTCACCACCTACACCCTGCCGTCCTAAGCGATGGCCGACTGGCCGACACTGGCGATGCTCAAGCAGGCCCTTGGCGTTGATCGCAGCGACAAGGACGACCTGCTTGAGCAGGCGCTGGGCGCGGCCATCGAGGGAGTGGTGGATGACTGCGGTGGGGACCCGGTAGAGGTCACCTTCTCATCGGGAACCCCCACCGTGGCTCTGTTCGACTCTCCGGTCGATGACGAGACACCGATCGAGATCGACGTGAATGACCGTTTGGCAGCGGCCGCGCTGCTGCTGGCAACCACCGTGATGAAGGCGCCGGACGCTCCGTTCGGCGTCGCCTCCACCTTCGACACCGGCGGCATCTACGTCGCTCGTAACAACCCGAACTACACCCGTCTCATCAAGGGCAACCGACTGAGGTTCGGCATCGGATGACGCCATGGGAGGACTTGGCCGACCACTGGCGGACCGAGGGCGAGCTTCAGGTGTACGACACGATGACGGAGCAGCTTGACGTGCCGTGCTTGGTCATCATGCCCGACGAGCCGTGGATCGAGCCGGGTGGCTTCTCCATCGACACGGAGCGGTACCTGGCCTACGCCGTGACCAGCGCCTCAACCGCACCGGCCTCACAGCGGATGCTCCACACCCTGCTCCACTTCATTCGCCACCACTTGCCCGAGGGGTGGGACTTCGTGTCGGCTGGCGCACCTTCTCAGCGAGAGCACCAGGGCGCCACCTACATGGCGGCAGAGAGCCGCCTGACGTTCAACCAATGCACCGACGGTGATCCTTACGAAGGAGTCAGCTCGTGACCATGCCAATCATCATCTACCGCCCGAAGGTGGTAGCCCAAATCGTGACGGAGGACGGCAGCCCGACCGCTGACCCGGCGGTGGACCTGTCGTGCGACTTCTCGAGCATCGAGTTCGGGGTGGACCAGCCCTCCACCACCGTCACCACCTTCTGCGGCAAGTTCCAGATTCCCGACGAGATCGAGGAGTCGGTGACTGGCGACATCACGGTCAATGCCGACACCAACGACAACTGGGACGGCCTGGTCGGGGAGCGGGTGGAGTTCAGCGTGTGGGACCGCGAGGATGCCACGGTGTATCGCACCGTCACCGTCCACGTTGGCGTCGATCCGTCCAAGTACGGCACGACCCAGCCGGGGCAGGCTCGCACGCCGTCCATCGACTTCCCCGTCCTTGGGGCCGTTGAGTGGGCGACCGGCGCGTATGTGGCTCCGTCCTGATGGCAGGCCGTAATGGCACCAACGGTCACTCGCCGATCACGGCTGAGCAGCTTGCCGCGCTCAAGCCGCTGACGGCGGGAGACTTCTACTGGGGCCACAAGCACGCCGACCGGCTGCCGGACGGGTCAACCGATGGGACCGACCTCACCGTCCACACCGCCCATCACGCGGCGGTGCGGGGTGGGTTGGCCGATGAGGGCGACCTGTACGGCTTCCTTGATCGAGTGGAGCTCGAAGTCTTGACCTCGATTTTCGCCAAGGACCTGATCGAGGAAGAGTCGGGCCCTTTAGCGGAGCGGACTGGGACCTAGCCGCGTTCTGTCACTTCTGGCGGCTGTCGCCAGAGGAGGTACTGCGGATGCCTTACGCCCAGCATCGGGCGTTCATCCGCTACCAGAACCATCACATCAAGCAGTTGGAGCGCGCGTCGCGGAGATGAAATGCCGGACCTGAACGACGGCGCGCGGGCAGTGCGTGTCCTAAGTCAAGAGATTCGAGAGACAAGGCGCCTGCAGAACGAGGTGGCTCGGGCCATCCTCGACAAAGCACGCCAGAACGCTAGCGCACGGCCAACTCCCCAGGCTCGCATGGTCGCTGAGGGGTTGGTCGTGCGTCGCGGCATCGTGCTTGGCAGAGCCGGCAAGGTCATCCTTGGATCGGGTGGACGGCCGGTGAAGCTGGGCCACCTGGCTTACGGCGCGGAGTTCGGGTCGAACACGCACAAGCAGTTCGGGCGTGACCGGCGCGAGTCGGGCTACTGGCTGCACCCGGCTGCCGAGGGCGACAACAATGACACGGACAAGGCCGAGGACTCGTATCTCGATCGGGCCATCAGCGCCGCCATCCGGGCGGCGGGGTTCTAGGTCATGGCACGCGCGCGCACCCTGGTTCTCGACACGAGGGTCAACGTCACGGGCGAGGAGAAGCTGACCAAGCTCTCCGGCCAGCTGGATTCGACCAGTGCGCGAATGAAGGCCGCGTTCAGCCCACAGAACCTGCTGGCTGGGGCGGGGATCGGGCTGGGCATCGCCAGCATCACCAGCGCCATTTCAGATGCAACGAATGCC
>DATEMN010000199.1:0-5431 GCA_035275565.1 Pseudonocardiaceae bacterium | reverse complement strand
CGCCGCATCGCGCCGGTCCAGCAGGTCGTTGAGCGCCTCGGCCAGCGCCCGCAGCTCGTCTCGGGCCACCGGCAGCGGCAACCGCTGCCCTGCCGGCAACTCGGTGGCCGCCTCCCGCATCCGGGCCACCGGGCGCAACGCGAACCAGGCGGCTACCCAGCCGGCCGCCCCCATCGCCAGCGCAGCCAGCACCGCAGCCACCCCGAGCGCCACGGAGGCGCGCCTGATCAGCGTCGCATGGGCGATCGACTCAGCGCCGGCCACGACCAGCCGGGGCGTGCCGTCCGGAGCGCTGACCACCTGCCCGGACCAGCGGGTCGGGTCACCGGGTTGGCCGGGCTCGAACGTCCACGCCGCCTGCCCGGCCAGCAGCCGGCGGACGTCCAGCGCGGACAACGGTGTCGGCCCGGCACCGTCGACGGGTGTGCCGGCGCGGTCCAGCACCCGGATCCGAACCTCGCCGCCCAGCAGCTGCGGTGCCGGGCGCCCGGCTGTCACGGCGGGCACAGCGGCGCTCACCGCCGCGGCGAGATCACCGTCCAGGGCGTCGGTCAACGTCCGCGCCACCATCGCGGTCGACGCCTTGGCCAGCAACAGGAACAGCACCAGACCTACCGTCGTGACGACCGCGGCGACCCGCAGCGGCAACGGACGGTTCACCCATATCCGGCGCAACGCCGTCATGGCCGGTCCGGCGCGCCGACTGTGTAGCCGTGCCCGCGCACTGTCTGTAGCACAGCACTGGCCCCGACCGTGTCCAGCTTGCGGCGCAGGTAGCCGACATAGACCTCCACGACGTTGCGGCTGGCGGCCTGCTCGTCGCCCCACACTGCGCGCAGCAGCTCGTCCTTGCTCACCACACTGCCGGCTCGGCGGGCCAGCGCCACCAGCACCGCGAACTCTCGCGGTGACAGCTGCACCGGCTGCGTGGCCCAGCTCACTCGCCGCCGCGCCGGATCGATCACCAGGTCACCCAGGGTGAGTACCGTCTCCCGGCGCTGGTCGGTGTGCCGACGCAGCAGGGCACGCAGCTGGGCGACCAACACCACGAACGAGAACGGCTTGACCAGGTAGCCGTCGGCGCCGAGGTCCAGCCCGTCGGCCTGGTCGACCTCGCCGTCTTTGGCCGAGACCAGCAACACCGGGGTGGCCACGCCGGCCGCCCGCAGCCGCTCCAGCACCCGGTACCCGGACAGGCCCGGCAGCATGATGTCCAGTAGCACCGCGTCGAAGCTGCCGGTCAGCGCCGCGCGCAGCCCGCTGGGCCCGTCGGAGACGGTGACCACCTGCATCCCTTCGGCGCGCAGCCCTCGCTCCAGCGCGCGCCGAACCCCGGGCTCGTCATCGACCACCAAAACCCGCGGACTCACAGCACCCAGCATGCCTGTTCCGACTACCGTTCCTCGAAACGTGTCAGAACGTCTCATGGAGTCGCCTCCTCGCGGGGGCGGCGTTGGTTCATGGTCTGAGTCTTCCCGCGGCGGTACCCGTTGCCGCCGGTGGCGGTCTTACCTGGGTTTCCAGCGGGCAGTTTCACGTCCCGGCGCAACTCGCCGTGGACGACCTGATCCGCGAGCGCGGCCAGGTTGATCGCGGCGTTGTGGTCCCGGTCGAGTCGGGTGCCCGGCGACGTGCAGGTCTTCGATCACGATCGTGTCGTGCTCGGCACCAGCCGGGCGGTGAGTTTGTGCAGTCCGTCGCGGCGCTGGTTGGCTACCCGGGCGTGCAGCGCGGTGACCCGGGCTTTGGCCTTGCGCCATCGGTGGGATGGGGCCGCCCGGGTGCGCCGGTCCGGGCCGCGCCGCCGCGAGCACCTGCGCTGTGCCCGGCGCAGCGCAGTCAGTGCGGCGTCGAGGTGGCGTGGATTGGGCACGACTTCTCCGGTGAACAGCACCGCCAGGGACTTGATGCCCAGGTCGACGCCGATGACCCGGTCGCTGCTGCGCTGGGCTGGTACTGGGCCAGGCAGCTCAACCGACAGCGCGACGTGCCACCGGCCGCGCTGAAACGACAGCATTGCCGAGCGGATCCGCGCGGTCCCCGCCTCGATCCGCCGCGCCAGCTTGCGGGTCGACTCGTGGGTACGCACCAGCCCGATGCGCGGAAGCTGCACGTGGCGGCGGTCCGGGCCAAGACCGAACGCGCCCTAACTGCGCTCGGCGGCCCGCTGATCCAGATTCGCCTTCACCAGCGCGAGCCCGAAGTTGAAGGCGTAGCGCTGCGCCCCGCAGTGCGACCGGAACTCCTCGGCCTGGGCGTCGGTCGGGTTCAGCGCGAACAGATAGGCACGGATCACGCCACGGCCCACCACCGCAGCGAGCGGCGCAGCTGTCCTGAGGCATCCCGGGCCGTACGGGCACGATCCCACCGCGCCCCGCCCCAAACACCCCACCTTTGAATCAAACATATGTTCGATGATATCAGGCTGGGAACCAAGGCACCCTGCTCCACGCCACACCCCGCAGCATCACTTGTGCAGATCACATGAAACAGCCGCCTGTTAGTACAAACAGGCTGTTAGCACACGATCCGTGAACAGTCGGCTACCCTGCCCAGATGGCTGCGGACAATGACCTGCTCGTCGACGTCGACACAGTCGCGGCAATGCTTACCGGCGACGGTCCACCGGATGGTGATGGAATCCGGTTCCTGCTTGACGCACTGGCCTCGGCCACTGACGACGCGCTGGCCCTGCTGTCCGGCCGGATCGAGTGTCACACAGCCCGCGGCGGGGTGGTCGAGCCGCAGCTTGCCGCCCTGCGGTCGCAGGCGCGGAGCAGGGAAGAGAAAGCAGCGGTTGCGCTCGTCACCGCCCGCGCCGCCGAAGGCTCCGGGGACTACGCAACGGCCCGCGATCTACTCGATGAGGCGCTGACGTTGCGCCCCGGGCTGGAGCCGGCTCTGCACGACGCCGCCGAGTACGCCGCCACGCGTGGGGACTACGCCACCGCTGACAGGTACCTACGGCGCGCTGAACGTCCCAGCTCGCTGCGAGCGGGGCTGAGTGAGGCCATCACCGCGACCACCATCGACGCGGGGCGCAACAGCCCCTGTCCGTGCGGGTCGGGCCGCAAGTTCAAGGTCTGCTGCCGGCGTGACGCCGTGCCTACTCTGGGTGCGCGCGCCCAGCTCGTCTACGCGCTGTTGGGCACCTACACCGAGCGCGCTCCCGGCGTCGAGATGATCACACCATGGCTCGACCGCACCGACGACGTGGCGCAGCACGCCATGTTCTTCCTGGATCTCGCCCTGTTCCGGGGTGGCCTGGTGGAGCGGTTCCTCGCCACCCGAGGTCACTGGCTGCGTCCGGAGGAACGTGAGCTCATCGAAGCCTGGCGGCGGATCCCGGTCACGGTCTACGAGACAGTCGATGTCTCGCCGGGCACCAGCGTCACCCTGCGCGCCCTGCCCGATGGTGACCCGATCCATCTGACAGACAAGCTGTTCTCGGAATGCGCGCTACGGCTAGAGCTGTTCTGCGGCCGGGTGCTGCACGACGATGTCGAGCCTCGGCTGCTCGCGCTACCCGTCCACGTCGCCCGCCACCGTCGCCGCGAGCTGGTCAGCCTGCTCGCATCGGATCCCTCGATCGAGCAGCTCGCGGACTTCTTCGCTCCCGAGCCTCCCATCCAGCTCCGCAACAGCGACGGCGACCACCTGCACGAGTGCAGCGTCACCTATCAGGTACCCGACGCACAACGGACTTTCGACCACCTCGTCGCGCGGCTGACCCAGACCGACGACGACCTAGTCGCCCGGCACCGGGACTTGCCCGACGGCCGGGTGCTGGGCCTCGGGCAGATCGAACGTGACGGCGACGATTTCACCGTCACCGCGAACTCGCCGTCGCGACTGGCCGACCTCGAGGCCCATTTGCTCGACGTCGCCCCGGACGCCGTCGAGCGGGACCGGCGCATCGAGCGCATCAGCCCAGAGCCCGACGGCCGCGAAGCCCGAACCATGATCCTGGACAGCTACTTGCTCGACGCAGACTCCGCTGCCGACCAGATCGGCCGCGACGTCGAGGCGATTTGGCTCGATACTCCCGGCGTAATCGGTAATCTGAGCCCGCGCGACGCCGCCATCTCCAGCGATCGCGCCATCCGCACCGAATTGCACAGCACGATCGACGACGTCGAGGCCAACCTCCTGCAGGCTCAGCGCGCCGGGCAGCCGACGGCATGCCTGATGAACCCACACCGCCTCCGCGACGCACTGGCCCTGGAACACCACGCCCAGCCGACATGGCCCGAGCGCTGAGTGACGATGAGTAGCCATAATCCGCTTGTGGCGGAGGTCTTCGTCACTACCGAGGTCTCAGCGGAGGAGGAACAGGCGATCGTCGGTGCCTTCCGCGATCTCGACGTTGCCGCGCGTACCCGGATGGTCCCCACTCGCCGCGGGTTGGAGCAGCTGCACTGGCTGGTGCTGGCCACCCTGCCGCTGCACGCCTTCCTCAGCGGACTCGGTTCTGCCGCCGCTCAGGACGTTGCCCAGGGCCTCAAACGCGTGGTCAGTCGGGTGGTCGGTGCCAAGCGCGTGACGGCACCGCCCGCGCAGGTGCTGGTGCTCCAGGATGCTGTGACCCAGCTGCAGATCGTGCTAGAAGCCGATCTGCCCACCGAGGCGTACCGGGCGCTGGTCGCACTCGACCTCTCGGCATTCGGGCAGGGGCCGGTGCACTACGACCGCCAGGGTGGCAGATGGCGCTCGGAACTCGATGAATGGCAGCAACGCCAGGCGAAGGATTCAGGACTGGCATAGACAGAAGCAATCGTTGTTCTATCCAGAACTGCTTGACTGAGCGGATCAGATGTAAATCCGCGACTATTGGCGGCTCGTTGTCACGCACCGAGAAATTTACCAGGACCAGCAAGCTCAAGAACAGCGTCTCGCAGGAGTTCGGAAAAATTGTCAGTACACTTGACGCATCTAAGCTGTTCCAGTGTCACGACTAATATCCGACGACCGTCAGCCTGCTCCAATGCAACTCGCTGATAGACAGAGGTAAGTTGAGCCGGACCACCGGTAATGCCGTTTGTCGCTACGAGAATTCCCGCTTCAATCCGTTTGCATCTTAACTTGGCTACAAATTCTGAAACCATGTTGCTGCAAATTTTAGCGTCTCAATTTTGCACTCTACAAGAAACACTGAAGGAAGCGCCTTCATCCAGCGGGCCTCCTGTGCGTTGGCGACAGTTATGTCGATCTCCATGCCGCGAAACGGATCCCGCGCGTTTCGACACACAAAGTTTCCGGGCAACTCACCAAGTAGGTAGCAAAGCAGGCTTTCGAGCGCATCACTTCGGATTTTGGTTGTTTGCTGCTTATCCAAGCCCACTGGGACAAACTTATCGACAAGCTCACGAGAGTAGGCAGTCATTTCACATCCTGCTTATCGTTTCACTGATTGCGTCGGACATAACTTTGG
>DATEMN010000198.1:0-6165 GCA_035275565.1 Pseudonocardiaceae bacterium | reverse complement strand
CCTCATCACCGCCGGCGACCTCGTCGAGCAACACGAGGATCGTGGCCTTCACCTCAGTAGCGGTCATTGTCCTCGTCAGCGATGACCGCTATACCGGTCATCGCTCCTTCCGGTAAGGAGGCTCGTGACTGCTCAAGCGGTGTCGGTGAGCGGGCGGTCCACCCAGGACATCAACCCGCGCAGCCGGGCGCCGACCTGCTCGATCTGGTGCTGCTCGCCCTCGGTACGCAGTTTCGTGTAATTCGGCCGGCCGTTGTCGTCTTCGGCGACCCACTCGTGGGCGAAGCTGCCGTCCTGGATCTCGGTGAGGATCCGGCGCATCTCGTCCTTGACCTCCGGGGTGATGATCCGCGGTCCGCGGGTGAGGTCCCCGTACTCGGCGGTGTCGGAGATCGAGTAACGCATCCGGGAGATGCCGCCCTCATAGATCAGATCGACGATGAGCTTGACCTCGTGCAGGCATTCGAAATATGCCACCTCGGGTGCGTAACCAGCTTCGGTGAGCACCTCGAACCCGGCCTGGATCAGCGCGGTGATCCCGCCGCAGAGCACCGTCTGCTCGCCGAACAGATCGGTCTCGGTCTCCTCGGTGAAGGTGGTCTTGATCACCCCGGCGCGGGTGCCACCGATCGCCTTGGCATAAGAGAGCGCCAGCGCCTGGGCACCGCCGGTGGGGTCCTGCTCGACCGCGATCAGGCACGGCACGCCCTTGCCGTCAACGAACTGCCGGCGCACTAGGTGCCCGGGCCCCTTGGGTGCGATCATCGCGACGTCCACATCGGATGGCGGCGTGATCAGGCCGTACCGGATGTTGAAGCCGTGCCCGAAGAACAATGCGTCGCCCGAGCTCAGGTTCGGCGCAATGTCCTGGGCGTAGATGGCGCGCTGTTTGGTGTCCGGCGCCAGCATCATGACGACGTCGGCTTCGGCGGCCGCCTCCGACGTCGTCACGACCCGCAGGCCCTCGTCGGCCGCCCTCGGGCGCGACGTGGAAGTCTCCGGCAGACCGACCCGGACGTCGACCCCGGAATCACGCAGGCTCAACGCATGTGCGTGCCCCTGGCTGCCATACCCGATCACCGCCACCCGCCGCCCGCCAATGATCGACAGATCGGCATCGTCATCATAAAAGATCTCGCTCATCCTGGGCTCCTTCGCGTAGCTCTGCCGCGTTCTGGATGCAGAACGCGCTTATCTGGGGCCGAATAACCGCGTTCTGCATCTCCAGAACGCGGCGAGCAGGGGGTTAGCGGAGTGAGGTGGCGGTGATGGCGCGGGGGCCGCGGCCTACGGCGACCATGCCGGATTGGACCATCTCGCGGATGCCTAAGGGTTCGAGCATGCGCAACAGCGCCTCTAGCTTGTCCGCGGTTCCGGTGGCCTCGATGGTCAGCGCCTCCGGGCAAACGTCGACCACCTTGGCCCGGAACAGCGCGACGGTCTCGAGCACCTGGGAGCGCACCGTGGGGTCCGCCCTGATCTTCACCAGCAGCAGCTCCCGCTGCACCGCCGCCGCCGGGTCCAACTCGACGATCTTGATGACGTTGATCAACTTGTTGAGCTGCTTGGTGACCTGCTCCAAGGGAAGCTCGTCGACGGCGACCACAATCGTCATCCGGGAGATGTCGGGGTTCTCGGTAGGGCCGACCGCCAACGAATGGATGTTGAACCCGCGGCGGCTGAACAACCCCGCCACCCGGGCCAGCACGCCGGGCTTGTTCTCCACCAGAACCGACATGGTGTGCTTGGACATTCAGGAGCCATCCTCATCGAACAGCGGACGGATGTTGTGCGCCGCCATGATCTGGTCGTTGCTGTGGCCCGCGGCGACCATCGGCCACACCTGGGCGTCCTTACCCACCACGAAGTCGATCACGACCGGGCGGTCATCGATCTCCATCGCCTGCTCGATGACCTTGTCCACGTCCGGCTCGGCCTCGCAGCGCAGACCCACACAGCCCAACGCCTCGGCGAGCTTCACGAAATCCGGGATGCGGGAATGGGTTCCGAGGTCGGTCTGCGAGTAACGCTCGGAGTAGAACAGATTCTGCCACTGCCGGACCATGCCGAGGCTGCCGTTGTTGATCACAGCGACCTTGATCGGGATGTTCTCGATGGCACAGGTCGCGAGTTCCTGGTTGGTCATCTGGAAGCTGCCGTCGCCGTCGATGGCCCAGACCGGGGTCTCGGGACGGCCCATCTTGGCGCCCATCGCCGCCGGCACCGCGAAACCCATCGTGCCCAGGCCACCGGAGTTGATCCAGGCGCCCGGTTTCTCGTACCTGATGAACTGCGCAGCCCACATCTGGTGCTGACCCACCCCAGCGGTGTAGATCGCATCCGGGCCGACCAGTTCACCGATCCGCTTGATGGCGAACTGCGGCGAGAGCGTGCCGTCCGTCGGACGGTCGTAACCCAGTGGGAACGTCGTGCGCCAGCCTTCCAGCTGTGCCCACCAGGCAGTCAGATCCGGTCGACCGGTCGTGAACTCGGTCCGCACCGCCGTGATCAGCTCACTGATCACCTCGGCGCAGTCACCGACGATGGGAACGTCGGCATGACGGTTCTTGGAGATCTCCGCAGGGTCGATGTCGGCGTGCACCACCGCGGCGTCCGGCGCGAAAGTGGACAGCTGTCCAGTGACCCGATCATCGAATCGGGCCCCGAGCGCGATCAGCAGATTGGAGCGCTGCATCGCGGCGACCGCGGCCACCGTGCCATGCATCCCGGGCATGCCCACATGCTGCGGGTGGGAATCGGGGAACGCGCCGCGAGCCATCAAAGTGGTGACCACCGGCGCGCCGGTGAGCTCGGCCAGCTCCCGCAACGCGGCGGTGGCCCGCGCTCTGATCACACCGCCGCCGACGTAGAGCACCGGGCGCCGGGCGGTGGCGATCAGCCGGGCGGCCTCCCGGATCTGCTTGCCGTGCGGCCGGGTGGTGGGCCGGTATCCAGGCAGGTTGATCTCGGGGGGCCAGCAGAAAATGGTCTGCGCCTGCAGCACGTCCTTGGGAATGTCCACCAGTACCGGTCCGGGCCGGCCGGTGGACGAGAGGTGGAACGCCTCGGCGATGGCCCGAGGGATCTCGGCCGGATCGGTCACCAGGAAGTTGTGCTTGGTGATCGGCATGGTGATGCCGCAGATGTCCGCCTCCTGAAAGGCGTCGGTGCCGATGGAGGCACGCGGGACCTGGCCGGTGATGGCGACAATCGGCACCGAGTCCATATGTGCGTCGGCAATCGGGGTGACCAAGTTGGTCGCGCCCGGCCCGGAGGTGGCCATGCACACCCCGACCCGGCCGGTGGCCTGGGCATAACCGGCTGCGGCGTGCCCCGCGCCCTGCTCGTGGCGAACCAGCACATGGCGCACCGCAGTCGAGTCGAGCAGCGGATCGTAAGCCGGGAGTACGGCCCCGCCGGGGATGCCGAATACCGCTTCGCACCCGACCGCTTCCAGGGCGCGCACCAGCGCCTGGGCTCCGGTGACCCGCGCGGGAGAGCGGGGAGGTGGGGCCGGCTTGGGCAGCTGCTCGGGAGTCGGCACTTGTCGCGGAGTCACGATTGTCATGGTCCTGCCTCAGCTCATCGTTGGCTCGCCCTGGGCATCAAAAAACCCTCGCCGCCCGGGTTAGGGCTGGAAGCGAGGGTTCGGCGCGTCGACGTCTTGGGTTCTTCAGACGACGCGCCCGCGAAGTACGAGGCCGGTGGGGATCAGCATGCCGCCGACGGTAACGGGCGCGCTCCGGCACCGCAACCTATTGGAAACCGCTCCCGTATTCTGGGAACCGTAGGGCATCCGACCTTTTGATCGACATTGAGGTGGGATCCGCAAGAGGTGAGCGGTCCGCTACGGCATGCCACCATGGCAGCATGACCGACTCCGCCACGGTGACCTTCCGGCGGCCGCTGACCGCCCTGATCGGGGTGTTCGGGTTGGTCGTGTGCATGACCCCGGTGGCCTTCGGCGTACCGGGGCTGCAGGTGCTGTACCTGCTGCCGTTGGGGGCGGGGGTCTGGCTGGTGCGAGACCGCACGGTGGTCGGCCCGGACACTGTGGTGGCGCATCGGATCCTCGGCTCGCAGCGGGTCCCGTGGTCCGATCTGCAGGGTTTGCGGATGGATGAGCGATCCCGGGTCTGGGCTGTGCTCCATAGTGGCGAGGAAGTCAGGCTGCCCGCTGTCCGGGCTCGCGACCTGTCCTCAGTCGCGGCGGTGAGTCGCGGGTGGCTACCGGATCCGCTCATCACCCCAGGCGAGGAGTAGCCAATTAACCCAAAAGAGTGAAATTGGATGAATGACTACCCGCGTCGTGGGTTCGGCCAGATCGTCGAGGCGCTGGCGGGCGCCGCCATCGACACTGGAGCACAGCTCCGGTTGGGCACCGAGGCCGACCGGGTGGTCCCCGCCGAGGACGGCGTCACGGTGTGCACCCGCCATGGGCAGACCCTGACCGCCGGTTACCTGTTCACCTCGAACACCCGCGACCATTCCGAATCAGGTGAAATAAGGCAAAACTAACACGATCACGGACGTGCGACCCCGCTCACCAGCGGCATACGGGTGGCCGCCTAGCCTGGCCGACCGTGCGACCCTCCGTGCCGGGCCTGGCCGGTGCCCCCCACCGCGCACTCGCCGTGCTCCTCGCGGCGACAGCGCTGCTGGTGGGATGCTCGGTGACGCCGACCTTCCCGGAACGCGACTCCGGGCCGTTCCGGCTCAAACCGGAGATCGGCCCGCAGACCGAGTTGCGACCCGAAGTCCCGAGACCACCCAGGACACCCAGTCCGGGACCACAGGGCCGAACGGCGCCCGGGCCGCCCCAGGGCTGCATCGACCCCGACCCGCAGGTCGTCGCAACATGCCTGGAACCGATCTCCGCGCTGGTCGTGCTGCCTGGCTCGGCACTGGTGGGTCTGGCCGCGGAACGCACCACCGGCCGGATCCTGCGGGTGCAGCGCCAGCGGCCGACCCAGGAGGTGACCACGCTGGCGGTGGACCCGGCAGGTGACGGCGGGCTCACCGGACTCACGCTGTCCCCCAGCTACGCCGAGGACGAGCTGATCTACGCCTACATCACCACTCCCGTCGACAACCGGGTCGTCCGGATCGCTCCCGGCGACGTGCCCAAGCCGGTGCTGATCGGTATCCCGCGCGGCCCGACCGGCAACGCGGGCGCACTGGCGATCGACTCGCACGGGATGCTCCTGGTGGCTACCGGAGACACCGGTAATCCCGCCGCAGCCACCGACCCGCAGTCGCTGGCCGGCAAGGTGCTGCGGATCGACACCTTCGGCCGACCCGATCCGCGCAACTCCGGCGGGTCCAAAGTGCTGGTCAGCGGCCTGCACGCACCGGGCGGGCTGTGCCTCGACCCCCTCGTCGGCGAGCTGTGGATCACCGATCGGGAGCCCGCCCACGACCTGCTGTATCGAGTGGCGCCAGGGCGCCCGCTGGGCCTGGCCTCCTGGACGTGGCCAGCCCAAATAGGTGCGGCGGGGTGCGTGGTCATGCTGGGCCGGATCCAGGTCGCGTTCACCAGTGGGGCACCGATGTTCGCGGTGGGAATCGGGCCGGGCAGCACGTTCGTCGGCCAGCCCGTGCAGATCCCGTTGCAACGCTACGGCCGGGTCTCCGCAGCCGCGCTGAGCCCGGACGGGCAGATAATGCTGCTGGGCACCGTCAACAAAACCGGCGGCACGCCGATCACCAGCGACGAGCGGGTGTTCGTGCTACCCGACCCGGTCGGACCCGGCGGTGGCCACGACTAACCTGTGCACAACCCGTGAGTGGCAATAAGAGTCAAGGCTCGTAACGCCACTCACGGGGCGCAACGCGCCAACACCAGCTCGCGGACCCGGGCAGCGTCGGCTTGGCCCTTGGTGGCCTTCATCACCGCGCCTACGATGGCACCGGCGGCGGCCACCTTGCCGCCGCGGATCTTTGCGACGATGTCGGGCTGGGCCGCCAGGGCTTGCTCGACGGCGGCGGTCAGCGCGGAGTCGTCGGACACCACGGCCAGGCCGCGGGCGGCGACGACCTCGTCCGGCTCACCCTCCCGCGCCAGGACCCCGTCGACGACCTGGCGGGCCAACTGGTTGGTCAGCACACCCTCGGCGACCAGCGCGACCACCCGCGCCACCTGCGCCGACGTGATCGGCAGCTCGG
>DATEMN010000197.1:0-2458 GCA_035275565.1 Pseudonocardiaceae bacterium | reverse complement strand
GGCGACGTGCTCTACGCCGCGCTGCACACGGTCGGCCTGGCCGACCGGCCGATGTCGACCCACCGCGGTGACGGGCTGACGTTGCACCGCACCCGGATCACGGCCCCGGTGCACTGCGCGCCGCCGGCCAACAAGCCCACCCCCGTCGAGCGTGACACCTGCCGGCCCTGGCTGATCCGGGAGCTCCAGTTACTGCGCCCGACGCTGCGCGCGGTGGTCGTGCTGGGCGGTTTCGGCTGGCAGGCCCTGCTGCCCGCGTTGGACGTCGCCGGCTGGCCGGTGCCGACCCCGCGGCCGCGCTTCGGGCACGGCACCGAGGTGGCCCTGGGGGGGTTGCACCTGCTGGGCTGCTACCACGTCAGCCAGCAGAACACCTTCACCGGACGGCTCACCCCGGCGATGCTGATCGACGTGCTGCGCCGCGCGGCGCAGCTGGCCGGGATCGATCCCGGCTGATCAGGCGATCAGAATCACCACGCATGGCCACGCTGTGGTGACAATACTGGTGTTATGGGTCTTACCTCCGGGGATCAGCCACGCATCCTCATCGTCGGTGGTGGCTACGTGGGGATGTACACCGCGCTGGGCCTGCAGTCGACGCTGCGCGCGGGCGAGGCCTCGGTCACCGTGGTGGACCCGCAGGCGCAGATGACCTACCAGCCGTTCCTGCCCGAGGCCGCGGCTGGCTCGATCGAACCGCGCCACGTGGTGGTGCCGCTGCGCCGGGTGCTGCGGCGCTGCCATGTCGTCTGTGGCCGGGTCACCGGTGTCGACCATGCCCACCGGTTCGCCACGGTCGAGAACTGCGCCGGACACACCGAGCAGCTCGGCTACGACGTGCTGGTGATGGCGCCGGGCTCCATCGCGCGCACGCTGCCCATCCCTGGGCTCGCCGAGCACGGCATCGCGTTCAAGACCATCGGTGAGGCAATCTACCTGCGTAACCATGTGCTGTCCCGGCTGGAAGCCGCGGACGCCACGATCGAGGCGTCGCTACGCCGCACGTTGCTGACTTTCCTGGTGATCGGCGGGGGATACGCGGGAATCGAGGTGCTCGCCGAGCTGCAGGACATGGCCCGCTACGCCTGCCGTTACTACGAGACCATCCAGCCGCAGGACCTGCGCTGGGTGCTGGTCGAGGCCACCGGCCGGATCATGCCCGAGGTCAGCCCGAGAATGGGCCGCTACACCGCCGAGCGGTTGACCGAGCGTGGCATCGAGATCTTCCTGAACACCCGGGTCACGACGATGCTCGACGGCCACGTCGTCCTTGATGATGGCACCGAGTTCGACGCCGACACCATCGTCTGGACTGCTGGGGTGAAGGCCAATCCGGTATTGCAGCACACCGACCTGCCGCTGGACGACCGCAAACGGCTGCGCTGCCAGGCCACTCTGCAGGTGGTGGACTGCCCGGGGGTGTTCTCCGCCGGGGACTGCGCGGCTGTTCCCGACCTGACCTCCGATGACCCGAACGCCACCTGCAGCCCATCGGCCCAGCACGCCGTCCGGCAGGCCAAGGTGTTGGCCGGCAACGTGATCGCGCACCTGCGCGGCCAACCGCTGCGGCCCTACCAGCACCGTTACGCGGGGTCGGTGGCCAGCCTGGGCCTGTACCGTGGCGTCGCGGAGATCTACGGGATCAGGTTCAAGGGCATCGTGGCCTGGTTCCTGCACCGCAGTTACCACCTGAGCCGGATGCCCACCTTCAACCGCAAGGTCCGCATCGTGGCCGACTGGACCGCTGCTCTGCTGTTTCGCCGCGAGGTGGTAGCACTGGGCCAGATCAACGATCCGAAAGCCGAGTTCGCCCGGGCCACCAGAGCTTCTTGATCCACTCTCTGGTGGATACGCTTCCGCAGCGCCCCCGTAGCCCAACCGGCAGAGGCAGGTCCCTTAAAAGGATCCCAGTGTGGGTTCGACTCCCACCGGGGGCACCAGACGGACGTTGTGCCAACCGCGCCCCAGCAGATCCTGCTGGGGCGCTTTATGTGCCTGGTCGTCGGTGATGACGGTGTGTCATTCTGGTGGTCGGCGGGCTCGCCGGTCAGAGCTGCCTGGGCGCTGACACTGGAGAGCAGGTCGTCGGTGAGTAGCTGCCCGAAGGGTTCGGTGAGCTCAATCTGCTCGACGCTCCGTCGCCAGTGCAGGTAGAGCGCTTTGAACAGGCATTGGTTGATCTGCCGCCGTAGATGCAGACTGATCCACACGCCATGGTCAAGGAACCGAGCGCACACCTCTCACCCCTGCCGCAGCCACCGTTGTCCGAGCGCCCGTATCTCCGCCAAATCAGTCCACCCCGTCGGCGACACCGGGATAGTCCCTATGACATCACTCATCCCGTCATCGCCCACCTTCTTACCGATCAGCACATAAGCTACTGCATCACCCCGCTGCCACCGGATCGTATACCCGTCATGACGGTGCCGGTCAAGAAACACCCAGCCGACCGGTGTTC
>DATEMN010000196.1:0-7351 GCA_035275565.1 Pseudonocardiaceae bacterium | reverse complement strand
GATCGCGGCCATCCGGGCCGCCGTTTCGCAGCCGGCCCGCTCGTACAGCTGACCAGCCTGCCGGCACTCCCGTTGCGCCGCATCGAGATCACCTGCCCCGAATGCGAACAAGCGCGCGAGCCATAAACGGACGTCGCCCTGCCGTTGCAGATCACCGATCCCGGCGAGCAGTTGCCGCATCCGCCACACAGTGGCTGTCTCGAGCACATGATACTCGGTACGGTCGATGATCCCCCAATTCGATCGCTGGAACAACGCGTCGAATACGCGCGGCCAGCGTTCGTCGCCGATCGGCAACAGATCCTGCAACGCCGAGAGGGTCGTCCATACCTGGGAACACACCCCTCGTTGCGCCATCTCGATCAGTGCGTCGATCGCCTCGCCGTCCCCTGCCTGCGCCGCGCGGACGAAGTGCGACGCCGCAATCTCCGTCCGACCGGACTCACGCAGTGTCTCAGCCACCCGCCGGTGCAGCACGCGCCGCCTGGCGCCACCGATATCCGTGACGAGCACCTCGTGGATGAGCGGATGGGCGATCTGATAACCCAAGATCCGGTCGCGCCGCCGTTCGTTGATCATTCCAGAACTCACGAGCCGTTCCAGGGTGAGCGCGACGTCCTCGATCGGCCGGTCGGTGATCCGGGCGAGGTCACCGAGATCGACCAGGTCGCCGCCGACGGCGATCACCTCGATCAGTGCCAGGGCTGGCGGATCGAGTCGCGCCACCTCGGTGCGTATCCAGCGGGCCAGCTTCTCCGGTACCCCTCCCGCCACAGGTGCCGGGAGATCCACGCCGTCATCGACCAATGCCTCCAGCAGCCCGACGGTGCACCGTGGGTTACCCTGCGCACGAGCCAGCAGCCAGTCCAGGAGACTGGACGGCACGTGGTTTCGGCCAAGGATCTCCGTGGCCAGCTCCCGGACGTCCTGCCGGGGGAACGGGGCCAGCTGAATCCGGCATACCATCGCCTCCTGCTCTAAGGCGTGCAGGACCTCGATGGCCATTCGGTGCCTGGCCAGCTCCGCCGGCCGGGCGGTGGCGAGGACAAACAGCCGGCTGGTCGGAAAGTCCCAGCCCAGCCGCAGCAGCATCTCCCACACCACATCATGGCCCTGATGGACGTCATCGAGGATCACGACGATTGGCCGGTCAGCACTTGCCTTGGCGAGCAGTCCCGGGATCCACTCGACGAAGTGGTAGCGAAGAGCTTGCGCGCACGACGACGCGTCGTGCCCGATCTCGGTGCGGCGTACCAACGCCGGAAGGCCACTGAGCCCGCTCCCGCAGGCGCGGCAGGCCCCCTCAGCGTTCTGATCATCCGTGTGCAGGCCGAGGGCATCTGCCCAGGGGCCGAACAGCGGCATACCGTCCAGGAGGGAGCTGCGCGCGATCAACCTGACGGTCGACTCGTCGTCGCAAGGCAACTGTGCAGCCGCCAGCCGTGTCTTGCCCAGCCCTGCGTCGCCGAGAACCAAGGCCATCCGCAGTTCGCCCTGCGTGCTGCGCTGCTGCTCGACCTGCAGGGCACCGAGTTCCTGCAGGCGTCCCGATACCAGACGTCGGGTGCTACCGACGCTGCATAGTGAGCCGGTAGCTCTGGCCATCGTCAGGCCACAACGGTTGCAATCAAGATCGACACGAGGGGCCTTGATCCGTCTCGAGCACTGGGCACCCGCCTCCGAAGAGGTAGTTGATCGACCTCGATACTGCGCACCGTTCGCCCTCCGAAGAAACCGTCGGACCCAGCTCAAGGAATTGCGTCTACACGATCGCGGAGCGGCGATCGACGTTGAGGACTCGTGAGTTCGTTGGTTACAGTGACGGCCGGCTTAAAACGACGCGCTTCCCAAGCGGACGGTAATTTGCAAAATTAGAATTATGCTCTTTCTGTATCTGCACCGATACTGACAGTAGCAGCGCGTCTCGAAGTTCGTACAGTCACCTGAAGGTGGACAGTTCTCCTCAGGTTTCCGTCACTCATGGTCACGACATGACGGCTGGCATCAGTCGTACGGGCGTAGCACTGCGCACGTGGCCATGCCCGCCATTCGGAGCCAAATGGCGGTTCTGAGCGTCCTGCCGCGTGCCATTCGGAGCCGAATCGCGGTCGTGAGAGATAATGTTGGATTATTAGGCGACCTTCCTGGCAGTCGCCGCGGAGGCGACCAACGCGCCATTCATCGTTCCAGAAGGCAGGACTGGGACACACGTCGAACTTGACGCGCCGGCTCGCTTCCGCGCTTGGCGCAGCAGCTCGACAACCCCGGCTAGAGGTCCCCGTGGTAGTTCTGGTCGGCCAGGGTGGGAAACCGCGTCCACCCGGCGCGCCGCAGGTGCCCGACCCGCAGGTCGACCAGCCCGACAGGGTGGTCGTAGACGACCTGCTCGACCCGACCCCAGGGCAGGGTGGCCGGGCCGGGGGGCATCAGTCGGGTGGGTACCCGCACGGTGGTTCCGGCGCGGTCCGTCGGTACCTGGGTACCGCCCCGGTGAACCTCGAACATCAGGTCGAGAAAGTGCCGGGGGAACCCCTCGTCGCCCAGCACCAGCACTTCCGGCGTCCGCGCGAGGCCGTGCTCGACCCCGACCTGGTCGACACAGGGCAGCAAGGTGGCGGTGACCTGGTCGACATAAACCGCTGCCCCGGTGGTCAGGGTCACCAGCGGACGCCACCTGGCCAGCCGCGGTTGGCCTACGGCAAGCCAGCTGTCGGAGCCGGGCACCAGGTCCACGATCACCAGCCGCACGCTCGATGGCCGGAGATGGTGCCGCTTGACCAGCCGGTTCAGGGGGACAGCCGTCTGTTGCCACTGCGTCTGCGACACGGTCGGGTCCACCGGCAGTGCGACGCTGCCGGCCACGGCGGGATTCGGCCCGGCAGTGGTGGCGTATTCCAGGCTCAGCCACTGGCCGGTCCGGGTGCCGAGGATCGGGATCAGCAAATCGGTGCCGCCCTCCGCAAGCCCATGATCGGGCACCGTGAACCAGGGCGTGACCAGCAACCCCGTCTCCGGGCCGTCCTCGACCGCGTCGTGCCAGACCAGCGTGCCCGCAGCCGGTGCGGGCACCGGCGACGGTTCGTCAGCCGCGGCGGCGAACGCCCCGTCGGTGATCGCCGGACCGGTCGGTACCGGCTGCGCCGTGGTATCGATGAGGACCTGGGCGTGTCTGTCGAGCACGCATGGCTCACCCACCGCGGCGTGGGTGGCGGACAAGGCTACCGACCACCCGGGGTACTGGCGCAAGGGTGCCCACGCGAAGACGACGAGGGTCAGTGCCACCAGCATGATCGACCCAGCCAGCAGCACTGCCCGGTCAGGAGCCAGTGCGGTATCTCGACCGCGGCGACGCCACCACCACACCCAGCAGGCCGCGGCGAGCGCGATCGCGGCCCACAGCGCCGGGTGGGCCAGCAGCACGGGTCCCAGCCTGGGCCGCAGGCTTGCCAGATCGGGCCAATCCAGTGCGGCGTTGAGGTGATCACCGAAGGGTTGGCCCCGGTCGGAGTAGGGCCGCCACAGGTTCGGCCCAGCGAAGCTCAGTGACATTGCGCCCACCAGCACCGCCGTCCCGACGGTGGTCGCGATGGCACCAACTCGGCGACCAAGGGGGGAACGCAACAGAGCTGCGGCGAGGAGCACGGTGGGCACGGCCGCCGCCGCTCCGAAGTGGTTGACCCACTTGGTCGGCGTCGGCGCGAGGAGCGCCAGGGCGATCGCCGAGCAGACCGCGCTGCGCACCACCAGCCGGCGCACCGGGTCGCCGTTGGTCTGCCGGTGCACCGCGACGCCGATCGCGACGACCACCAGCACCGCGACGGTGAGCACTACGGGCGCCCGTCGCGCCCACTGGCTGGAGTCCGTCAGGCTGAGCACCGTCCGGTAATGGGCGAGCTCCTGGTACCAGGAGAACGTCTGGTAGTACCACTGGTGCACCGCGGTGGACTCCAGGACGTCGCCCAGCGTGGCGTCGGCGAATCCCACCAGCACCAGGCTGGTGCCCGCGGCGACCAGCACCAGCACCACAGCTACCCTCGCTGATCCAGGCTGCGCGCGCAGCCAGGCCCACAGCCAGGGCAGTGCCGCCACGAGCGGGGCCGCGGCCACCAGCCCGGAGGGGGATACCGACACCGCCAACGCGGCGGTCGCAGTGGCCGTGGCCAGCACGCCGATCGAGTGGCGCTGCCGGCCCAGTTCGGTCAGCAGCAGTGTCGCCGCGGCGAGCAGCACGATCAGCGGCTCCGGGCGCAGTGTCATCCCGTAGGGCAGCCACCACAGCAGGTACGCCACCAGCAGCGCCCAGACCGCCCGGCCGGTGCCTGATTCCCGACCGAAACCCGCGACCAGGAACAGGCGCAGCAGCACCCAGGTGAGCAGCCCGTAGACCAGCGGCACCACCCGCATCCAGGCCAAACTCCAGCCCCCGATCGCCCCCCACGCCTGCAGCACGTACTGGCTGGCCACGAACGGGTTCTCGGTGGCGTTGAACATGTAGATCGCGTTGCCGATCGAGCCAGAAGTCTCGGCACCGCGGGCCATCAGCAGATACCACGGATCATCGAAATTCGTCGGAGCGAGCAGCACCCACATCGCCGAGACCGTGATCAGTACCGCGTCAGCGACCCGGGGTCGAGGAACCCGGATGGGTACCCGCTTGCCGCCCCACCACCGCCAGGCCAACCAGAGCAACATCAGCAGGGCGGCGCCTTGGACCACCAGCAGGCCGATCTTCGATACGGTGGGGCTGGACTCGTAACGGGCATCGGTGTGCAGTGACACCGCCAGACCCCGAGCCGCTGGGTGGCCTTCGAGGTCGGTGGCCAACTCGCCGACCTCGGGCACCTGCAGTTGGGCAGCGGCCCGCTGTTGCCCGTCGCGCAGCACCCGCACCCAGCCGTCGTCGGCCATGATTCGATAGCTGCATCCGGGCGCGGGCAGGGTCTCTCGCAGCACCGTGGCCCCGGAGGCTGTGATCAGTACGACGCCGCGGTGCGCTCCGATGACCAGGCCCTGATCGATCCACGCTGGTTCTTCCGGGGTGACGGTGGGGACGGGTAGGGTGCGCAGCGCGTCGCCGCCGTCGGCCCGCAGGTTCAGTGCGGCCAGCGCGGCGCATGGCACTCGGGCGTCCAGACTCAACGGGCGGTAGGGCACCAGCGGCAGCACGGTGGAGCGGGGCTGCTCCCCGGCGCGGGGCCAGCTCACCACCGGGTCGTCGGCGATCACCGGCGCGAGCAGCACGCCGACCGCGCAGGCGAACGCCAGCACAGCCAGCCCGGCGAGCACCCCCGCCTTCCGCTGTGATCGGGTGACCACGGACACGGCGGGAGGGTAACCGGACACTGCTCGGGTCCCGACGTCATCCCAGGTACTTGCCACCGGAGTAGGCGCTGGTAAGAGGGTCGGAGCTCTTTTTCGGCGAACCCGATGACGTGAGGCGTTGAGGTGGTCGCTGCCGAGATCGTCCGGCATGCCGCGCGTGCTGATGCCCCGTGTTCTGTCTGATGAGCGATCAACTACGCCATATGTCACCCAAAGTTAGCGCAACGACCCTCGAATTCGGCGAGTAACGCTGAACGAGCGACGCCCGATAGGGTGATTGGGAGTGGATGGGCGCCGCGTCCGCTCTGTCCCACCACTCTGATCGTGCAACGCGGGCCGAGCTACGCGGAGGTCGCTATGACCACACCCCTCACCCGTCACGGGACCGGAGGGCTCACCGCTGCGGACGTGGTCACGCTCGCGGCAGCGACACCCCACCCGCAGGCCGCCGCAAGCACTCGCTCACGATGACCGTGAGCGGCGACAAGCAGACCAGCAATATGGTACAAGCTCACCGAGCTGGAGCGATCCGGTTAGCATCCCGAGGCTATCAACGCGCTGCGGCGGGTTCTGATCGACGTTGATGCCATACTCGGCCAGCAGTTCCTCGACGTCTCAGTATGAGAGGTCGCAGCGCAGGTACCAGCGAACCTCAATCGTGATCACATCCGGAGGGAAACGGAACCCTGTCCAGATCTGGTCGAACAACCCCCAGGAACGCGCTCAGCGCCTAACAACTCTTAAGGATCACACGTCAACCGCGAAACACCATGCCTGGGGACTTGACCCTGGTCTGAAATCATGTCGACTGGGAAAAGGGAAGCCCGACCATGACTCATCAGTGCCGCCGCACGTCGCCGGGAGGTCGGTGCCAGCAAAGCGGGCAGATCCACAGGGGCAGCAGTAGCTGGTCAGGGTGATCGTCGAGGGTAGATCCCGTAGTGAGAGCGTGACTGCGGGCCAGGGAAGGGAAGGCGTCGTGGCTGAGATCGAGCACATCATCGTGCTGGCGCTGGAGAACCGCTCGTTTGACCATATGCTCGGCTTTCTGCAGCACCCGAATCCGTTGTTCGATGGCTTACGGGGCGGCCGGTATGAGAACCCGGGCTGGCAGGGAGGACCGCCGGTGTCGGCGGCGCCGGCCGCGAAGGCCGTCGTTCCAGTGGGTCCGGACCACTCTCACGAGGGTGTGATGGAGCAGCTCGCGCTTCGAGGAATCGGACCGGTGCGTAGGCCAACCAACCAAGGTTTCGTGACCAGTTATGAGCGGAAGTGCCGCGGTTTGACATCACCGCAGTTCGGTGGTCTGCTCGGCCCGCTGCTGAATTGGTGGTTTCGTCGTAAGGCGAACGGCAGTGCGGCAATCCAGAACCGCGGCTGCTTGGTGATGCACTGTCAGCCTCCCGAGAACGTCCCGGTGCTGAGCACTCTTGCCCTTGAGTTCGCCGTGTGCACTCGATGGTTTAGTGCCGTGCCCGGGGAGACCTGGCCCAACCGCAACTTCCTCCATGCCGCCACCTCAGACGATGAGGTCAACATCGAGCTGCGCCCCTACACTGATCGCACTATCTTCGAGCTGCTGGAAGAAGATCACAACCGGGAATGGCATATCTATCACGATGACACACCGCAGGTGTGGGCTTTTCCTCGACTGTGGGATAGAGCAGACCGACACGCCAGGTGGTTTCCGCTAAACGAGTTCACCCGGCACGTCAAGCTGGGACAGCTTCCCGCATACTCGTTTCTTGAACCCAACCATCGGCCGCCGCTGCATACCCTCGACCATGCCCCCGTCATTGGCACACCCAGCATCAGTAACAGTCAGCATCCGGAGAACAATTTAGTATCCGATACATCCTATGACCGCTTCATGCCTGGCGACACCGACTTCGCCCGCGCTGAGTCACTCATCGCCGATATCTACGAGGCACTACGCGCCCGGCCTGAACTATTTGAGCGGTCCCTGTTCGTCATCACCTACGACGAGCACGGGGGCTTCTATGACCACGTTCCACCCCCCACGGGAATC
>DATEMN010000195.1:0-10349 GCA_035275565.1 Pseudonocardiaceae bacterium | reverse complement strand
GGCCGTTGCGGTCGATGATCCTCCCGCTGAGCAGCTCCGTCCCGGTGACCACGATCCCGGCGCGCACGTCGGTGCCGTCATAATTCACGAGACGGCACGCTAGCGCGGCAGGCATGCTCGGCCGGTAGGAGGTCACCATGGGCATCAGGAGCGTGCGCTACGGGGTCGGCGACGTCGGGAGCCTGCTCAGCTCGGCGATCTCGCTGGCGCCGCGCCTAACGGCTGGGCCAACGTGCGGGCGACGCGATTCGGCTCCGAATGGTGGCGGGATGGTGTCACTAATGCAATGTGGGAGCTGTCGGTTTGTCGTTGAGTGCAAGGTAGTAGACTGCGGCTTCATGTGGGTCACCTAATCGATGTCGTTGTCGTCACTCTGGTAAGCTACTCGCTAGACGAGTTGTGGCAGGCTTTCCGCTTGAGCTAGACCACGGCCTGGGCAACGAATTGACGGAGGACGGCCTTAATGTCTATTAAAATATACAACACTCTGACCCGGCGCAAAGAAGAATTTGTGCCCATGGCTCCTGGTGTGGTCAAGATGTTCGTCTGTGGCCCAACTGTATACGATCTGAGTCATGTCGGACACGCCAAGACGTACACCCAGTTCGACTTCGTTGCTCGCTATCTGAGGAAACGCGGCTATGATCTGACTTACGCGCAGAACATAACCGATATCGATGACAAGATTATCAGGCGGGCGAATGAGTTGGGCATAGCACCGCACGAGCTGGCCGCTGAGTACGAGGCATCGTACCGGGAAGACATGATCAAGCTGCACAACATTAATGTAGATAAATATGCACGCGCGCATGAGCATATTGATCAGATTGTGGCGCAGGTACAAAAGCTCATCGAGCGCGGTCATGCGTACCGGTTGGATGACGGCTGGTATTTCGATTTACGCACCTTCCTCGGCTATGGCAAGTTGTCGGGCCGTACTGAGATAGAGGCCGAAGACTCGGTCGCACGCATTGATGAGAACGACAAGAAGCGCAACTCTGGTGACTTTGCATTATGGAAAGCCCGGAAAGCTGGTGAACCGTACTGGGATACGTTGCTTGGCCAGGGCCGCCCTGGGTGGCATATTGAAGACACTGCTATCACGGAAACCCTATTTGGGCCACAATACGATTTGCACGGCGGTGCTATGGATTTGATCTTCCCTCATCATGAGGCGGAAATCGCACAGATGGAAGCTGCTTCTGGGAAGGAGCCGCTGGTGCGCTACTGGATGCATGGGGGACTGCTCCGTGTTGACGGGGCAAAGATGGCGAAAAGTGCCGGCAACTTCATGACGATTCGTGATGCGCTTGAGATCGCCGATTTTCGTACGCTCCGGTATGCGTTTTTGAGCCAGCACTATCGCTCCTCAATGGAGCTGAACGAAGTGACGATTGAGAATTCCCGTAGCGCTCGCCGGCGTGTTGAGAACTTTGCTCGTCTGATTGATCCTTCACGGCCCGAGACTGAAGGAAGTATTGCACTCTCCAAGAAAGTTCGCGACGCCTTCTTTGATCGACTTGATGACGATTTTGACACGCCTGGCGCACTGGCTGTCCTTTTCGACTTTATTAGAGAGAAAAATCGCAGTGGTGAGCCCCCTGGTCAGTCCGTAGCGGCATTGCTCCGTGATGTGGATGATTTGTTTGACGCGTTCGATTTAGGTGCACGAAAGATCGACTCTGCCACAATCGAGGCGGAACTTGACAGGAGGCGCGAGCTGCGTGTGGCGCGTAAGTTTCAGGAGGCCGATGCTATTCGTTCCAACCTGGAAAGTCGCGGCATAGTAATCGCCGATACCGCCGAGGGTACGCGTTGGTGGGTCAAGGAGTCTTACGATTTCCGTGTTTGATTGATGTCAAGATTTAATCGTACTGAAACGCGGCCTCCTGGGCGAATGCACACTCCACCTCACCTGGCGCTCTACTACCGCAGAACCGCGATTCGGCTCCGAATGGTGCTCGGGGGTGTGGTGGGGGGTTAGCGGTGGCGTTGGCGGGCTAGTAGGGCGCTGAGTAGGGCTAGTGTGGCGATTGCTAGGGCGATCCACAGTGCCACCGGGACCAGACTGCCGGCGGCGGGGGATCCGCCGTTCCAGCCGGGAGACGCGGCGTGGGAACCGGCTGGCGGGGGCGTCGGGATCACGCTGGGAAACACACCTGGAGTCGGCTCGGCGGCTGGCGGGGCCTTGTCCACCAACTGCCCGACCGGGTGGCCAGGGGGCAGCGCGAACCCGTAATCCAGCAGTCTGGCTGCTTGTTCTGACATCGGTACCGGCCGCTGCTCGCCCCGCATCAGCACTACGATCAGGCGCTGCCCACCGCGCTGAGCGGCATCGACCTGGGTGTGCCGAGCGTCGTCGGTGAACCCGGTCTTGCCGCCCAGCGCACCGGGATAGTTCCTGAGCAGCTTGTTGTCGTTGCTGAGCACGAACCCGGGCCGGTCACCGAACCCGGGGAAGTTCACCTGCCTGGTACCCAACAGTTCGGTCAGCAGCGGGCGGTCGAGCACCTGGCGAAATGCCAGCGCCAGGTCGTAGGCCGAGGTGCTCATGCCCGGACCGTCCAACCCGGACGGGGTGGCGGTTCGGGTATCGAAGGCACCCAGCCTGGCCGCCAGCTCGTTCATCTGCTCGACAGTCTCAGTCACTCCACCCAACTGTCCGGACAGAGCGTGTGCGGTGTCGTTACCGGAGACCAGCAGCAGGCCGGTGAGCAGTTGTCGGACCGTGTAGCGGCCTCCCGGTCCGAGACCCGCTCGGCTGCCCTCCTGGTCGGCGTCGGCCTGTGTGGCGACGACGACCCGGTCGAGCGGGAGTCGGTCGGCGGCCAGCAGGGCGGTCAATAGTTTGATCGTCGATGCCGGGCGGTGCCGCGCATGTGGGTTCCTGGCGGCGAGCACCTCACCGGAGTTGGCGTCGGCCACCAGCCAGGACGTCGCGCTGATGCCAGCTGGCGGGGCGGCTGCACCAGCGGGCAGCACCAGCCCGCACCCGCCCATCAACGGCCCCCCCACCGGACGGATCGGCACCGCCATCGGTGAGGGTGCCGGGGTGCCGGGAGCAGGGACCTCGGAGCGGTCGACCGGTGGCGGCGGCGTGATCTGGTACGGGCATCCCGCGGTACCCGACGTGATCCCAGTGGGCTGGATCACGTCGGGTTGGGCGGCGCCGGGTACCGCCCCGAGCAGGATCGTCGTGCCGAGGGTGGCGATCAGCGCCACGATCACTCGGGACCGGATCGTGCGCACCGGCGAAGGCTAGCTGGCTGGACCGGGAGGCAATGTCAGGCTGTCTGCACTGCCTCGGCGTCCATATCCTCCTTGTGCCGCGGCGTCTTGACGGCGCCGTTGCGGACCCGGCGCTGGGCCGGTCGCGGTGGTGGTGGTGGGGTGGGGGTCAGCGGAGCTGGCGTTCCGCCCATGATGACTTCGGCGAAGGTGGCCATTGCCTCGTCCAGCTGGGCGGTGTAGCGCACCTCGGACTCTTCGTTGGCCTGCCGGACCAGGCCGGTCATCGAATCGGTGTCGGGACGGTGGGCGAGTGCGCCGTCCAGCTCCCCAAGGCGCTCGGTCACTGAACTTATCCGGCCACCGACGCTCTCCTCCACCGAGTCCAGCCGGGCCGACAAGGTGTCCAGCCGCTGGTTGACTGACTCCAGAGCCCCGGATAGCGACTCGCGAGTCTCGCCGACGCGGTCGCCCAGTCCATCGCGTCCGGTGTCCTGCCGGTCGAGGTGCTGGTCGAGGTCGTCGGTCCGCTTGTGCAGTCCGGCGATCTGATCTGCGATCGACTCGATGGCACGGGACAACGCGGTGACGGCGTTGTCTTGAGTTTCGAGTTTCGACAGTGCCTCATCGACCCGCTCGGCCAGCACGCTGACCTCGGTGCGGTCGGGCATCTCCGATAGCCGCTTGCGAACCGCACCCAGCGACTCCAGCGGAGCCAGCCGGGCGTGGATCTCGTCCAGTGCGTCGAAGACCTGCTGCTGCTCGCTGTCGCGGATCTCGGCGGCACGCACGAGCATGCTGCGCATCCGATCGAAGGATTGTGTTGCGGGGCTGTTGCTGTAATTGCTCACAGGGGATGGGCTTTCGGTGAGGAGGACGGTCGGTCACGCATCGTAGCCATCTCGCCGGCCAGCCCGGAAGCCGGGCGATGTCGCTCGAAGATCAACGTACCGTCAGCCGGTCCTCGAAGCCACCGACCAGGGTCCGCCAGGCGGCCGCCTCGGCGTCGAAAGGAGGACTGGGTGCCAGCCGTGTCGGGTCCGGCCGCAGCAGGAAGGAGACCAGCCAGCCCAGTGGCTCGGAACTGGCCAGGGCCTTGTCCGCCGTGTCCGATCCGGCCCACTGCTCGGCGTCGGTGATCAGTTCCACGGCCAGCTCCAGTTGGCCGGGATCGACGGTCTCGGGACCGCCTGCAAGGTCGTCGGCCAAGCCGGCGAGCACGTAGCTGTTGCCGTCATCGACCGCCACCTCGAGTTCGCCGGCGTGCGCCCGCTTGGTCACCTGCGCCCAGGTGGACACCTCGTCGAGGTCGTGGCCCTGGGGGTTGTCGGCGAGGTAGCGGGCCAGCGCGCGCGGCGAGGCGAAGACGTCGATCCGCCCGTTGCGGCCGAGGAAGACCGGAGCGTCATCGAGGTAGCAGCGCAGCGTGTAGTGATCGCCCAGATCGCTGACGATCCGGATCGGGTCGATGCCGACCTCTGACCAGAACGCCAGCACGGGGTTCGGCGCGGCTGGGGCTTCGGTAGTGGCGTTGTCGGTAACCTCCTCGGCCTCGGTCTGCGTCAGTTCGGTCTGGGCCACGGTCAGCGCCACCGCATCGACGTCGGGAGTGCGGGCCACCCCGTCGATCGCATCGAGCACGTCGTCCCAGCGCTGGGCGATCACGGTGCACAGCGCCGCCCAGTGCCGCTCGCCCTCCCGGCCGCCGAAGGCGAGGGTGCCGCCTTCGAGCATGCCGAACCCCGGGGTGGAGTCGAGCACCTCGTGCACCACCTCCAAGCCGCAGACGTCGGCCAGCGAACGCACGATCGACACCACCTCGGCAAGATCACCGATTACCCAGGTGTCCGGCGGTTGCGCGACCAGTTCGGGTACTCCGACGAGGTCGTAACGCCGAGATTCCTCGGGTCTCAGGTCCGCCGCGGGCAACCGCGGCACCAGTGCCCAGGCCGGGTGGTCGACGAGGTCGTGATCGGGTGCGGTGCGCACGAAACCGACCAGCGCCGCAACGTCGGGGAATGCGAAGAGATCCTCGTCGTCGCCGAGGAACGCCTCCCACTCCTCGCTGTCCTCACGCCAGCGGGGAGCCCACAGCGTTACCAGGTCACCAGCGGTCAGGGAGAGCTCGATCGGCACGATGTCCGCAGCCATGGTGAGGCAGCGTAGCCGCTCGTGAGTGCGAAACGGTGTTAGAACACCGTTTCGCACTCACGAGCCGGTCCGCCAGCCGTCAAGATTGGCGCGGATCGCCGCCTCGAAGACCTCGGCGGGTGCCCGGGCATGGGGCGGTATCGCCCAGCCGAGTTCCAGGGACACCAGGCCGTGCACGTTGGCCCACAGTGCGGTGGCGATCAGGCTGGGGTCTTCGTCGCGCAGCAGCCCTGCCGCGATGGCTCGGCGGACCGCGCCGAGCAGCGGGGTGAAGGCGGCCGCGGCGTGCGTCCGGTCCTGCGGGGTGGGCGCTAAGTCGGGTACCGGTGAGTTGAACATCGGCGAGTTGAACATCACCGCGTAGAAGTACGGGTCGGCCCTGGCGCTGGCCCGGTAGGCATGGATCAGTGCCACCAGGTCGGCCAGTGGATCGTCCGACGGCGCCACCGCGTCCAGATGTTCCGCGAACCTGGTGAACGCCTCGATGAACAACGCCCGCAACAGCCCTGGCTTGCCGCCGAACAATGCATACACCGCGCTGGTCGAGGTGCCGGCCGCGGTGGCGAGCCGGCGCAGGCTCAGCGCCTCCGGACCCTCGGAGGTGAGTAGCTCTCCGGCGGTGTCGAGTAGGCGGATCCGCAGCGCATCGTCGTGCAGTTTCGGTCGCGGCACTTGACAACCATATCGCAACAGTGTTCTATAACATTGTTTGAAACACCGAGGAGGCCTCGTGAGTCTTACCCCTGATGGCAACGGATCTTCGGGGGTTCCCGCTCCGCTCGCCAACGCCGGTCACGCCGTCGTTATCGGTGGCGGCGTGGGCGGCCTGCTGGCCGCGCGAGTACTTGCCGACCACGTCGAGCGGGTGACGCTCATCGAGCGGGACGCGTTGACGGACAGCGCGCAGGTCCGCAAGGGCGTCCCGCAGGGGCGCATGCTGCATGTACTGTTCCCCCGTGGCCTGGGGATCATAGAGCGCCTGTTCCCCGGCTACGGTCACCAGCTGAAGGCGGCCGGGGCGGTGCCGCTGCGGGTGCCCACCGACGCGGTCATCCTGGCCCCCGCCGGCTGGCTGCCCCGGCAGGGTGCTGGGTGGCCGATGTTGTCGGCCAGCCGGCCGCTGCTCGAGTGGACCGTGCGTCGGCGGCTGCGGGAACTGCCGGGCGTGACGATCCTCGACCGCCACGATGTGACGTCGCTGCTCACCTCGCGCGACGGTCGGCAGGTCACCGGCGTGACGCTACGCCCGCTCGATGAGGCGCCCAGTGGTGATCAACAGCTTGTCGCCGACCTCGTGGTCGATGCCAGCGGCCGCGGCTCCCGCGCTCCGCGCTGGCTCTCCGATGTCGGTTACGGTACGCCCACGAAGACCCACGTCGACCCGAACACCGCCTACGCCTCCCGGATCTATCGCATCCCGGACGGCTTCAGTGCGGACTGGAAGGTGGCGATGCTGGCCTCCCAGCCGCCGTCGATACCGCGCACCGGCTACCTGTTCCCGATCGAGGACGGGCAGTGGATGGTGGCGCTGATGGGGGCCGCTGGCCAGCACCCGCCGACCGACGAGGACGGCTTCGCTGCTTTCACCCGCAGCCTGCGCCACCCGGTCATCGCTGATGCGCTCGCCGCTGCCGAGCCGGTCACCCCGATCCGCGGCTACCGCGGCACGGCCAACCGGTTGTGGCACTACGAACGTATGCACCGCTGGCCGGAGCGGTTCGTCGTGCTCGGTGACGCGCTGTGCGCCTTCAACCCGATCTACGGCCAGGGGATCAGCACCACTGCGGTCGCCGTCGAGACTCTGGACACCTGCCTGCGCGAGCAGCGGCGTCGGCGGCCCGCCAACAACCTCGATGGGCTGGCTCGACGCTGCCAACGGCTGCTGGCCCGCCGCAACGCCGACCCCTGGCTGCTCTCGACCGGGGAGGACCTGCGCTACCCCACCACGACTGGCGTGCGGGTGACCGCCGCGACCCGGCTGACCCACCGTTACCTCGACCGGGTGGGAGCCGCTGCCACTCAGGATCTCGCCACTGCCGACAGCTTCGGACGGGTCATGCTCATGCTGGCCCGCCCCACGGCGCTGTTCACCCCCCGGATCCTGGTCGCGGCGGCTCGGACCCGAGCTCAGGGTGACAGCACGCCGTCGAACTCCGTGCCGCCCGCCCGCCCGCTCGTGACCGCACTGTGAGCGGAGGTGCCCTCCGTCAGGCCCGGCTGAGCAGGTTCCGCAGCAAGGCGCCCATCCGGGTTGCGGTTGTGCTGGCGGCGGCGAGCATGTCACGGTGGTCCAGGGGCGCGCCGGCAAGACCGGCGGCGGGGTTGGTGACCAGTGATATTCCCAGTACCTCAGCACCCTCTGCGCGGGCGGTGATGGCCTCCAGCACGGTGGACATCCCGACCAGGTCGGCTCCCAGCGTGCGCAACATGCGAATCTCGGCCGGGGTCTCGAAGTGCGGGCCTGGTACCCCGGCGTAGACGCCCTCGCGCAGGCTCGGGTCGATGTCTCGGGCCAGCGCACGCAATCGGGGGGAATAGGTGTCGGTGAGATCGACGAATCGCGGTCCAACCAAAGGCGAGGTCGCGGTGAGGTTGAGGTGGTCGGAGATCAGCACCGGCTGGCCGACCTCGAGTCCTTCAGCGATACCGCCTGCGGCGTTGGTGAGCACCACCACCCGGACGCCCGCCGCGCAGGCGGTGCGTACCCCGTGCGCGACCTGGGCCACCCCATGACCCTCGTAGCCGTGTGTGCGGCCGAGTAGCACCAGGATGCGTCGTCCGCCCAACTCCACTGATCGGACCGTCCCGGCGTGCTCGGCGGCCTGCGGCGCGACGAACCCGGGCAACTCGGTGAACGGGATCTCAACGGTGGGAGCGCCCAACACGTCGGCCGTGGGATGCCAGCCGCTGCCCAGCACTACGGCGCTATCGTGCGTGGGTACCCCGCTGCGCTGGGCGAGCGCGGCTGCGGCGATCTGTGCCGGGTCAGTCACGGACCGGAGCCTATTAGTGATCAGATCCCTGCGGTGAAACCGGCCAGCACCGGCTCGAACAGCTTCGTGCGTCCTGCTCCCTCTCGCTCGGTCGGCATGGTGACCCAGACCACCCACAGGTCCGAACCGGCCGGTACCAGCCGCAGGTAGGTGGTGCGGCGCAGCTCGCCACCCTCCTGGGTTCGGAAGGTGGCGTCGAGCCCTCCGGTGGACAGTTTCTGCCGCTGGGTCAAGACGAGCTCGGGCACTCCCTGCGCCAGCTTGCGAAGGTAGTCGGTCAGGTATTCATCTCTGGCGACTCTGGGTGCCACGCCGGTGACCCGCTCTACGGCGATGACCTCCGACCCGTCCGGTGAGACGAAGCGCATCACGGTGCCTGAGTTGTTCCCGAGCATCCGCTGCTCGCGGAACTCCGGCCAGCCCTGCGGCACGCTCACCGTGAACCGAGCCGGCCGGGTGCCGTCGGGCTCGGTGACCTGGAGCGCGCGGGGCAGCAGCACCATGTTGTTGCTGGTCGCTCCCACCGCCGCGCTGGTTCCCAGGGACGGCAGGGCAGGGTGGCCGGCGGCGGCCCGGACGACCCCGAAACCGGCCGCCGCGGTGCCGAGGAACAACAGCACGGCCAGCGTCCACAGCAGCGCCCTGGGGCCGCCGCTGGTGCTGCCGACTCGTTGCGCCGCTACCGCTAGGTCGGCCCCGGACGCGACGGCGAAGGGCAGCGGGCCCGGGTCCGCTGCGAGCTGCTTGGTGCGGCGTCGCGGCGTTTCGGGTGCATCTGCGGCGCGGGGCGGGGCGCTTTTCTGGGCGCTGGGTGGTGCGGGCTTGGGGTCAGCCGGTTCGGGGGGTGCGCCCAGCAGTTGGCGCACCTGCCACAGCGGCATCCGGCACGCTGGATCCTTGACCATCAATCCGCTGATCACGTCGGCGAGCGGTCCGGAGCACGATGGCCTGGGCACCTCGCCCTGCACCACCGAGGCCACCGTCGCCATCGCGGTGCCCGCGTCGTACGGGGGTCTGCCCTCGACCGCAGCGAACAGCGTCGCACCGAGTCCCCACAGGTCCGCTCCCGGGTTGACCGGACCGCCGGAAGCGATCTCGGGAGCGATGTAGGCGGGGGAGCCCAGCATCAGACCGGTCGCGGTCAACGTCTGGTCCGCCGGGTTGCGGGCGATCCCGAAGTCGGTGAGTTTGATCCGGCCGTCGTGCGCCATCAGCACATTGCCGGGTTTGACGTCCCGGTGGGTGATACCTGCCGCGTGCGCGGCTTGCAGGGCAGCCGCCACCGCAGCCCCCACGGCGATCACCTGCTGCGCCGGCAGGGCTCCCGCCAGCAGCAGTTCGGCCAGGCTACGGGAGGCCACCAGCTCCATCACCACGAACGGCGCGGCGTCCTCTCGAACCACGTCGTAGAGCGTCACCACATTGGGGTGAGACAGCGCGGCGATGGTCCTGGCCTCCCGCAACGTCCGTTCCCGTAACGAGTCAGCCTCGGCGTCCGGGATCCCCGGCGGCAGCAGCACTTCCTTGACCGCGACCGGTCGACCGAGTACCTCGTCGTGGGCCGACCACACGGTCCCCATCGTGCCCCGGCCCAGCACCTCGCCGAGCCGATAGCGCCCCGCGACCAGGCGGGGTGAGGGGTTGGTCACCGCCACATGATGCCTTGCGTTGTGGTGCGCGCCGGTGTGTGCCATACAGACCTGATGGCGGACAACACCTCAGAATCGGGTTTCGGGATCAAGCCGGTGTACCACGCGGACGACGTCGCAGCCGGCCTGACGGACCGGCTCGGTGAGCCCGGCGAGTTCCCGTTCACCCGCGGGGTGTACCCCACGATGTACACCGAGCGTCCCTGGACGATGCGCCAGTACGCCGGATTCGGTACCGCCGCGGAATCCAACGCCCGATATCACCGGCTCTTGCGGGCGGGGCAGACCGGTCTGTCGGTGGCCTTCGACCTGCCCACCCAGATGGGGT
>DATEMN010000194.1:0-10695 GCA_035275565.1 Pseudonocardiaceae bacterium | reverse complement strand
ACCGGCGAGCTCGACCAGCTCGTGGTCCAGGAACGGCACCCGGGCCTCTACACCCCACGCCATCGTCATGTTGTCCACCCTCTTGACTGGATCATCGACCAGCATGACCGTGGTGTCCAGGCGCAACGCCGCATCGACCGCGGTGTCCGCGCCGGGAGCACCGAAATGCCGGTCGACGAAAGCCCGGCTGGGGTCGGAGTCGAAGAAGCCACAGCCGGGCAGCCACTCCGGCTCGAGCAGGTCGGCCAGCTCGGCGTGCGGGCGGTCGACGAACACCTCTGTGTAGGCTGCCGCAGCCCGATCCCGCGGCACGTCGGCCAGCGGCGGGTACCAGTCGTAGCCGGCGAACACCTCGTCGGCGCCCTGCCCGGATTGCACTACTTTCACCGAACGGGAGACCTCCTCGGAGAGCAGGTAGAACGCGACACAGTCATGGCTTACCATCGGTTCGCTCATCGCGTCGATGGCCGCGTCCACCGCCGGGAGCAGCCGGTCCGACTCGATCATGATCTTCTGATGATCGGTGCCGAAGTGCGCCGCGACCTGGTCGGAGTACCCGAACTCGTCCCCGGACTCCCCGCTGGCGGCCTCGAATCCGACGCTGAACGTCCGCAGCTGCTGCCGGCCGCTCTCGGCCAGCAGCGCCACCACCAGGCTGGAGTCGAGGCCACCGGAAAGCAAGACACCGACCGGAACGTCGGCGACCATGCGCCGCTGCACCGCGAGCCGCAACGCAGCCAGCACGGCGCCCGGCCAGTCAGCCGCATCCAGGCCGGAGCCGCCTCGTGAGAACGCCGGACGCCAGTACTCCCGGTCCTCGTGACGGCCATCCGGGTACACGGTACGCACCGTCGCCGGTGGCAGCTTCTGCACCCCGGCCAGGATCGTGTGCGGAGCCGGCACGACGGAATGGAAGCTCAGGTAGTGGTGTAGCCCCACCGGGTCGATCGCGGTGTCCACGTCACCTGCGGCGAGCAGCGCCGGCAGCGTGGAGGCGAAGCGCAGCCGGTGCGGAGTCTGCGAGAGGTACAGCGGTTTGATTCCGAGCCGGTCACGGCCGAGCACCAGCTGCCCGCTATCGCGCTCGAGCACGGCGAACGCGAACATGCCCAGAAAACGATCGACGCAGCTGGTGCCCCACCGGTGGTATGCCTTGATCAGTACCTCGCTGTCGGAGTCGGAGAAGAAGCGGTAGCCGGCAGCGCCCAGCTCGCTGCGCAGCTCGCGATAGTTGTAGATGCAGCCGTTGAACACGGCGGACAGACCCAGCTCGGAATCAACCATGGGCTGCGCAGCCCGATCCGACAGGTCGATGATCTTCAACCGGCGGTGGCCGAGCGCGGTGGCGCCGCCGGCGAGGATCCCCCAGCCGTCGGGGCCGCGACGGTGCAGCGCGGCGGTCATGCTGGTGACCGCGTCGATGCCGGCTGGTGACTCGTCGAATCTGATCTCGCCTGCGATGCCGCACATCGGCAAGCTCCTCTCAACGCAAGATCCAGGTGTCCTTCGCGCCGCCGCCGCGCGAGGAGTTGACGATCATGCTGCCGTCCGATGCGACCCGGGTCAGAGCGGCTGGGGCCACCTCGGCCCGCTCGCCGAGCAGGACGAACGCCCGCAGGTCGACCGCCCGCGGCTCCAGCCGAGTACCGGCGAAGGTCGGGTGGGTGGACAGCGACACCAGGTCCTGGGCGACCCAGTCCGCAGGATGCGCTGCCACGGTGGCGGCGAGCTTCGCAAGCTCGGACCGGTCGGCCGCCGGGCCGATCACGATGCCGTGACCGCCGTAGCCGTCCACCGGTTTGAGTACCAGCTCATCGAGCCGGTCCAGCACCTCGGCGAGGTGGTGCGGGTCCGCGCACGAGTAGGTGGGCACGTTGTCGAGCAGCACCTTCTCGCCCAGGTAATAGGTGATCATGTCCGGCACGTAGGCGTAGACCCGTTTGTCGTCGGCCACCCCGTTGCCCAGCGCGTTGAGCAGGTTCACCCGGCCACCGGCCACGGCCGCGCAGATCGCCGGCCCGACCGGCCGACCGTCAGCTCCGGTCGCGTCGAGCAGGGTCTGCTCGTCGAGCCGCCGGTAGAGCACACTGAGGCGCCGACCGTGCGCATACACACCGCTGTGGGTGACCGTGAGCTCCCCGGGGGTGACCAGCGGCAGCGCCATCTGATCAGCCAGCAGCCGGTGCTCGTAGAACGCGGCATCAACGGGGCCGGCGCTCAACAGCGCGATCTCGTCTTCACCGCCATCCGGAACCGAGGCCAGCAGCGTCTTGCGCAACAGCTCGGGCACACCTTCCAACGGCACCACACCGGCGGGTGGCTCCAGCTCGGGCAACACGCTACGCACCAACCGCCGACTGATCATCGCGTACCCGATGCCCGAAGGCACCCGCAGGTTGTCCTCGAGCACGAACCAGCCCTGCGCGCTGTCTCGCACCAGGTCGATCCCGCTGACGGCGGCTCGCACCGTGTGCTGGCTGCACAGCGCTCCGGTACGGCTCCAGCCGGGCGAGCCGGTGACCACCAACGCCGGCAGCACGCCATCCTTGATGGCCTCCTGGCGACCGTAGACGTCGTGCAGGAATGCTTCCAGCGCCCGCACCCGCTGGATCAGCCCTGGCGTCAGCATCGCCCAGTCCTCCGCGGTGATGATGCGGGGCACTAGATCCAGCGGGAACAGCCGATCCGACTCGTCGTCGGCGACCTGGAACGTCACGCTCCGCGCCCGCTGCTCGGTTCGCAGCACGGACATCGCCGCCGTCATGCCGCGGGCTCCCAACCGGCCAAGCACCCGGAACAGCCAGCCGTAGTGCGGCAGGATTCGGCCGTCGTTCCCCACCGCCTCGTCGTAACCGGTGCTGGGTTTGCCGACACCGAAATAGCCGTCGAGCAGGGCTGGCGACGTCGGCACTGCGGTCGGCGGATCACAGTGCAGCGGCTCGCCGCGGGTCTGCGCGAGCAGGTCGTCGACCACGTCGGTGAGCTCGCCTCGGCGGCCGGCCATCCGGCGCTGGCGGGCCGCGGAGCTGCCCACGGCAAGTGCCCGCTTCGACAGCTCGAGCACCTGCTTCCAGTCGCCCAACGCCTCCAGCTCCGGCCGCAATTCGTTGACCAGCCGTTCGACAAGCTGCGACGGCGGCACCAGGGTCGGCCCGGACGGGTCGACACAGTCGACGAGGTCCCCCTCCAGCCCGGACCGGGCCGCCCGCCAGGTTGCCGCCCGCAGCAGCTCGTGGCGAGTCTGAGGGAACGGTCTGCCCTCCTCGATCCACCCACGGGCCCGTTGCACCAGCGCCCGGAACAAACCGGTGATGAGCACGACGTCGTCCACCGCGGGGCAGGCGTCGCAGATCCGCAGCTCGACGGTGGGTAGGTGCGCCGACGGACGGATGTCGAAATAGACCATGCCGGGATCGCTGATCGTTCCCGAGGCGACCAGGTCGGCCACCATGGCGTCGTAGTCGGCGGCGGTACTCATCGGCCCGGGCGGCCCGGAGGTCGGCCAGCGCTGCCAGACCATGCAGCGGTAGCTGGCGTAACCGCTGTCGACCCCCCGCCAATACGGTGAGCTGGCCGACAGCGCCAGGAACGTCGGTAGGTGCACCGCGACGTGCTGCACGACGGCGACCGCGATGTCCCGATCGGGCACGTCGACGTGCACCTGTGCCCCGCAGATGTGCTGCTCGCGGACCAGCAGCTGGTACTCGTGCTGCATCCGCTCGTAGCGGGCGCCAGCCGAGATGTCGGTGCCGAGCAAGTCGACCAACGGAACTGTGCCAGCGGCCACCACGCCCAGCCCGAGGGGATCGGCGACCTCGTTCAACCGGCGGCGCAACCGGCAGAGTTCGGCGCGCAACTCATCAAGGCTGTCGCAGGGCACCGTGTTGGCCTCGACCAGGGAGCGTTGCAACTCCGGTGCGAACGAGTCGTCATCCAGCTGGGCGAGCATGGCATCGACCGCCGGTGCCGCTGCCTTGGTCTGCATGTCGACGAGATGAAACTCCTCCTCGACGCCGATCCGCGACACCCCGAAGTCGCCCATGGGTCTGACGCTAGGGGATTGTTGTTACAGCCACATGGCCAGCAAGCGTGCTCAGCGTCGCAGCTGCCACCGGGCAGCTGCGAAGGCCGCCCACAATTCAGCATTGGAAGCAATGTTGCACACTCTGCAAGCGATTACTCTAGGTTAGGTGCACGCAGGCGCCGTCGCAGGGTGGGAGTCGAGTCATGGGTGAGCAGGTCGTCGGCCGGCGGGAGCGCAAGAAGCAAGCCACGCGCGTAGCCCTGAGCGCAGCCGCGTTGCGGCTGTCGATAGAGCGCGGGATCGACAACGTCACGGTCGAGCAGATCGCTGATGAGGCAGACGTGTCGATGCGGACGTTCTTCAACTACTTCTCCAGCAAGGAAGAGGCGATCGTCGCCGGGGACGTCGCTACCGCCGAATCGCTCGTCGATGCCTTCCGCGGTCGTCCGGCCGGTGAGCCGGTGCTGGAGGCGCTGCGCCATGCCGTCCTAGCGGTATTGGATGAGGACAGCTACCGCGATCGAGTGCAGCGGATGCAGACGTTGCGCCGGACTCCGTCGTTGCTGCCTCACCAGATCGCCGCATTCGTGGCCCGGGAGCGAGCGCTGGCCGCTGCTGTGGCGGACCGGATCGGCTGCAACGTTGACCAGGATCTGTATCCGGCTCTGGTGGCGGCTAGCGCCATGGCTGGTCTGCGGGTGGCGGTGCAACGCTGGCTAGGTGAGCCGTCACCGGAGGGGCCGGTGCTGCGCGAGTTGATGATGGGCGTCATCGACCAGTTGGCCGCCGGCCTGACCGCCCCGCTGGCCGCTACGGCGCCGAGCTGATCGAGATCGCTCCCGAGGGGCACAGCAGGACCGCCGCTCGGACATCCTCCTCATGCTCGGTACCAGGCTGGGCGTCGAGCACAATCACCGTCCCGTCGTCCTCGCTCTGGTCGAATACCGCGGGCACCCGCAACGCGCACTGCCCAGCGCCCACGCAGACCGTCGTGTCGGCGTGGACGTTCATCGCGGCGGTCTCGGGTCGTCCCAGTGCACCGGCAGGGCGTGGACTCCAAAGATGAGCATGTCGCTGCGCAGCGGAACGTCCTGTGACGGTATCGCGAGGCGCAGGCCGGGCAGTCGGTGAAGCAGCTCGGTGAAACCGACGGTCATTTCGACTCGGGCAAGCTGTTGGCCCAAACACTGGTGCACGCCGTGGCCGAAGGCCAGATGTGGACTGCGCCCGCGGGTGACGTCCAGGCGCCCAGGGTTGGCCCAGTGCTCGGGGTCGCGGTTGGTCTCCGGCAGGGAGATCAGCACTGTCGCGCCCGCGGGGATCTCCTGCCCGGCGAGCGTCACCGGCTCGAGCGCAACGCGGGTAGGACCGATGTGCACAATCGAGAGGTACCGCAACAGTTCTTCGACCGCGCCGTCGATCAGCGAGGGGTCTGCCCGGAGGGCGTGGAGCTGGTCGGGGTGCTCAAGCAGCGCAAAGGTACCAAGGGCGAGCATATTCGCCGTGGTCTCGTGCCCGGCGACGAGCAGCAAGTTGGCGATGTTGACCAGCTCGTCGTCGGTCAGGGCGGGATCAGTGTCACTGTGGACGAGCTCGGAAAGTAAGTCGTGGGTGGGCTGGTCGCGTTTGTCAGCGACCAGCAACCGCATGAATTGCCGCATTTCCGCACGAACACGAACAAACTCCTCCATCGAGGTATCCAGGCGCAGTATCATCGCCGTGCGTTGCTGGAACTCGCGGCGCTCGGCGTAGGGCACGCCGAGCAGCTCGCAGATCACCAGTGACGGGACCGGCAGTGCGAAGGCTGGCACCAGGTCTGCTGAGCTGCCCGCGGCGAGCATCGCGTCGATGCGCTCGGTAACGATCTCCACAATGCGCGGCGTGAGCTGGCGCATCCGCCGCACGGTGAACTTGCCGGTCAGCAGCTTGCGGTACCGGCTGTGCTCCGGCGGGTCCATGAAGAGGAACGAGCCGGCACGCAAGCGCTCATCGAGCAGCTGCCTTCGCACCTCGTCGGACACGTCGCTGAGCATTGACCCGTGACGGAACTGGTCTGAGCTGAATCGCCGATCCGACAGCACCGCCCGCGCCTGATCGAAACCAGTGACCACCCAGACGGTGCGGCCATTGAGCAACGCCACCGGACTCACCGTCGACTGCCCTCGCATCCGGTCGAGCCCCACCGGCGGATCAAACGGGCAGCGGCCGCGCTCCACCAGCTCCGGCGGCAGCGGCAGCCGTAGCACCGTCTCGTCCCGCGTCGGAGAAACGACGGAGCTGTCGGTGGTGGGTGCACTCGGGCTGGCCATTGGCGGTCCTGATTCCCGACCCGCCCGGCAGGCGGGCCGCCTCGGCGGCGAATACCCTCCCACCGTAATTCATGCTTGCACGTCAAGCAACACATAATAACGTGTAAGTTTGCACAGTGTGCAGCTATGTCTCTGTTCGGAGAGGTGCGTGTCCATGACCAAGACGCCGTTCGCAGCCCACCGCGCGCAGCGCCGCCAGGCGCGCGCCGCCGAGACCTCCCACCCGCGCTACAAGTGGATCGTGCTGTCGAACACGACACTGGGTATGTTGATAGCAACGATCAACGCATCGATCCTGCTGATCGCGTTGCCCGACATCTTCCGCGGCATCGGCATCAACCCACTGGAACCCAGCAACACCAGCCTGCTGCTGTGGCTGATCATGGGCTATCTGGTCGTCACCGCGGTGCTGGTGGTCACCTTCGGTCACCTGGGTGACATGTTCGGTCGGGTGAAGATGTACAACGCCGGATTTGCGGTGTTCAGCGTTTTCTCCGTGCTGTTGTCGGTGACCTGGATGCACGGCACCGCCGGGATGCTGTGGTTGATCGTGATGCGGGTGATGCAAGGCGTCGGCGGCGCGATGTTGATGGCCAACTCCAACGCGATCATCACCGACGTGTTTCCGGTTGAGCAGCGTGGGCTGGCGCTGGGGCTGAACCAGATCGCCGGGATCGCCGGCTCATTCCTCGGCCTGATCATCGGTGGGGTATTAGCCCCGATCGACTGGCGGTGGGTGTTCCTGGTCTCCGTACCTTTCGGGCTCTTCGGCACCGTGTGGGCGTACCTGAGACTGCACGACACGGGGATACGACAGCCAGCGCGATTGGACTGGTGGGGCAACGTCACTTTCGCGGCCGGCCTGATCTCGCTGCTGGTCGGTATCACCTACGGCATCCAGCCTTACCAGGGCCACACGATGGGCTGGACCGATCCGTGGGTGCTGACCGCCATGGGCGGCGGCGTGCTCCTGCTGGTGATCTTCTGCGTAGTGGAGACGAAGGTCGTCGACCCGATGTTCCGGCTCGGGCTGTTCCGGATCCGGGCATTCACCACCGGGAACGTGGCCAGCCTGCTGGCCAGCCTCGGGCGCGGCGGCCTGATGTTCATCCTCATCATTTGGTTGCAGGGCATCTGGCTACCCCGACACGGCTACAACTTCGCGTCCACCCCGCTGTGGGCGGGCATCTACATGCTCCCCCTCACACTCGGCTTCCTCATCGTGGGACCGGTGTCCGGCTGGTTGTCCGACCAGTTCGGGGCGCGGTCCTTCGCGACCGGCGGCATGATCATTAGCGCGGCCAGCTTCCTGTGGCTGATGGCGCTGCCGGTCAACTTCAACTACTGGGAGTTCGCCCTGGTGTTGCTGCTCAACGGTATCGGCATGGGCCTGTTCGCAGCCCCGAACCGCGCCGGGATCATGAACAGCTTGCCACCCCACCGGCGCGGGGTAGGCGCGGGAATGAGCACCACGTTCCAGAACACGGCGGTGGTACTCTCGATCGGAATATTCTTCAGCCTGATGATCTCCGGATTGTCTCAGGCCTTGCCGCACACGCTGTCGGACGGACTGATAGCCCAAGGCGTGCCCGCTACCGACGCAACACGGGTGGCCGCACTGCCACCCGTGACTGTGCTGTTTGCCTCCCTACTCGGCTACAACCCCGTCCAGACCCTGCTCGGACCCACCGTGCTGCAGCAGCTGCCCGCCGGACACGCCGCCTACCTCACCGGCCGTGGCTTCTTCCCCACCCTGATCTCCGAACCGTTCTCCGACGGATTAACCATCGCATTCGGCTTCGCCATCGCCGCCTGCCTGATCGCCGCGATCGCATCCCTACTACAAGGCAGAAAATACGTGTACTTCGAACCACTCCCCCAACCGACCAACCCAACCCCACAACCGCACACCCAGGCAAGGCAACATCACTAGCAATCCCCAACCAACCCTCTCCGGTAGTAAGATACGGCGAACCTCCGCAAAAAAAGGGGGATTCGGGCTGGCCGCCATGGAGGCGCGAAACCCCGTGAACGAACCTGCACCGTGGATCGAGGACCGCTGGCCGACGGACCCCGTAAGGGTCCGTTCACTGGTGCTGGTGTTGCACGGGGGCCAGGTCCGGAGCCCGACCAGGGTCCGGCGGGGGCCGCAGTTGAGCTATCTCCGGATGGTCCCCTTCGCTCGGTTTCTACACCGGCGTGACGGTGGGCGCGGGATGTCGGTACGCATCCTGCGGTACCGCTACCGGGGGTGGGATGAGCCCGAGTTGCACCCGGTGCAAGACGCGATGTGGGCCTTGACACAGCTGCGCGACCAGCACCGGGATGCGTCGATAGTGCTGTTGGGGCATTCGATGGGAGGGCGGGCGGCGCTGCGGGTAGCTGACCACGCGGCGGTGACCGGGGTGTGTGCGTTGGCGCCGTGGACCCTGGACGATGAGCCGGTGCATCAGCTCGCCGGGCGGTCGGTGCTCATCGCGCACGGCGACCGGGAGCACACGACCGATCCGCGGCTGTCCTACCAGTTTGCGGTGCGCGCCAAGCAGGTCACTTCCCGGGTCTGCCGTTTCGACGTGCTCGGCGATGGCCACGCGATGCTGCGCCGCGCGCATGACTGGTCGGAGCTGGCCGCCCGGTTCGTGGCGACCGAACTCGGGCTGCGGACACCCGACCCACTCATCGAAGACGCAATGCGCCGACCGGCTCCGGAGGGACTCCAGGTGCCGCTGCCGACGATGACCTGAACTTCGGCCTCACCGGAGAAGTTCCTCGCGGCGCGGGAACAGCAACAGCCCCCGCCACGCCGGGTCTGCACCCACGGGGTGTTCGGTCCTCCTGCGGAAGCCGACACGGTCACTACATCGCTCACCTCATCAGCCCCCATCCTGAGCCGCTCCTCAACCACCACGAGAACAACCACCGCCCATCCGCAAAGGCCCCACAGTGGACAAAACCCGGCCGGAACACACCCCAGACCCGCCACCGTTTCGTGGCCACCATCGGCACTGGCGCGACGGCTGGATTCAGATGATCGCTAGACGTCAGCTTCCTCACATGGCCCCAGGGCTGGGACGACGAGCCATCCCAGCACGCGTTTGGTGTCCGTGCCGGTAGGTGGTGCGCTCTCCTCAGTTCCTCAGGGCTTACGGCCCATGCCCACGTAAACGCCCGCTGGACCGATGTCGTCACAACCCTGTTCGCGCCGCCACGCTGGAGCTTCGACCACTCCTGGCTCTACGAGTTCGAAGCCGTCGAACATAGCGAGAATCTCGTCGTATGACCGGAAGTACATGTGGTCTCGGCTTTTTTTCATCACCTCGACTACGGCGGCCATGCCGACGGGCATCTGATCAGCAGTCAGGTGGGACAGTGCGAGCAGGCTGCTCGCCGGCAGCGCATCGCGGTACTGAGCCAGGACGCCAAGGGGATCCTTTTCATTCGGCACGAAGTGGAACACGGCGACCATCAGCAGCCCAATAGGCTTGCTCAAGTCGAGAAGCCGCTTCACGGCGGGCGCGCCGAGCACTGTCGCAGGTTGACAGAGATCGGCGGCGACCACGGTAGCGTTCTCGTTGCCCTCGAGAATTATCCTGCTGTGGGCTATGGCTACTTCGTCATGGTCCACATAGACCACGCGGCACATCGGATTGGCCTTTTGCGCGACCTCATGCACGTTGCCGACGGTGGGAATACCGGACCCGAGGTCGAGGAACTGAGTGATGCCTTGTTCGACCATGTACAGTACCGCACGACGCAGGAAAGCCCGGTTGGAGCTGGCGATTTGTCGCCCGTTGGGCAGCGCTTGGAGCACTTTCGCGCCAGCGGTGCGGTCGGCGGCGAAGTTGTGCCCACCACCGAGCAGGTAGTCGTAGACGCGGGCGGCATTCGGTAGATCTATGTTGATGTCATCTGGCACCCACGCCAACCGCTCATTTTTCATGGCGCACCTCGCACTTCGTCCATCTCTCGGCAGCCTACTGTCCGCTTCGGTGTTGTGGTGATCGCGGTCCCCCGACGCGGCGTCAGGTACAGACCTGCTGGATCGGTGCCATTGTGCTCCGGGGGAGTGTCAGTGGTCGGGTTGGGTCCAGTGCCGTTGTCCCTCGAAGAGGGTGCCTGGTATACGCATTGAGGCTTATTCACGCGGTTAGTCGGAAGAATTGTAGTGCAATCACGGTAGATATGGTCTCGGTAAAGGTGTTGAGCGGTCTGCGGTAGTCAGTGTGGGTGACCCGCCAGGTCTTGAAGTTCGCGATGGTTCGCTCAATGACGTATCTGATTTTGTTGATCTGTGTGTTGAACGCTTTCTCCCAGTCGAGCAGGTCCCGGTGGGTGGGCTTGCGGTACGGCGTGATCATGCCG
>DATEMN010000193.1:0-5066 GCA_035275565.1 Pseudonocardiaceae bacterium | reverse complement strand
TCAACCTGTGGTGGCGGGCCTGGACGGACAAGGACCCGCCCTCCGAGCTCCAGGCCCTGATCGACACGGTCACCACCGGACACGGACTTGACCTCTACCGCCGGATTTAACGAACTACCGCTACTGATCTCTTCGGACTGTTGTCGGATGCTGATCCCTGCGGTAGGCCGGTGGCATGCGGTACGCGCAGGGTGGCGGGCTGACCGCCGAGCGGCGGCGCTTTCGCGAGCGGATCCGCTACCAGGCCGGTGAGCGGTTCGCGCACGGTGAGAGGACCACGGTGGATGACCGTGGAGGTGCCGCCTCCGCCTGCTAGACGCGATCCTCGCGAGCGTGCACGCAGGCGGGGTCTGCGGCCGGACGTCCACCTCCGCGCAGGGGACTTCGAGCTACCCGTCCCTGTTGTGCTCGGACACGAGGGTGTCGCCGTGATCGAGCAGTTCGGGGAGTGGGTCACTCACGATCGCCGACGCCGTGCACGCAGGAACGCCCGCCGAGCCTGCGCTCAATCTGCTGTTCGTGAGCCTCCTTCATGGCATTCAGACGCTCGTGATGCTGGTTGCACATCAAGATCAGGTTCACGTACGGAATACGCTGCTTCGGCGTCAACGGCGAATCGGCCTGCGGACCATTCGGGGTCTCAGCCCCGATGCGGGCCATCACGCAGAGCACCACATCGGGGCCCGCCGACGTCCCCTGAGCCATCAGCAGCAAGCCGCATTCGGGAACGGCGCAGATGTTGCCGGAACGCTGAGTCATCTTCCGTTGCTGTACGACCCGGCCTATCGGTGGTCGTCAAGCTGTGTCGTGGGACTTGGTGTTGGACGGCAGGTTTCTCTTGCGCCGGTTGTGCAGGAGGAGGGGAGCCCACCGGACGACGGTAAGGGCCACGGGCACGAGGACTGCCGCCGAGAGGCTAATGGTCATGGTCGTTTTGTTCGTGAGGAGCACCGCATTGAGACCTGCGGGCGGAGCGAGGAGTGAGGGCCACACACGCCGTGCCTGGGCGCAGCCTGCCGTGAGACATGCGTAGGCGACGATGACTGGAGCGATGACGACATAGTCGTTCATGTCGAGCTGCTGGCGGACGAAGTACAGGCTGGCGAGCAGGCCGATGCCGAAAAGGACGAGGAGCACAGAGGCCGGACGCCACGAGGGGCGCACCGGTTCCTTGACCACGCCCGCAGCGGGCCGTCGTGGTGGTAGAGCGGGTTCGGGGAAGACAGGCGTGGGGACGGCTGAATCTGGTGTACCCGCTTCCTGGGGGTCGTGAGCCGTATTGCGTGCGAGGGCGAGCAAGTCAACCGTGTCGGTGCCGCGTTGTCTTGGTGCGGGCAATCCGCGTGCCGTTGTGGTGTACAGCAGTCTGCGGTAGATCTCACCGTAAGTGAGGAGTTCCGGGCCATGAGGTATGCCCTCGCGCAGAAGGCGCAGAAGTTCGCCGGTGAACGCTGTGTGTGTCGCCCCGGCCGGGGCGAGAGCAACGGCATTGGCGGGCGCTGAGGCGAGAACGTAGGTCCCCTCGACTCCCACCTGCCCGATGACGGTTTCCTGTGCGGCTCCCATGTCCGAAACCGCCCTGCCGCTGAAGCAGCAGTCGAGGATGAGGACACGGTTGGCGGCAGGGCAATCGGCCAGCACATCACGCAGCAGATCGAATGCGAGTGCGCTGACCTTGAGTTCATCGAGTTCCGTAGCGGCCAGGGCAAGGAAGAGTTCATTGCGCGGTCCGGTCTGGCCGTGCCCCGCGAAATAGACCAACAGTGTGTCCTCGGCAGCCTGCGCCCGCTGTCTCAGCGCTTTGTAAAGCGTGCGCGGCTCAGGGGGATCGACGATCACGGTGCATCGCTCAGGCGAGAGCCAGCCGATGACCGGGTCGGTGAGGACAGCAGCCAGATCCTCCAGATTGTTCCGTACAGCGGGCAGATCAGCCAGGTCAGTGGATTCGTATTGGCTCGAGCCGATGAGAATCGCGAACGAGCGCTGAGGGTCGGGCAGACGCACAGCCACCTACCCGCGGTCGCTGTTGGAGGCCGGCTCCCCCGTTGCCTCCAGGACACCTCGGACCAGCTCTGCCACCTGCGCGGCATCAGCGGTCGGTGATGAAACGAGCGCCACGCTGTGGCCGCCAGGCGCAGTGACAGTGATCGTCGTCGGGGCGTCACGGCGCGCGGCCCGCTGGCTCATCCAGGTGGACAGCGCCTGCCCCAGCAGGCCGGCAGCAGTGCCAATGGTTCCCGTGACGACGCCTTCCACCACCAACTCGGAAAGCGAGCCCATCGCACCGGGATGCGCAGGCACTGCACGATGGCGGACCCGCCCACGCAGTCCCGGCTCCCGGCGCAACCAATCCCACAAGGACGTCTCGGCCGCGACATCACCCTCGACCACGATGCGAATGTCCCCCACCAGACTCCCCCTCGAAACGCACCCATCGGATGGACCATTATCCGGCCAGCGAGCTCCAGAGCGCAGTCCTTCCACTCAAGCCTTGCCTTGAAGGCCCGTTGACCGCAGCTCTGCCGATGTCAACGCCCCAGCCAATACTTGCCGTGCACTGCACCAACGAGCACGGGCGAGGCCGTGGTCCTGCGCCGCCTGCTCGCCTTGCCGTCCCCGTAAGGAGAGTCAAGAAGGTGCGGTGTGCATGCCCTGTCCTTACTCTCCGCACCTGCGGCACGGTCTTCACCAGAGCGATGATCCTCGACCACTCCTCCTCGGTGATCCGTCGCTCGCGGCCCTGCCCGCCCAGATCCTCCAGCCCTTGCAGGCCCGAGGGGTTGAAGCGGTGCAGCCAGCAGCGGACCGACCATGTCGATCACATCCACCGTTCCCGAGGTGCTCGCGCAGCGGTTTGTCAGAGCCGTCGCAGCGCCACGGCAGCCCGCCCTCGGCGACCAGCATGTCCACCTCGGCCAGCGTAACTGCTGCTCCTCGAACGCCTTCTGGTCCTCGCGGATCGCGAGCCTGGTGACCGGAGTGTCGGTCTACATCCCCTCCAACGAGGTCTCGGCCGTCGATGTGCGCACTTTCGGATCCTGGAGCAGCCATGCACTGACTGGACACATGTCGCGCCCAAGCTATGGCCAACAGTGGCTCGCGCACAGCCGCTGGTCTCTGCGCAGGTACTTCAATCCGCATCGTGGAGTGACCGTCGACTGGATTGGGAAGTCTGACAGGTGGCTTGAGAGACGCGAGCAAGGGGCGGTATGTGGCTTGACGATGTGCTGCCCGACGGATTCGTTCTGATGGACAACACCACGATATTCGGGGCTCTCAGAGCCTTCGAGTGGGAGCCGTCGCGCATACGCCCGCTGCCGTCCGGCGTGGATCTGCGATCGCTCGCTGACGTCTTGGAGGCCATCGTCCTGGTCAAGGGCTTCACCGTCGACAACTCCAGTAGGGATGGCGACGTCGACTGGCGGGACCTGTATGAGGTTAGCCGTGCGAACGGATACTTCTTCGGGGAAACGTCTCTTGTGGGCGGTTCGAGGGATGTGCATGCCAAGCTGCTCCGAACCAGCGCAAGGGAGGTGCGCCGCCTGCTGGGGACAGGCCACTTAGTTCGGAGCCTCGAAATCATGCCCTCGTCCGACAGCCTGGAGATCCTGCCGCCGCTTTATCGTGACTCGGCTGAGTTCATAGAGCTGACGCTGGCGGGCGCCAACGACGGGTCCCAACGTGGGCTCGCGCGTGAGCTGCACGCCCTCATGCGCGTTCTCGAGACGCAGTCGGCAGCCGTACGCAGCTTTGCCCTCTTCGCTTACCGCGGCTTCTACTATCAAGGGTTGGCCTGTGCGGCATGCGCACCGTACATGCCGCACGCGTGGCGCTCGACGCTGTTGCGTGATCAACCGGCGGATCACCGCGCCCGCTTCAGCGACCTGGTGATGAGCAGGGTGGCCGGGAGACGCGATACGCGGCAAGATCAACGACGAGTTCGGCGATGCAGCGATATCAGCTGACTTCCCACTCATTGAGCGTTTTCAGTGCGGCCACTGATCGAGTGACGGGGGCGGTGTGAGGTCGGGGTGCGCAACGGACAGGGCTCCCGTGCCGTTGAGGGAGGTGTTCGACGTCTCAACTCCGCAGCACAGGAGCCCTGTTGGTTCCGTATCCTGCCGCACTCGACCTGCCTCACGCCTTGGTCGAGTGGGTCACGATGCTCATCGTCACCCGTGAGAGTGACCGGCGGTGCAAACTCCCGCCGCACCGCCGTGCGCTGGTCGCACTCGTGTACCTGCGTCGCCATGACACCCTCGCCCGTATCGCCAGAGCCTTCGGGATATCCGTCGGCACCGCCCACGCCTACGTCACCGCGGTCACCGGTCTGCTCGCCGAGCAGGCGCCGGGCCTGTTGAAGACACTGCGCGTGCACGACCCGGACTTCGTCCTCCTGGACGGCACGCTCGCCGAGTGCGACCGCGTCGGCGACGGCACGGCCGACTACTCCTCGAAACACAAGCGGCACGGGGTGAACGTGCAGGTCGTCACGGACCCGGCCGGTGAGATTCTGTGGCTGTCGCCGGCGTTGCCGGGCCGGACCCACGATCTGACGGCCGCCCGCACCCACAAGATCCTCCGGATCTGCGCGCGCCAGGGTGTCCCCATCCTCGCCGACATGGCCTACATCGGTGCGGGCGACTGCGTCACCACCGCGAAGCGCCGCCCGCCAGGCGGTGAACTCACCCTCACCGAGCGGACCGAGAACCGGGCCCTGTCCGCGGCCCGGGCACCTGTCGAACGAGGCATGGCACGGCTGAAGTCCTGGCAGATCTTCCGCAGATCCCGCATCAGTCCCAACCGCATAAGCGTCATCACCAAGGCCGTCCTCACCCTGGAGAAGCAACGCTGAAAACGCTCATTGCTTCTTAGAGGACGTTCGTGTCATCTATGCGGCGGTTTGCGGTAGTTGATGCTTGTCTAGAATCGGCGCGTACAGGCAAAACAAGCGGTATGTCTCTTCTGTTGAGACGCACCTGACCTTGCTCTTTGCTCCACTTTCTGGCGATAGCGCCTGTCCGGTTCGAATACGCGCCTGAAGTTGGCTTTTGCCTCGCCTGATC
>DATEMN010000192.1:0-14164 GCA_035275565.1 Pseudonocardiaceae bacterium | reverse complement strand
CGGTGCATCGTGAGGAAGTGGCCGCGACGCTGCGGAGGTGCGGCGCTGGGCAGCTGACGCTGCGCACCGATTCGGACTGGGTGTCCGACATGGTGCGCTTCGCGGTCGCCCGCAAGCGCCGTTGGTCGGGAGGTGTCACATGAGCCTGGCTGGGTTCACCAGTCCATGGTGGTTCCTCCTGCTGGTGGTGGTCGTCGCGCTGGCAGTCGGCTACGTCTGGATGCAGCGCCGACGGCGCCGCCAGGTGCTGCGCTTCGCCAATCTCGCCATGCTGGAGCGCATCGCACCCAAGCGCCAAGGGTGGCAACGGCACCTTCCGGTGGTCCTGCTGCTGATCGCCCTGGTGTTGTTCACCGTCGCGCTGACCGGTCCCACCGCGGAGCGGAAGGTGCCACGTAACCGGGCCACCGTCATGCTGGTGATCGACGTGTCGCTGTCCATGCGAGCCACCGACATCGAGCCGAGCAGGCTGGCGGCAGCACAGCGGGAGGCGAAGAGATTCGCCCACGAACTCACCCCGGGGGTGAACCTGGGTCTGGTGTCCTTCGCCGGTTCGGCCACCGTGCTGGTGTCGCCGGCCACCGAGCGGGTCTCGGTGATCCGGGCCATCGACAACCTCAAACTCGCCGAGGCCACCGGTACCGGTGAAGCCATCTTCGCCGCGCTGTCCTCGATCGAGGCGTTCGGCGCTGTGGTGTCGGATGCGGAAGGACCGCCGCCGGCCCGCATTGTGCTGCTTACCGACGGAAAGCAGACGGTGCCGACTCCCGACGGCGACGACCCCCGCGGCGCGTTCACCGCGTCCCGCGCGGCCGCCGCAGCCAAGATCCCGATCTCGGCGATCTCCTTCGGCACCGCTTATGGCCAGGTGGAGATCAACGGTGAGCGCCAGCCAGTACCCGCCGACGACGAATCGATCCGGCGGGTCGCCGATCTGTCCGGGGGGCAGTTCTACGATGCCAGCACCGCAGGCCAACTCAACGACGTCGTCAACACCCTGGGCGAGCAGATCGGCTACGAGACCAAGCAGGCCGACGCGAGCAAGCCTTGGCTGATCGCGGGCACTATCGTCGCTATACTCGCCGCTGCCGGGGCGCTGGCCATCGGACAACGACTGCCCTGAGTAGTCCGGCACGGACGAAATACTCGACCGAAGGGAACGCCGTTGAGCCGTTCCGTGCTCGTCACCGGAGGAAACCGTGGGATCGGGTTGGCGATCGCCCGCGCCTTCGCCAAGCAGGGTGATCGGGTGGCGGTGACGCACCGCGGGCGCGGGGTTCCCGACAGACTCGTGCCCGAGCTGTTTCCGGTGCGGTGCGACGTCACCGACTGTGCGGCTATCGAAGCGGCGTTCGCCGAGGCGGAGCAGGCCCACGGCCCGGTCGAGGTGCTCGTCTCCAATGCCGGGATCACCGATGACACCCTGCTGCTTCGGATGACGGAGGAGCAGTTCTCGCGGGTGTTGGACACCAACCTCACCGGCGCCTACCGGGTGGCCAGGCGCGCCGCGAAAAGCATGCTGCGGATCCGTCGGGGCCGGATGGTGTTCATCTCCTCGGTGGTGGCCCTGTCCGGTGCCGCTGGCCAGGTGAACTACGCGGCCAGTAAAGCCGGGCTGATCGGTATCGCCCGATCCATCGCCCGTGAGCTGGGATCCCGCTCGATTACCGCTAACGTGGTCGCGCCCGGCTACATCAACACTGAGATGACCGCGGAGGTCAGCCAGGCGCGTCGGGAGGAGATTCTCGGCTCGATCCCGCTGCGTCGCCAGGCCAGCCCCGAGGAGGTCGCCGCGGTGGTGACCTTCCTCGCCTCCGACGCAGCGGGCTACATCACCGGCGTGGTACTACCGGTCGATGGCGGCCTGGGCATGGGTCACTGAGGTTGCGGGCCAGATAGGGGAACAGGTGGCGGGTCTGCTCGACGGTAAGCGGCTACTGATCACCGGGGTGATCACCGACGCTTCGATCGCGTTTCATGTGGCGCGAGTGGCGCAGGACCAGGGTGCCCAGGTGGTTCTCACCGGGTACGGCCGGTTGCGCCTGGTGGAGCGCATCGCGCAGCGGCTGCCCCAGCCGGCTCCGGTGCTGGAGCTCGACGTTACCGACCAGAGCCAGCTGGACTCGCTGGCGCAACGGCTCGGGGAGCACGTCGACGGGCTGGACGGGGTGTTGCATTCGATCGCTTTCGCCCCGGCGTCCTGCTTGGGCGGGGAGTTCCTGAATGCGCCCTGGGAGGACGTGGCCACCGCGATGCGGGTCTCGGCATACTCGTTCACGTCGCTGGCGATGGCGTGCCGACCACTGCTGCACCATGGCTCCTCGATCGTCGGCATGGACTTCGACAACCGGCAGGCATGGCCCGCCTATGACTGGATGGGGGTGGCGAAGTCGGCGTTGGAGTCGGTGTGCCGCTACCTGGCCCGCGATCTGGGCCCCGACGGTATCCGGGTGAACTTGGTGGCGGCCGGGCCCGTGCGCACCATGGCCGCCAGGTCCATCCCGGGCTTCGCCGCGTTCGAGGACGCCTGGAACAGTCGCGCGCCACTGGGGTGGGACATCGAGGACCCCACCCCCGTGGCGCGTACAGCCTGCGCGCTGCTCTCGGATTGGCTGCCCGCCACCACCGGCTCCATGGTGTGGGCTGACGGCGGCTTCCACGCAGTAGGCGTCTAGTAGGTATGCCTCCAAGTACCGCCAACCCCCGTCGAGCGGGTCTCCCACAGCTACCAACCTCAGGTGGTTCACGGCGTTGATCGACGCGCTGCTGCTGCTCTCCTTCGGGGGACCCGAGGGCCCCGATGAGGTACGCCCGTTCCTGGAGAATGTCACTCGCGGGCGGGGCATACCGCCGCAGCGGCTAGACGCGGTGGCGCAGCACTACCTGCACTTCGGCGGCGTGTCGCCGATCAACCGGTGCAACCGCACTCTGATCATTGCGATCGAGCAGGCGCTTGCCACCGCCGGGTTTGACCTGCCGGTGTACTTCGGCAACCGCAACTGGCACCCGATGGTGGAAGACACCGTCGCCGACATGGCCGCAGACGGGGTGCGCCGGGCGCTGGTGTTCGCCACTTCGGCGTGGAGCGGGTACTCGGGTTGCCGGCAGTACCACGAGGACATTGCCCGAGCTCGGAACGCCGTCGGTCCGGCCGCCCCGGAGCTGGTCAAGCTGCGGCAGTTCTTCGACCATCCGTTGTTCGTGACGGCGTGCGCCGATGCGCTGCGCACGGCGCGCGGGCAGATTGACGCCGACTCACGGGTGGTGTTCACGGCACACTCGGTACCACTCGCCGCCGACGCCGCCGCCGGGCTTGCCACCCAGGGCGGCCATCGCTACTCCCGGCAGGTCGTTGAGACCGCCCGGCTGGTCGCCGCAACGGCCGGGGTGGACGGCTATGACGTGGTGTGGCAGTCCCGCTCCGGGCCGCCGCAGGTGCCGTGGCTGGAACCGGACGTCATCGACCACCTCGACGTGCTGCACGCCGACGGAGTGCCCGGCGTCGTGGTGGCGCCCATCGGTTTCGTCTCTGACCATCTCGAGGTGCTGTGGGACCTCGACCACGAGGCCCGGCAGCGGGCCGCCGCACTCGGTATGGACTTCGCCAGAGCCGCTACCGCGGGCACCGACCCGCGCTTCGCCGAGATGGTCGTCGAGCTCATCGCCGAGCACCTGAGCGAGGTACCTGCCAGAAGGTGCTCGCAGGTCCCGGCGGCTGGTCAGGGCGTCAACGGGGAGCTCTGTGCAGCGCACTGCTGTCGGTAACCGGCGGGTCAGTGCCGGCCGGCGCGCGAGGTCAGGGCGCGTACCGCTTCGGCGACCGCCGAACGACGTGCCTCCCGCACCGCGGTAGACAGTGGTCGTAACGCCGCTGACCGGGCTGCCGCCACCTTGGCGGACAGCGCACCGCCGAGGCTGTCGGTCTCCGCGGCACCGAGGATGGCCTCCACCTCGTCGGCCTGCTCGAGCACCCGCAGCGCGCGGCCGGGTGTGCCGTCGGGCCACGGCGGCCGGACCCGGCGCTCCAGCGCTTCGGCGATCTCGGCGCGAACGCCGGGTCGGTGCCGGGCGACGTCGAGTTCCACCAGCGTGGTGGCGGCCTGGCGGACCGCTCCACGCAGACCGTGCTCGGCGTCGGACAGCGCGGGTTCTGGGGCCGGAGGTAGCGGGCCGGGGGCGAACACCGTCCAACGCAAGACACCGTCGGCGACCGCATCCGGCACCACGGCCAGTTCCGCACCGGCGAGCAGGGCGACTTCGCCACTGGTCAGCGCTGCTGCGGCGAGCGGTTGTTCGGGCGGCAGTCCGCGCACATCACCGGGCACCGGCAGCAACAGCCGGCCACCGCCGGCGCCGGTCCGCCGGGCGGCAGCCAGCAGACCGACCACCGAGGCCGGGGTTTCACCGGGGGTCGGCAGGTCGAGCTGCCTCGCGGTGGCCTCGTCGGCGGCCACCACCTCATGCAGACCTGCCCAGGTATGCAGGCCGTCGATTACCGCGTCAGGGGCGGCGGAACCGTGCAGCCAGGCTGAGGCCCACACGGTCAAAGTCGCACTGGGGCATGGCACGGAGTAGGAGGGTAGAACGCCGACGAGCAATGCGCACACGCGGCGTGGCTGCACCGCTGGACGCGGCCCGCGGGCTACCGTCGGCGTCATGTCCCCGAATGAGCTGCTGCGGCCACACCGGCGGCGGGAGATACCCCAACTACCGGCCGAATCCGGTCTGGTGGTAGAGGACGCCACCAGCGGGTTTTGCGGTGCGGTGCTGCGGTGCGAGCGCGATACGGTGCTGCTGGAGGACCGCGGCGGTCGGGTCCGGACGTTCCCGCTGCGGCCCGCGGCCTTCCTGGTCGACGGCGATCCGGTCACGCTGGTTCGCCCCGCACGGCCGGCCGCTGTTACCGCAGTCCAATCCGCATCCGGATCGGTCCGGGTGGTCGGGCTGCGGGCCCGGACCGCGCGGGCCAGTCGGATCTGGGTGGAGGGCCGACACGATGCCGAGCTTGTGGAACGGGTCTGGGGCCACGATCTGCGGGTGGACGGCGTGGTCGTGGAGCCGCTCGACGGTATCGACGGCTTGGCCGAGCGGGTCGCGGAATTCGGTCCTGCGCAACACCGGCGGCTTGGCGTGCTGGTCGATCACCTGGTCGCTGGCAGCAAGGAAACCCGATTGGTGCAGACCGTGCGTTCGGAGCACGTGCTGGTGACCGGCCACCCCTATGTCGACATCTGGCAGGCTGTGCGACCCGCGGCGCTGGGCATCCCCGGCTGGCCGGACGTGCCCCGCGAGGTGCCGTGGAAGGAGGGTGTGTGCCAGGCGTTGGGTTGGGTGGACCGTAGCGGGACTGTGGATCTGGCGCAGGGCTGGTGTCGGGTGCTCGGTGCCGTGGAGGGTTTTCGTGATCTTGAGCCGGCCCTGCTGGGTGCCGTCGAACAGCTCGTCGACTTCGTCACTGCCGGGTCGCTGTGATTCAGTCCCGATCACCGCAGATTCCCGCTCGAAGATCTGCCAATATGGACTCATGGCCGCGGTAGTGTGGCTGGTCGCCGGGTTTCTGCTGATCGCCGCAGAGGTGCTGTCGAGTGACTTCGTGCTGGTCATGCTCGGGGCGGCGGCGCTGGCGGCGGCGGGCTTCGCGGCGTTGGGCGCGTCGATCTGGCTCGAGGTGGCCGTTTTCGCCGTCGCCTCGGTGTCCTTGGTCACCGTGGCCAGACCGGCGCTCAAGCGCCGGCTGCATACGACCCGGGTACGAACTAACGCCGAAGCTCTGGTCGGCGATAGGGCAGTCGTGGTCAGCACCGTCGACGCCCGCGGCGGCAAGGTTAAACTCCGCGGAGAGCTGTGGTCCGCCCGTGCGTTTGACGAAGCCGAAGTACTAGAGCCCGGCCGGACCGTTACGGTGATGAACATCTCCGGTGCCACCGCCGTTGTCTTGGGAGAACCTTGATGAGTGTTGCTCTGCTCGTGGTCGTCGCGGTCATTCTGCTGGCGGTCGTCGTCACGGTCGTCAAGTCCGTGGTAGTGATTCCTCAAGCCACTGCTGCGGTGGTCGAGCGGCTTGGCCGCTACCGCAGCACGTGCACCCCTGGCTTGAACTTCTTGGTGCCCTTCATCGACCGGATCCGGGCCCGGATCGACCTGCGTGAGCGGGTGGTGTCGTTCCCGCCGCAGCCGGTGATCACCAAAGACAACCTGACCGTCTCCATCGACACTGTCGTATACTTCCAGGTGACCAACCCCAAGGACGCGGTGTACGAGATCGCCGACTACATCGGGGCGGTCGAGCAGCTGGCCACCACCACGCTGCGCAACGTGGTCGGCGGGATGAGCCTGGAGGACACTCTGACTTCCCGGGACTTCATCAACGGCCAGCTGTCGGGGGTACTCGACGACGCGACCGGGCGGTGGGGCATCCGAGTCGGCCGAGTCGAGCTGAAGGCGATCGACCCGCCGCCGTCCATTCAGGACTCGATGGAGAAGCAGATGCGCGCCGACCGGGAGAAGCGCGCCACCATCCTCACCGCCGAAGGTCAGCGCGAATCGGCGATCAAGACGGCGGAAGGTCAGAAGCAGGCCGCGATCCTCACCGCGGAGGGCGCCAAGCAGGCCGCGATCCTCACCGCCGAGGCCGACCGGCAGTCCCGCATCCTGCGCGCTCAGGGTGAACGGGCAGCGCGCTACCTGCAGGCTCAGGGCCAGGCCAAGGCGATCGAGAAGGTGTTCGCCGCGATCAAGGCTGGCCGACCGACCCCCGAGCTGCTGGCCTACCAATACCTGCAGACACTGCCGCAGATGGCCCAAGGCGACGCGAACAAAGTCTGGCTCGTGCCCAGTGACTTCGGCAAGGCTCTCGAAGGATTCACCAAGATGCTCGGCGCGCCGGGCGAGGACGGGGTGTTCCGGTTCGAACCAAGCCGGGACCACGTGCCGGTCAGCCGTCCCGAGGAAGACGACGAGGCGGTCGCGGGGTGGTTCGACACTTCCGCCGATCCGGACATCGCCGCCGCAGTGCGGGCCGCCGAAGAGGTGGCCCGCAAGGAGGTGCCCGGTCCGGAGGTGGGGATGACCCCGTCGTTGGGCGCTGCCCCGGTACGGCCGGGGTCCAGCGGCGCGCCTGACCCTGGGCAGCTGGTTCCCCCTCCCGGGGCGACTGGGGTCACCCCGCCGCAACAGCCGCTAGACGCACCGGAGTAACCGACCTCGGCCCGCTGGCCGGGCACGGCTGAGAGATCAGGCAACGCTGAAACCGAACGGTAACTCGAGGCGGTGCCGGGTCAGCAGATCGCTATCGGCGAGTAGATCCCGGGTCGGGGCGTCGGCGACCACCCGCCCACCGTCGAGCACCACGCTGCGCGGGCACAATTGCAGGGCATAGGGCAGGTCGTGGGTGACCATCAGCATCGTCCGGTCCAGTTCCAGCAGTAACTCAGCGAGTTCGCGGCGGGCTACCGGGTCCAGGTTCGAAGACGGCTCGTCGAGCACCAGAATCTCCGGGTCGCAGGCCAGCACGGTGGCCAGCGCCGCGCGCCGGCGCTGGCCACCGGACAGGTGCAGTGGCGAACGTGCGGCATGCTCAACCATCCCGACAGCGGCCAGGGCGGCGTGCACCCGGGTGTCGAGTTCGGCTCCCCGTAGCCCGAAGTTGGCCGGCCCGAATGCCACGTCTTCGGCGACGGTGGGCATGAAGAGCTGGTCGTCAGGGTCTTGGAACACGATCCCTACCCGGCGGCGGACCTCCCGTAGGTGCTCCCTGATCACCGGTAGCTCACCCACCTGCACGGAGCCGGTAGCCGGCTGGAGAACGCCGTTGAGATGCAGGACGAGGGTGGTCTTACCGGCACCGTTGGGACCCAGCAGCGCAACCCGTTCGCCGGGCGCCACGGTGAGGTCGATGCCTTCCAGGGCGCGCCGCCCGTCGGGATAGGTGAAGCTCAGCCCGGTCACCCGTAGCGACAGCACGGTCACCCAAGCCACCAGGCCCCGGATGTGAGCAGGATCGCCACCGCCACCGGTGCCAGCCCGCGCAGCCAGTCCCGGCGATCGGTGGTTCGTTCGTGCAGAATCGGCATCTGACCGTTCCAGCCTCGCGCCAGCATGGCCAGGTGTACCCGTTCGCCACGCTCGTAGGAGCGCAGGAACAGGCTGCCCACCCCGCGTGCGGTCGCACCCACCTGCCATAGCAACCGCGGATCGTGCCCCCGGGAGATCCGGGCGATCCGCATCCGGCGGGCTTCGCCGACGATCACCTCGAAGTACCGCAGCATCAAGGTGGCGATCGTGGTGATGGTGGTGGGCATCCGCAGACGTTGCAGCCCGATCAGCAGATCACGGGGTACGGTCGTCGCAGCCAGCGTCAGCGAGGTGAGCACTCCGAGGGTGCCTTTGATCACGATGTTCCAGCCGGCCAGCAGCCCAGTCACGGACAGTGACACCCCCGTGACCTGGACTCGCTGCCCACCCTCGGCGAACGGCAACAGCACGGCGAGCACGACAAACGGTGCCTCGATCAGTGCCCGGCGGGCGATCCAACCCAGCGGGATCGCCGCCACCAGCCACACCCCGGTCAGCACCAGCAGGAAACCGCCGAATGCCCAGAACACCTCCCGCGGCGTGGCGACCACACAGGCCACGAACAGCAGGGCGGCAAGCACCTTGACCTCGGGTGGCAGCCGGTGCACCGGCGAGTTACCCGGTAGGAACAGGGGATGTGTGTGACCGGTTCCCACAGCGGTCAGGTCGTGTCAGTGGGGGTCTGATCGGCAGCGCGTCGGCGAGGACGCGCCAGCCAGAACAGGCCGCCCGCGAGAGCAAGCGTCACCAGCACCCCGATCACCCCGGCCACGCCGACCAGTTTGTCGTTGCCGCCCAGGGTGTAGTCGGCAAGCGGGCTATCGGCCAGGGCGTGATTGCGGGCGTTCTGGGCGATGCACTCCCCGGAGAGCTGCTCACCGCCGTCCACCTCAGTGACCTCGCAGCCGTTCAAGGTCACTGTGTCCAGTCCGTCCGGGTTGCTCGAGGCCAGATAGGACAGCAGCCCGGCGATCAAGATCGCGATGACGCCGAAACTGACGAAGAACCCGACGGGGCCACGCCGGCTGTGCGAGGCGGTCATGATGCACTCCCGTCGGCTGTAGCGGTGGCTGTGGTCGTTGTCGAGGTTCCCGCCGACGATCGCCGTAACAGGTACACGAGGTCCGGGCGGGCAGAGGCGACAGCACCGACCGTGAGCGCGGTGATGATGCCCTCGCCGATGCCGATCAGGATGTGCACCCCGATGATGGCCACCGCGACGGTGCCCAGTGAGGAACCGCCAGCCCCGCCGATCGCGTATTCCATGACGAATCCCAGGGACGCCACCACGGTGTTCACCAAGGCGGAGCCGAACGCCACGGTGAGCAGCCCGCCACGGCTGCGGAACGCCAGCCTACGCAGCGCTACGGCGACGGCAAAACCGGCCCAGGTGCCGATCAGTGCCATGTTTGTGATGTTGGTGCCTAGTGCGGTGAGGCCGCCATCGGCGAAAAACGCCGCCTGCACGACCAGCACGATTCCGACGCACAGAGCGCCGAGCCAGGGACCCACCAGGATGGCGGCGAGTGCGCCGCCCAGCAGGTGCCCGCTGACCCCGGGCAGCACCGGGAAGTTGATCATCTGTACGGCGAAGATGAACGCCGCGACCAAGCCTGCCATCGGTGCGGTGCGATCGTCTAAGTCAGCGCTGCGGCCGGCCCGGGAACGGAACAGTGAGTAACCGAGCCCCGCGGCTGCGACAACACCGAACAGCGCTGAGGTGGGGGCGTTGACGATGCCGTCGCTCATATGCATAGCGACTGTGTCGTAACTACTCATCGTGCCATCCTTGAGCTGCGTGTGAGGGTCACCCATAAGAGTAACGGCAGCGGTTAGTTACTGCCAGCGCTATGCGACTAAGTAGCGGTCAGAGAGTCAGAGCGGGAGCGACTCAGCGGTATAACAGCGGGGGGCGCCGGTGGATCCAGGGTGCGGCCCGTTCGTAGGCCGCGCATGCGGCGAGCACCCGATCGTCGGCATGCCGCGGCCCCACCACTTGCAGCCCGATCGGCAGGCCGGTGCTGCTCCACCCGCACGGCACGCTTGCGGCGGGCTGTTGGGTCATGTTGAAGGGGTAGGTGAAGGGCGTCCAGCTGGTCCACCGCGGTGAATGCCATCCGATCGGCACCTCCTCGCCCGACACGAACGGTGTGATCGGCACCGTCGGGGTGAGCAGCAGGTCGTAGCGCTCGTGGAAGGCCCCCATCGTGGCGCCCATCGCCATTCTTGTGGCGGTGGCGGTGAGGTAGTCCAAGGCAGAGCAGCGCTCGCCCTGTTTCACGATCTCGCTCAGTGCGGGTTCGAGAAATTCGCGTTCGCGGGAGGTCAGGCGTGCGACGGTCTTGGCCATTCCGGTGAACCAGAGTGCGTGAAAATCCTGCACACACTCGGCGAAACCCGGATCGGCGACCTCGACCTCCGCGCCGAGATCCCGGAACACGTACGCGGCGGTCTGCACGGCGTCGGCCACGTCCGCATCGACGTCGACGTAACCCAACGTCGGGCTCAGCGCGATCCGCAGACCCAGCACACCGCTGTCCAGCGCACCGGAGTACGAGCGGGCGGCCGGTGGTAGCGCGGACCAGTCCCGGGCGTCGTGCCCGGAGACGACGTCGAGCAGCAGCGCGGTGTCGGCCACCGTACGGGCCATCGGCCCGGCGTATCCAAGGGTGCTCAACGGGCCGGACGGCCAGTGCGGTACTCGGCCGTAGGTCGGCTTGATCGACACCGTCGCAGTGAAGGATGCCGGGATGCGGGCCGTACCACCTGCGTCGGTACCCATTGAGAGTGGTCCCATCCCCAGGGCCACCGCAACGGCGCTGCCGCCGCTAGAACCCCCAGGTGTCCGACTGGTGTCCCAGGGGTTGACCGTGACGCCGGTGAGCGGGCTGTCGGTGACAGCCTTCCAAGCCAGCTCGGAGGTCGTCGTCTTGCCGAGCAGCACCGCGCCGTGCTCGCGCAGCCGGGCCACCGACGGCCCGTCCACCGGCCATTCCTGGTTCGGCGCTACCACCTTCGAACCACGTAGGGTAGGCCACCCCTGGGTGAGAAACATGTCGGTGATCGACGTCGGCACGCCATCGACCATGCCTTGGGGCTGCCCGTGTCGCCAGCGCCGTTCCGAATCCTTGGCCGTCTCCAGTGCGCGGTCGGCGTCCACCAGGCAGAACGCCCGCACCTGCCAGTCAAACTGATCGATGCGATCCAGCACGTCCTGAACAGCCTCGACCGGCGACAGCTCACCCGCGCGGTAGGCGGCCATGAGCTCGGTAGCGGTGAGGTCGGCGGGCGTGCTCACGGTGTGATTCCTGTCCTGGCGGCGCTACTGCTGGTGTCAGCGGACCTACCCGCGAGCTTTGTCCGCCCGTTATGAAGCTCGAAGTATCCCAGAGTGGACGGCAGGCAGGTAGACGCAGGGCAGCGTGCTGATCGCCGAGCGCGATGGATTGGTGACACCTCACTATTGCTTCCCCCATTCGGTGGCTACTGCCCCTTTATTGCAACGACGTACCGTCACCATATGAGGAGTCGCCTGTTTGTCCCCTTCGTCCTGATTATCACTGGGCTGTCAGCGTGTAGCTCACCGCCCGCAGCCGACCCGTCGACCGAGGCCATCGTGGTCGGCGAGGGCTACGAGTGGGAGGCGCTGAACCCGTTGCTCGGCTTCGGTAGCGAAGGCGCGTCGAAGCTGTTCGACGGGCTGATCAAGCACGACGCGACGCTGCAGGTGGTTCCGGCGTTAGCCGCCGAGGTGCCCGCCGTCGCCGCCGACGGGCGGTCCTGGACGGTGCGGCTGCGCCAGGGAGTCAGCTTCCACGACGGCTCGGTGTTCGACGCCGAGGACGTGGTGGCCACCTACCGTGCCGTGCTGAACCCGGCTTTCGCCTCGACCGTCCGCTCGGACTTCCCGATGCTCACCGGCGTCGAGAAGATCGATGCTTCGACGGTCCGGTTCGACTTGGCGTACCCGTACGCACCGTTCGCGAACCGGCTCAACCTGGGCATCATGCCGTCCGAGGCGCTGGCCACCCCGGCACCGCTGGAGAGCTCGCCGTTCAACTCCGCGCCGATCGGCACCGGGCCCTATAAGTTCGCCGAGTGGCGCAAAGGCTCCACGATGACGCTGGCCGCCAACGAGGCATACTTCGACGGCGCGCCGGCCGTCAAGAAGATCACGATCGTGTTCGCCGAGGACGACAACACCCGCGCGCAACAGATGCGCGCCGGCGACCTCGACGCGACCGTGCTGCCACCGGCACTGGCCCGGACTTTCGAGGGCGGCGAGTTCGCGGTGCTGCATCACCGCAGTGCCGACTACCGCACCGTCACCATGCCCTCGAGCCACCCGGTAACCGGCGACCCGGCCATCCGTAAAGCCTTGAACGTCGCCGTCAACCGGCAAGGAATGATCGACGCCCTCCTGACCGGCAAAGGCGTGGCCGCGTCTACTCCGGTGCCGGCGGTGCTCGCCTCCTACGTGGAACCCGCCGCCCAGTTCCGGTACGACCCGGCTGAGGCTAGCCGCATCCTCGACGCCGCCGGCTGGGTCCCCGGTGCGGACGGGATCCGGGCCCGCAACGGCCAACCGGCCCGCTTCACCCTGATGTACCCGGCGACGGACACGGTACGCAAGGACCTTGCGCAGGCGGTGGTGTCCGACGCCAAGGCGGTCGGTATCGAGGTCGTGCTGGAAGGTCTCGGGTGGGAGGCGATCGAGCCGCGGCTGGCGCAGGATTCGCTGGTGATGGGCGGTGGCAGCCAGCTCGACCCGGATCAGGTGATCTACCCGCTGCTGCACTCCAGCTTCGGCGGGGACGGGTTCAACAACCCCGGCTCCTATCGCAACGCCGAGGTAGACGCCGGTCTGGATGCCGCCCGGCGGGCCACCGATCCGGCCGAGCAGATCGCGGCGGTCAAACGCTGGCAGCGCGCCTACGCCGCCGATCCGGGATTCGTGTTCCTGGTCTTCCTGGACCACTCCTACGTCATGCGGCAGAAGTGGAACGGCTACACCCCGGTGGTCGACCCACACAGCCACGGTGTGCTGACCTGGGGGGCGCTGTGGAACTTCGAGGACTGGGCACCCAAGCGATGACCAGACCGGATCTGCTGTCCAGGAATAGGGATGCCGCCGCGCATCAATGGCAGGCGGTCGGGTGGCTCGTGCTGCGCCGGCTGGCCTTCGTGGTGCCCGTGCTGGTGGTGGTCGCGGTGGGGATCTTCCTGCTGGGTGCGGCGTCACCGTTCGACCCGATCTACCAGTACTACGGGGTGGACATCTTCACCGCCGGCGCCGAGGACATCGCCCGAGTACGCGCCCAACTCGGGCTCGACGATGGGGTATTCGTCCAACTGTGGCGCTGGCTGACCGGCATCCTGTCCGGGGACCTGGGCACCTCCCGAGCGTTTCGCCAACCGGTAGCCGACGTGATCGCCCAGCGGCTGCCCTGGACGCTGCTGCTGGTCTCGGTCGGTCTGGTCATCATGATCGTGGTCGCGCTGGTGATCGGGGTGCTGACAGCCTGGCGCCAAGGAGGGCTGCTCGACCGGTTCGTGACCGCGATGGCGCACGCCTTGGAGGGCATCCCCTCGTTCGTGCTCGGGCTGGGCGCGATCGCGCTGTTCGCACTGAGCCTGCGCTGGGTGCCGGTGGCCGGACTGACCGCTCCCGGCGCCCCGATCAGCGTCGACCAGGTCACCCGCCACCTGATCATGCCCGCGTTGGTGCTCGGAGTGTCACAGACCCCGTGGCTGATCCTGCACCTGCGGGCCTCCCTGCTGACCGCACTGGCTGAGGACCACGTCACCGGCGCCCGGGCCCGCGGCCTGCCGGAGTGGCGGATCGTGCTGCGCCACGCGCTGCCCACCGCGCTACTGCCGTTCGTCACCCTGCTCGGAGCCCGGGTGCCCGAGCTAGTCACCGGGGCCGTGCTGGTGGAGGAGATCTTCTCCTGGCCTGGTGTGGCCGAGGCCGTGGTCACCGCCGCGCTGGCCGTCGACTTCCCGATGCTGGCGGCGTTGGGCGTGCTGTCCACCGCGGCGGTGCTGCTCGGATCCCTGCTGGCCGACGTCGCCGTGGTGCTGGCCGACC